>JAYUKI010000473.1:0-4349 GCA_043764595.1 Myxococcales bacterium | reverse complement strand
GGCCGCATAGGCGCGAGACTCGTTCAGGCTGAACCCGAGCGAAACGAGCGCGGGGACCACGTCCGGATCCGACATGCCTTAGGTTTTCCCACGACTCGCGGCGATAACGCGAGCATTTCGACGCGGCCGCGGCCAGCTCCCAAAAATCGAGCTATTTCCGCGGGTTGCGCATCGTCGCAAGACGCGCCGCGATCTTGGCCTCTTCGCCGTGGCTCGTGGGCTCGTACAGAGACTGGCCGACGAGGGCGTCCGGGAGGTACGTCTCGCCGGGTACGAAGCCACCTTCGTGGTCGTGCGCGTACTGGTAGTCCGCGCCGTGACCCTCGCTCTTCGCGAGCTTGGTGACCGGGTTTCGGAGCTTTTTCGGGACGGGGAGCGCGCCGTGCTGCTCGATGAGGGCGCGGGCACGCGTGAAGGCCTTTCCGACGGCGTTCGATTTTGGCGCGGCGGCCAGATAGAGCGCGGCGTGGGCGAGCGGGTAGAGACCCTCGGGCATGCCCAGTCTGCGGAACGCGGCATCGGCCGAGGACACGACGACGAGCGCTCGTGGGTCGGCGTTGCCCACGTCCTCGCTCGCGAAGATGACCATGCGGCGCAGGAGGAAAAGCGGGTCTTCGCCCGCTTCGAGCAGGCGCATGAGCCAATACACGGACGCGTCCGGATCGGAGCCGCGCATCGATTTGATGAACGCGCTCGTGACGTCGTAGTGGGCGTCCCCCGACTTGTCGTGGAGGAGCGGGGCCCGCGTGTCGAACGCTTCGAGGTCCGCCATGGTGATGCTCCGAATGCCCCGCGCGGAGGCATCTTCGGCGACGGATTCGAGCAAGGTGAGCGCGCGCCTCGCGTCTCCGCGGGCGGCGTGTGCGATGGCGTCGAGCACGCCGGCCTCCGGGGAAAGGTCGAGCTCGCCAAGTCCGCGCGTGTCGACGAGGGCACGCGAAAGCACCGTCACGAGGTCGGCTTCCGAGAGCGCCTCGAGGCGGACGACTTTGCACCGCGAGAGGAGCGCCGCATTGACGGCGAACGACGGGTTTTCCGTGGTCGCGCCCACGAGCGTGATGGTTCCGGCCTCGACGTGGGGCAAAAAAGCGTCTTGCTGCGACTTGTTGAATCTGTGGATTTCGTCAACAAAAACAAGGGTTTTCGATCCTCGGTAGGCGCGATCGTCCTGGGCCTTCGCCACGATTTCACGAAGCTCGGCGAGGCTTCCGAGGACGGCACTGAAGAGCACGAAGGTCGACTTGGTCCGCTCGGCGATGACGCGCCCGAGCGTGGTCTTTCCGACTCCGGGAGGTCCGAACAGGATGAGCGACGGAACCCGATCTTGGGCGACGGCACGCGCGAGCGGCTTGCCTTCCGAAAAGACGTGCGCTTGCCCGACGTAGTCCTCGAACCGGGACGGGCGCATTCGCTCGGCGAGGGGGATGCCGCCTTCGCGCCCCGAAGCGCGCGAAGCTTGCGCCGTGAAGAGAGTCGGCGTCGGAGGGGATGCTCTGCGAACCATGACCGCTCCGCTATAGCAGCGCCGAGCTCCTCACCGAGCATGACGGTGCGAACGACTGACGCGACGCATTGCGGATCGCGCCATCACGGAGCTTGTGAAGCAAGCGGTGGTCGGCAAGGATGGGAAGGCCATGGGGAGTGACGAGCCGAAGCCGGCCTCGGGATCCGGAAGACGCACGCCGCGAGCCGTCGTGGTGCCGTTCTCGGTTCCCGAAGAGGCGCGAGATTTGGGCCTGGGATTGGCCGCGCTCGTTCATGCCTTTTCGCGGATCGACGGGCAAAATGTAGCCCTCGCGCAGCTTCTTTCTCGGGACAACGAGAGCTCCGAGCCACGTCCGGTCGAAGCGTTCATTTTGCCGCAAACGTGGCGGGACCTCGCGGGCGCCGGCGCTCCCCACGACGACGTGAGCCTCGTGGTCACAGGTCAGCTCGAGCCCCCGAGCGATGGTCGCGGAGCGCTTCGCGTGATGGCCTTCGACCCGAAGACGGGGGCCGTGCGCGTCGACGCGGACACGACCCTCACCGAAGACGGCGTGGGCGAAGAAATCGTGCGCGTCCTCGACGAAGTCGCCATGGCCGTGGACGGGGACATCGGCCTCGTTCGGGACATCGGTGGCCTCGCATGGGAAGCGCTCGAGAGCGTGCTCTTGGCCGAGCGTTCCGTCCTTCACAATCCGCTTCGCGGCGGCCCACACGATCGTTTTGCGGCGCTTTTGCACCTTGGTCGAGCCGTGTCCGACGCCCCCGAGGCCGAGTTTCCCGCGGGCCGTCTCGCAGCGGTTTCGCTCGACGTCGTCTTGGCGAGCCCCGACGACACACGGCTTGCGGCCTTCGCCGAACGCGCCCTGGAGCGAGCCGTCGCGGACGCTCCCGAGCACGTCGCGTTCTACGAAGCCCTCGGTGCGCTCCATGTTCGTCGCGGAGCGCTCGATTCGGCCGAAGACTACGTGAACCGTGCACTCGGCCAAGACTCGGCGAGACCGCGCCTTCATGCGCTCCTTGCCGAGGCGCGTCGCGCCCGAGGCGACTTCGAGGGAGCCTTCGTCGCGCTCGACGTCGGCCTTTCCGTGCTGCCCGACGATCCTCTTCTGCTCACCGAGCGTGCCGTCACTTTCCTCGAGCGTGGAGATCCGGCTCGCGCAAGCGTGGCTCTGACCGAGGTGCTCGATGCGTTCCCGGGCTACCCGCCGGCCTTTTTGACCCTGCTCGCGTGCGCCACGCGCCTCGCCGATGGTTCGCTCGTCGAGCGTCTTGCCTTCGAGGCCGCCGCCAACGAGAACGTGCCCTCCGAGGTCGCGCGTCGCGTGTTGCGCCTCTTTGCCTCCACGCAGTCCGAGGGCCCCGAGAGCGCGATGTGGTCTCGCACCGACGCGGGCAAGACACCCCGCACGGCTCGAGAACGTGCAGAATGCATGGTATCTCTGGCGACCCGGCTCGTCTCCGAAGGGACGGATGCGTGGGCGGAGCTCACTTTGGCGCGTGGCAGAGTCGGCCTTGGCGAGCTCGATGCCGCACGCGAGCACTTGGCCAAGGTGGAGCTTTTGGCACCCGCTACGGCGCTTGCGGCAGAGGCGTGTCGCACGCGTTTTGCCATCGAACAACCGCGCGCCGCCCGCGAGCTCGAGAACGTCGTGCGTGCGGCTCACGCGCCGTCGAAGGACGACGATTTGGACGCTCTGAGCGCGCGCGCGAAGCTCTTGGCCGTCGACAACGACGTCTGGACAGCGCATTTCGCACTCGGCATGGCGGAGCGTAGGCGCGAGCGTTGGCAAGAGGCGCGGGTCGCGCTCGAGACCGCCGTCGAGCGAAGCCCTGGCGCGACGCCTGCCCACATCGAGCTCGTCGCGGTTCACGTGGCGCTGGGCAGCACTCAAAAAGCGTTGGAGCACGCCGATCGCGCCTGCGCGCTCGAGGGCGAAACGGCGCGCACCCTGGCCGTTCGAGCCACGGCTCTTCTTGCCGCCTCGCGGCACGCCGATGCCCGCGAAACCATCGATCGCGCCCTGGCGCTCGACGCCTCGGAAGCGAACCGAGCGCTGTCCGAGCGCATTCGAGCAAGCACCGAGCCCCAAGGCGCCTTCGCCCGGCTCCGAGAGGCCCTAGGCCTCCGGAAAAAGTAACAACAACGAGAGCCTAGCCGCGGCGGCCGGGCCTCCGTGGTGCGGGTCGATGCGCGACCGGAGGCGGCGTGAACGTGCCGACCTCGGCGCGCATTTCGGTGACGACGTCGGTGGATTTTCCACGAGCCAGCAGATCGAGCTCGAGGGCATCGACCGCGGGCTTCGCGAGCTCGGTTCGTGCGAGGCGCCCGAGGCGGCCTTGCGAGAGCTTGGGCAACACGGCCATCACGCGGCGGACGCCATCGGCGATCCGACGAGGCATGGCGATGCGCTCGGCCACGAGGTCCAAGAACTCTTGGGCCGCTTGCTGCGGATCGCGGACGCCGCTCGTGTACTCGGACAAGGGCTCGGCCAAGAGGGCACACCACATGGCCAGATCGTCCGGAGCACCACGCTGCTTGGTGACCGAATCGATCGCGCGCATTCGCTTGTAAAAACGAGCACCTGCGCCATCGTTGCCTTCGTCGTCGTCGAGGAAGGCGGAGAGCTCGGGGAGCAGCACGGCCATCGCGCCGCTCTCCCAAAGAAGCCACATCGAACGGTGGGCTGCACCGCCTCGGAGGAGGCGCGAGATCTCCTCGAAGATGCGTGGACGAGCCGCGCGAGCGAGCTCATCGCGGTTGTCGACGATCGATTCGTAGACTTCGGGAGAGATGCCGACGTCAAGGCGCGCGGCGAACTTGATGGCGCGGAGGATGCGCACGGGATCTTCGCGGAAGCGAACCG
>JAYUKI010000472.1:0-4351 GCA_043764595.1 Myxococcales bacterium | reverse complement strand
CTACGCGCGGCGCACGTCGTTGCCACTCGCGGTCATGAGCCCGAGCTACACTTTCCAGAGCGAGCGTGTCCTCAAAGAGTGCACGTCGAACGACGCCGACGCGCGGGAAATGGCAAGCTCGCTTTGGTACGTCTTCAATCCCTCGCTGGCCGGCTGCCGCAAGGTCATCCAGGCCGAGAGCGACGCCGTGGCGACCGAGCGAGGCAAGGTCGTCGACCCGAAGACACAGCTCGCGAAGGCCGAAGTGGACCGCCTCTATGTGCCAATCGTCGTCGCGCTCGGAGCCAACAAGACGAACCGTAGCGCGTCCTATCCCGAGTACCAGCGCCTCTACGCGGGCGGCGTCGAGAAAGACGCCCTCGTGGTGAGCTTGGTTTATGGCCTGATCGACCACGAAACGCACGAAGATCCCAGCGCGGACTCGGCCTGGGGCGAGCTCATGGACAACATGAACGAGCTTTACAAAACTCGTCCGGGTCTCAAGCTCGTCAAAGCCGAAGGCGAGGGCCTCGCGAGCATCAAGCTCGCGTCCGGCAAGGCCTTCGACAACGTCGACTTCAAAGAGATCGTCGACCTCGACGCAGGCCGTGGCTTTCGCGGCGCCCCGGCCGCCGAGACGCGAGAGGTCAAGAAGATCGTCGCCACGCGCATCCAGAAGAAGTGGCTCTCGTTCGAGGTCCCCGTAAAGGTCACCCTCGGCAAAGAGGCCGAGAAGGACTTCAAACAGAAGGTCATCGTCTATTACGGCGCCGAGAGCGACTCCGCGCCGCACAAGTTCGCCATCAAGAACAGCGACGTCTTCCTCTACAACGGCCACTCGTACATCGGATTCGGACCGCTCGATCCGAGCCGCTTCACGGCAGCCGACTTCCCGAAGAGCTACCAAATCCTCTTCATCGACGGCTGTGTATCCTACAACTACTACGAGAAGGACTACATCCCGCTGAAGGAAGGCGGCACGCAGAACCTCGACCTCATCACGAATGGTCTCGAGGCTCCTTCGGGGCAGAGCGGGTTCGCTCTCGGTCGTTTCCTGTCGCGTCTCCTCGACGGCTCGGGAGCAAGCTACAAGGTGCTCCTGGACGCCGCTTCGGCGACCGATTCGCTCCGCGTGGTCGACGGCGAAGTGGACAACGTCTACCGCCCCTCGACGACTCCCGTCAAGGTCCGCTGACCGCGTAAGGGACTGCCGCAAAATAAGTCGATCGAATCGGCGTCGAGGCGCTCCTACGGCGAGGCGAAACTTCGCCGACATACTGCGGTATTTCTAGAATTCTCAACGCTGCCGTTGGGGATGCTTCGGCGGCGAGTCGACGACTTATTTTGCGGCGGGCCCTAATCCCAAAGGCTCAATCGGCGAGTACGTTCGTGGACGCCAAGAGGCCTCGGGAAGCCGATGCTTTCACGCGCTTGGTGTTTCAGTGCAATACGCCATTCCTCGGAGCGAGCGGTGACGGAAGGTCCTTCTCCCCGAGGCGGCGACGTGCGTAGATCTCGATGGCTCGCGCAATCGAAGCGATGGGCAGCGTATTTTCCGACTCCTTGAAGGGATCGTCGAGCTCGTCGCCTATCGCATCGAGGCTGAAGAAGGCATACGAGATGAAGAAGACCACCACCGGCGTGAGCGCGTGGATGGTCTCGGTCAGGCCAAACGGCAAGAGCAACGCATACACCGCGACGGCGCGGTGAATGAAGATGATGTAGCTTATCGGTGTCGGCGTGTTCTTGATGCGCTCGCACCCTCCCACGACGTCCGTGAGCTGGACAAGCGTGCTTTCGAGCACCAGCGAATGGTGCGGATCGAGCCATCCGGCCGTGGCCGCGTCGCGAAGATCGAGGCCGAGTCGGTGAAGGATGGCCGCAGGGGGACTTGCCTCTTCGCCCAGCGCGACGAGCTCCTCGTTCGTGAAGAATGGCTTCAGCTCTTCGGTGTTGCGCTCGCGACGAAGATGCATGCGAAGGGAAATCGCAAAGCCCACGAGGCGGTAGGTCACGTCCTTGCGGAAGGCCTCGATGGCTGCCGCATTCTCGGCGGACTCGGCCGACGGCGGGACGCGAACGAACGTATGGAGCTGACGCACGAGGGACCGGCACTGGTTGACCAGCGCGCCCCAAAGTTTGCGGCCTTCCCAGAAGCGCTCGTAGCTCGACGAGTTCCGGAAGCCCAAGATGATGCCCAGAGGAAGTCCCGTGATGAGGAACGGGGCGACCGTGAGCGAGAGGTGAACGTTTTCGTACTTTTGGAACGCCGTGAACGCCGCCGCAATGACGGTGGTCACCAGGATGCGCGGCCAAACGCGCGGAAAGGCGCTTCCGTGGAGCCGGAACACCACGGCGAGCCAGCTCGTACGCTCGTAGAGAATCATTGCGGCATCGGCTTCGGAGCGACGTCCACCACCGAAGGAGTGAGCGCGACACGGAAGTGCTTCACGATGAGGTTCGCGAGTGGGTCGGTCTCGACCTTTCGCAACATGCGCTCGACCTGCGACTCCGAAGTTCCCATAAGGAGGTATTGACGAAGCCCGAGGCTCTGGACGCTGTAAAAAAGGCCCGCGATGGCGTATGGGCCAAACGGCGTATCCGGGAGATCGAGAGCACTACCGCTGATCGCAAAAACCGTATTGGGCTCGTAGCTCGTCACGGGCCTCTGGTTGATGGCCGCAAAGCGCGCCAAGGCCCGTGCACGAGAGCCGCGGATGTCGCTCATGGCCAGGAGACCCACCAGCGGCATTTGGCCTTCCGACTGGCGCGCTCGATCGATGCTGTGCGGTGGGAGGTTCGAGAGATACTGATTTATCGAGCGCTGACCCTCGTCCCAGAATTTGCCGTCGGGCTCGCCACCATCCACACGAACGTAAGCATTTCGCCTATAGTCCTGGATGCCTGCGGTAACTCGAAACGTAAGGCGCCGGAGGCTTGGGTCCGTCCGAAGCGCGCGCTCGGCAACCGACTTTTGGAGGCGTGTGTGGGTGCGCAAGTCGTCCACGCTCCTCACCCAGTCGCCGGCGAAGTACCCGTCGAAGCCATAGTGGGTCCAGAGGAGCTTTCGCACCGCTTCTTCGCTGTCGATGACCAGCTTCGAGCCATCCAAAAGAGTCACTTCGGGCCGAAGACCGATGAGAAGGCGCTCGAGGTCCACCGCGACGCGCGTGGCGGCCAACATGCCACAATTGAAGACGGACCCTTGCTCGACGGTCAAATCGTGAAGCCCGCAGCGGTACTTCTCCGGCCCCTCGATCGAGAGCTCTCCGTGCGAGAGAATGTGCACGTAGTACTCGGCGACGTCGGTCGGTCCGAGCTCCCGCTGGGTAGACTCCACGATGCGTCGAATGTCGGTGATGACGTCGGCCGTGACGAAGGTCCCGGGCGTTCGAAGGACATAGAGCTCGCTGCGAATTCCGCGGGTCAGGTACTCGGCGCGAATCCGCTCGACGACCTCGAGGTGAATTTGCCCGACGTCCCGCGCGTCCGAGCAGCCCACCAAAATGTGGATCTGGGTCACCGGATTCCGTGCGACGCCCGCGTCCGAAGTTGGCTCCATGGCAGACAGCGTCTCGTCTTTGCGCTCCCAAGACAACCCGTCGCCATCATCGCTCGCATCGGCGGGGCCTGCCTCGGGCGCCGGACGAACGCACTGCGTCATTCGGGCCCGCACTCGGGGCTTCGGAGGCGTCCGATCGCGCTTTCACGCACTTCTTCGTGACAGCGCGCCGCGACAGGCGCAAAGGTTCCATCACGCGAACCTGGATGCTCAGCTTCGCCCTACCCTGAATCTTGTGCCCTTTGTGGAGGCCTCGTGCGTGTCACGAACTTGGAACTTCTTCCGCCGCGTTGCTTGCTCGCCGTCCGCCCCTCCAAACCCGACCCTGACCTCTACGAGCGCATGGTGAAAGCGTTCGTGTCCGACGCGGAGGATGCCAAAGCCCTCGCGAGGCACGAAGCCCGTGGCAACACCGACGCCTGGATGTCGACCCGCGAGGAGCTCAAAGCGTGGAACCTTGCCTGCCCTTGTGGTGCGGATCAGGCCAAGCTCTTCGGCGTTCGCAAGGACGACCAGTTCAACGCTCCCGTGCGCTTCGAGTGCATGACCTGCTCCGAATCCACGATCGTCTTCGACGCGAGCGCCGACGGCTGGAACGCGGAAATCGCCAAGCGAAAGCGCGCCAAGCCGCGCAAGGAGCCGAAGACTACGTTCGCGATGCACTGCCGCAAGTGCAAGAACACCGTCTGGCGCCCCGCCGCGATCGTCACCTACCAAGCCGACAACTTCTTCGACATCCCCGAAGACCGCATCAAAGACTACTTCGACATGATCGCCCTCGGCGGCTGCTGCGCGAGCTGCGGCGACGTG
>JAYUKI010000471.1:0-4372 GCA_043764595.1 Myxococcales bacterium | reverse complement strand
TCCTGACGTTGCTCATCCACACGGGCGTCTTCGGCGGCATGGCCCTTGGGTACGGAGCTCGCTCGACGAAGGGCGCCACGGCCACGCCAGGCGAGCTTTGTGTCGACGCGAACCGCATCGCGTTCAACGGGAAGACTCTCGCCACGCGCGCCGAGGTCTCCCAAGGATTCGTGATGCCGACGGACGAGGGGACCTTGGTGAGGTTCGAGCGACGCGCGCTCGCGCTCCCCGTGGTCTTGCGTGTGCCGGACGAAGCCACCGCGAACGCGATCTTGGCCAAGCTCGGGTTCGACGCACGCCACACGGCGGCCCACATGCATATCGCGAGCGGCGTGTTGGCGCTCCCGGTGGCGTCGCAAGCGGCGACGTTCATGGGCCCCGTGCTGTTGCTCTTGCCGGCCATTGCGCTCGCGATCGCGCTCACCGGCCCCGGTGCGGGCCCGTACGTCTTTTCCTTGGTCGCGCTCTTTCTCGCCTACACGTTCGGGGTCGCGCTGGCGCCAACATCCGTGCGGATCGGGACCGACGGCATCGTGACGTCTTGGCTTTTTTCGAAGCGCTTCGTTCCCTACTCCACCGTCTCGCGCGCGGAGACGTACAAGCGCGACACGGGCGGCAAGGTCCACCGCGGCGTGCTTCTCGCGCTCCGTGACGGGACCGAGGTGAACCTCCCCACGGGCCAATCGGACGTGGGCGACGTCGAAGCGGCGCGGCTTCTCGCGCGCGTCGACCAGTCGCGGGCGGCGTATGCGGAGGGTTCGCCTCGAGCCCACACCGAGGTGCTCGGACGCGGCGGCCGCAGCGTGCGCGAGTGGGTGCGCGAGCTTCGCCGCATCGGCGCCGGAGCGTACGACCATCGAAGCTCGGCGGTCCCCACGGAGGCCTTGTTGCGCGTCGTCGAGGACAGCGCGGCCTCGGCCGAGGAACGCGCCAGCGCCGCGATCGCAGCCGCATCGAGCGGAGATGCCGAAGCGCCCGGCCGAATCCGTGTGGCGGCCGAAGCCACGGCGTCCCCGAAGCTTCGTGTGGCCCTCGAGACGATTGCTCGCGGAACGGTGGAGGACGAAGACACGGCTCTCGAGGAGGCGCTCTCGGCGCTCGAGCGCGAGCAAGCGAAGCTCTAGACCGTGAGGACTGTGCGATCACTCCCATCGAACGACGCGTCCAACGGGAACGGGAACGGCGCGTGCTGGACATGAGCGACCAGGTGCCCCGTCGAGGTCCGAAGCGCTCGTCACGGTCGAAACGCAGGCGGCTTGGGAACCGTCGTGCTACCCTTCGGCCACCTGTTTCGCGGTCCATCTTGGCCGGCAGATCAGGAAGGACGTGAACTTGGCACATCCCACAGCAGGAAAGCGCGACAAGGAACGCGCAAGGGCGCAGAAAAACAAGGAAAAGAGCGTCGCTCGGCAAGAGCGAAGCCGCGAGAAGGCCAATCGGCCTCCGCCCCAGCCCGGCGAGGATCCCGACATCGCGGGAATCATCCCCGGCCCGCAGCCCATTCTCGAAGACGAAATGTAAAGGCGCCCTTCTTCGGAAGGCCGGCTCTCCCCCGATCGGCGCCCAGTGGTCGCCACGCCCGCGGGCGACGCAAACGAAGCGTCTCCTCGCGGGCGGTTTTCATGATGTTTCAGAAGGTCTTTTTGTTTGCCGTCGCGGGCTCTGTCGCGGCGTGCGCTCCGCCGCTCGCGGGACTTCCTCCGCCCCCTTCGGACGTGGTGAGAAGGCTCCCGAACGAGCCCGCGGAGGTACGCGAGATGAACGTCGCGCCGGGCGCCTCACCGACCGCCGACCCGCCCAAAGACGCTGCGAACGAGAGCAGCGAGAGCGACGCCTCCGAAGCGAGCGCGCACCAGCTCGCGTTGCTCCTCGCGCACGTGGTTCGATCGGTGAACGCGGGCGACGCGAACGCCCTCCAGGAGGTCGCGCTCGTGTCGTGCTGGCCGGGCCCATGCGAGAGCCTCGGGCGCTACGCGCGAGCCAAACGAACCGTCGTGTCTCGGCCACCCACAGCCCCCGCCTTTTCTGCGGAGCCACGGGCCAACGTTCACGCGCACGCGCAGCTCGCGTCCGTGTGTAAGGGCCGTCCATGCGAGGACGTGCACCTTTTGTTCGCGCGCGATTGCACGCGTGCCGGGCACCCCTGGCGCCTCGCGAACGCGGTCGACGATGCCGACGAGGCCGCGCGCTGGCTCGCTTCCGGTCGTGCCGTCTGCCCTTCCGGTCGCGTCCAGGCGGTCGCTCCTTCGCCGTTCGATCCCTCGGGGACGGCACAGCCAAGGCCACTTCCATGACTTCCTCACCCACACGCATCGTCGTGCTCCCGCCGTCGGCAACGCACCCCCTCAGGCAGCGCGTCTTGAGGCCAGGGCGTCCTCTCTCCGAGTGTGTCTTCGACGGCGACGATCGCGCGGACACGATCCACTTCGGAGTGGAGTCGGAAGGCGCGCTCGTCGGGATCGCTTCGCTTTACCGCGAGCCACCTCCATACGAGACGCGCGAGACGAGCGAGACGCGCGACCCGATCTTTCGCCTGCGGGGCATGGCGACGGCGGACGAGGTTCGAGGACGAGGGTTCGGAAAGGCCCTCGTTCGCGCGTGCCTCGACCATGTCGCTCGGCTCGGAGGAGGGCTCTTCTGGTGCAACGCACGAACCACCGCAGCAGGCTTCTACGAAGCCTTGGGCCTTCGCATTCGAGGCGAGCCCTTCGACATGGCGAACATCGGCCCGCACGTCCGCATGGTCGTCGAGGTGCCGAGCGGAACCTCCGTGCTCTAACTACCCAGCCGCGTGCGGCCCTCGGCTTCGTAGGCGAACGCCGCCGTGACGAGCCACACGATCGAACGGAACGAGAGCATGAGCCGCGGATCGGCTTGTGGACGCAGCACCGCAAAAAGCCCGTCGGCCAAGGGGCCGCCGCTACGCGCAGACCTTCGCGAGGGAGTCTCGGTCGGCATTCGAGGTGAATCCACGGCCCACCTCGTGCTCGGGGTCTTCGCGCGCACGCTCGTCGTTGGGGCTGCGTTGATCCCGTCCGATCTGTGTTTTGTGCACCGAGGGACAGTCGCTGGAAGGGGGGCACGTCTTGAGTGACGACTATCGGATGCTTCACTTTCACGACTCGAAGCTGGAGGTCGACCGAATGTGGGAATTGGGGGGCGCAAGTACTCCAAAGAAACCCTAACCGACGAGCGAATCGGTCGAAAAACATGGGGCTTCCTGGAGGCCCTTGGACTCCAAGAATTCGTGCGCGCTTGCAATCGTTGCACTTCTACGGGTCACGCCGCGATGGCGGCTGCGAAACGACTAGGAGCAATGTCACAAAAGCCAAAGTGGGGTGTTGATGGCTCATCACCGTTGACCGCCGCGGAATGAATGCCGAGCCATTTTCATTCGATGAGCCGTACGACTTCATGAAAAGGGCGCATCTTCTCGTGAGGATTCGTACCTTGCCTCCTCGGCCGACAAGCTCCAGATTCGCCCCACCGAGACGACCGCGCTGAGCCGGCGACTTGCAGACCTCAAGCGAGCACAGTGCGCTCAATCGCGAGCGACTTCTCGTGACGAAGACAATCCTCTCGGGCGTAGCTCAAGCGAGCCTCGCCTCGCCATTCTTCTTTCGCAACAAGAACCGCGCACATGTTGCGCAACGCCAAGGATAGTTATGCAACCCATACGACAGCAAAAAGGCGCACTCCGTTCCACTCCTAAGGGGCCATTTATGCGCTCGCTCTTCGTGTTTTCGCTACTCGTAGTTCCCGTTGCAGCCTGTTCCGTCGAGCTCTCCAGCCCTTCGGAGGCGCGGCCGGCGGACGGAGGATCTGCAGCCTCTGCGTCTTCGTCCGGCACCACACAGAACCCGCCTCCCAATCTCCCTCCGAGCGGCGATGGGGGCACGGAGCAACCTGCGGTGGCTTCGCCAGCTTTCGAGATTCGTGTAGAGGGGGTGCGACCGCTCGGCAACGTTCGAATCACCACCGTCTGGTTGAACGTTGTGCCAGCGGGGAGCATAAGCGCCTCAAAAACGTTCTCCATTGGAGCAAGTGCTGCGCTACCGGCCGCAGTGCCCGCCAGCGTTTCTGTCCCCGCGTCGCTGCCGCCCGTTGAAGCGCGAAGTGTTGGCGCGGACGGCTCGTACACGTCGGTTGGCCGTGTTTTCGCATTCGTTGACACCAACGGGAACGGCGTGTTCGATACAACCGATGCCGCTTCCGCCACGGCCTTCGCCGAACCCATTGTCGGGTACGTTGGCGGCTCGACGGCGCTTGCCGACTGTTACGGCGCGCTCTTCATGACGTCCTAGCCCCTCTTCGCACCCCGGCTGGGTGAGGCGCATCGCGCTGGAGCGGAGAGGCTCGTTCGGGATGGTCC
>JAYUKI010000470.1:0-1313 GCA_043764595.1 Myxococcales bacterium | reverse complement strand
GATCGACCTTCCCGCGCACGAGCTTCGACAGGTTCGCGATCGAGAGCGCGTCGGCGCCCTCCGACGAGGTGTCGTCCTCGGCCACTGCGGCGGAGCAGGCAACGAGGGAAGCCAAAACAAAGAGCGGGATCGTGCGGCGAATGCGAAGCATCGGGACCTCCATGGTCCCGGAGGTGTACTCGCAGGGACGGAGGCGGGTATACGCCAGATGGCGGATGGGAAGTGGGCTTGGCGGAGGATTTCCCGGACGGGAGGTCTGGGCATCGCTACCTTTCGGTCATGGGCATCTTCGACGACCTGAAGAAGCGCGTGTCCGACAAGCTGGCCGAGCGGGCGAGCGAAGTGGCCGCCGAGCAAAGCAAAGCGGCGGCGAAGGCGTTCGCGAAAAAGACCGTCGACCAGGCCAAAGGGTTCGGTAAAAAGCTCGAAGAAGGGCTCTTCGGGCCATCTCCGGCCGACCCCGAGGCGGAGGGAGACGAGGGCAGCGAGCGGCGTGCGACCGAAGCGGGCGACAAGCTTCGCGCGGGCGCAAAGGCCAACGAAGAGCGCACCGCACGCGAGAAGCGCGAAGCCGAAGAGAGAGTCGAGAAGGCTGCGCGCGTGGAGCGTGAAGTGGACGCGGAGCTCGCCGCGTTGAAGTCCCGCCTCAAGAAGTAGCGCGCACGGGCACCGTTTTGTCGAGGTCGATGGGCTCGAGCTCCACGACGCGATCGCAGACCACGAGGGCCTCTCGGCGGTGGGTGACGAAGAGGACCGAGCGGCGCGAGCGAAGCCTCCCGATGGCCTCGAGGACCCGGGTTTGACTCGCAGAATCGAGGCCGCTCGTAGGCTCGTCGAGGAGCAGCACCGGGCGCTGGGAACCGAGAGCGCGCGCCAACGAGACCCACTGACGTTCGCCTCCCGAGAGCGTGCGCCCCGAAGGCCCGAGCGCGGATTCGCCGAGCTCTTCTGCGAGGCCCAACGCGCCGAGATTTTCGAGGAGCGCCTTCGCGTCGAGGGGCTCGTCGCCGAGCGCCACGTTGTCGGCGAGGGTCCCCGCCACGAGGGGCGCATCTTGAGGAACCCAGGCGAACGGACGCTGCCCCGGTCCGTCACTCGCACCGAGGACCCGTCCGCCGTACCGAACGATCCCCGCCTCGGGTGCCACGAGACCGAGCAACGCGCGCAGCAACGTGGATTTTCCGAAGCCCGTCGGCGCGACGATGCCGACGATTTCGCCTGGCTCAACCGTCAGAGTGAGCGGCTCGGCGTCCACGTGCGGGAGCACGAGGCCTTCGACTTCCAGGCGGTCGAGCTCGAACGATGGAGGGATC
>JAYUKI010000469.1:0-4385 GCA_043764595.1 Myxococcales bacterium | reverse complement strand
CGTTAATGTTTAATTGTTTGAAATTGCATTGAAATATCTGCGCTGAAGGTCTCTGTCTGCGAGTGCACGTTCGGGTCGCTTCGGGTCGAGGGCTAGGGGAAGCTTGCTCCGCGCGGCGAAACCCTCGTAAAGTGCGCAACGTTGTCGGCCGGGCGCCTTCCTCGGGTTTGGGCTCGTTTCGACCGACGCGGGGGGGCAAGCTCGCCCTCCCGCGAGTGGTGAACATGAGGCGGCGCTTTCGGGCCCCGGCCTTCGTACGGATGCGAGGAACAGCGTGAACGAGACAAGCCCAGCGCGGGCATGGAAGACGATGGGGGTCGGGGCGCTTTTCTTTGGCCTTTTGGCCTCGCTGCCGTCCGCGCTCGTCGCGTGCGACAGCTCGGAATCGGGACCTGGCGGCGCGAAAGATCCATCCAAGTTCCGCAACACCGCGATCCAGCACGAGCCCTGCGACGTCAAAGGCAAGCGCGTCGAGTCCCTCGATGCCAACAGCGACGGCAAGCCCGAGGTTCAGCGTGTCTACGACGGCAACCGCGAGGCCTGCCGCGTGTCCGATCTGAACGGCGACGGTCGCCCGAACATGTACGAATACTTCGCACCCGACGGGTCCACCATCCGTCGCCGCGAGTTCGACTACGACGACAACGGCATCGTCAACGCGATCGAGGTCTACGAAGGCGGTCGCCTCTCTCAGCGGGAGATGGACACGACCAACCAAGGTCGCATCGACACCTGGGACACCTTCGATCTCGCGACCGGCAAGATCGCCAAGCGCGAGCGCGACTCGTCCCTCGATGGCCGCGTCGACCAGTGGTGGGTGTGGACCGGCGACGTCGTGCAGGTCGCCGTGGACCGCGACGGGGACGGCAAACCGGATCCGGAAGCCTCGATCGTGATCGGCGCAAACGGGCAGCCGTTCGTCGACGGCGGTGCGACCAAAGCGGCTCCGTCCGCCTCGGCCTCGGCCGTTGCACCCACTCCACCGCCCGCGCCGCCGCCACCCGCTGCCACGCCCGAGCTCGACTCGGGGGCCCCGCCAGGCCCCGCCAAACGAGGAAACAAACGATGAAAAAGCTTGGCAAAACGGCGCTGTTCGGGGCGTCTTTCGTGGCTCTCGTCGGCCTCGGCGCGATCGTCGTCTTTGGCGTCGGCTGCGGGGGCTCGGATCCCAAGCCCGCCGTCGCAGGGGGCGGCTCGGTCGATCAGAGCAAGTGGCCGTCGGACGACCGTTCGATGTGCAACTTCCGCAACAACCCCGACCTCGAAGCCAACGAGACGGCCGGCCCCGGCGCCATTCGCCCGAACGTGCGCCGCGTCTACAAGGTGTTCGGCGGTCAAAACGGCGAAGCGCGCCGCAAGACCCTCGTCTGCCGCGAGGTGGACACGAACCTCGACGGCATCAAGGACGTCGTTCGCACGTTCAACGCCAAGGGCGAGGCCGTCCACGAAGAGAGCGACCGCAACTACGACGGCCGCATCGACGTTTGGCTCAACTTCGTCGAAGGGCGCCTCGCCCAAGAAGACGTGGACACGAACCTCGACGGCAAAGCCGACGTGTGGAAGTTCTACGTCGACGGCCAGCTCAACCGCATCCGTCGCGATCGCAACTTCGACGGCAAGCCGGACGTCTGGGAAATGTACCGCAGCGGCAAGCTCGAGCGCGTCGGCGTCGACGAGACCTTCGACGGCCACGTCGATCGCTGGGATCGCGACGAGCAGCTCAAAGCCGAAGCCGAAGCCGCCGAGCGCAAAGCCCTCGACGCGATGGAAGCCGCAAAAGACGCGGGAGCCGCTCCGCCTCCGCCCCCGGCCAAAGACGCGGGCAAGTAGCCCTCCCCTCCACCCGAGACCACCAAAGGCTCGCAGCTCTCGCGCTGCGGGCCTTTTTTCTGGGCCCTAAACGCGCCGCGAACGGTGCCGCACCAGCATGGCCGCCGCCGCGATCGCCAAGGCTGCGCCCCACGGGAACGTGCGACCCTCGGGGGCGGTCGTGCACCCCGAAGGTTCGGCGGCGGCAGAGGGTTTTTCAGCCGCTTCGGGCCCGTTCGGATCGAACGCGAGGAACACGTGGCCCGTCACGGTGCGCGGTTTTTCGTCGATCACCACCTCCGCGCGCACGCGGGTCTCGCGCGCCGAGCCCGGATCCGCGGCCACCACGAGCTCGTGGGTGAAAGGATCCGAGGTGACGTCCACTTCGGCCTCCGGCTTGCCGTTTCGTACGAAGCGAACGCGCTGACCCTGACCGCCTAGGACCTTCGCGCGCACCCTCACGCTCCGTACTCCGAGGCGATCGCCCGGGAGCCCTCCGGTCTCGGTGGAGAGCTCCACCATCGGATCTTCGGGCCCTTGCAGCTTCACCACCGTCCGGCCCTTTTTTACCGCGGCCACGAGGGCCGACGCCGAGAGCTCTTCGGCGTAGACGAGGGTCGTCGGGCTGCCGAGCGGGCTCGCGAAGGCGCCTTTGGCCTTTCCGGCTTGGTGATCGTCGCCTCCTCCCACGGGCGCGGCGTGCGAGCCCTTGTCGAGCAGGGCTTCCCACGCCGCCAGAGTGACGTCCAAGAAGAGGCGCGCCCCTTCTTTTTGGCCGCCCGTCCCAATCTCGTACGCGCCAATCTTCTCCGGGGGGACGTCGTGCTTCCACGAGCACCCGATGCACACGTCCCCGAGATCGAGCATCGGGTGGTTTATCGAAAAGACCGCCCCTTGGGTGAGGATCGCCTCGACCGAGCTGCCGATCGTGGTGCCTCCTTGGCCGAGCTTGTGCTCCACGAAGCGCGTGGCCCCGATGGCGTTCGCGTGGCCTTGGTAGGTCGTGTACTCGATGCCCGGCAGGAACAAGAGCTTGGGATGGCGCGGCTGCACGTCCCCGAAAAAGTCGAGCTGCGTGACCGAGTTGTGGTCGCTCGACTCCACGAAATCGAGCCCACGCGAGCGCGCGAACGTCCCGATTTCGTCGAGCGAAGGCCGCGCGTCGGTGCTCTCGCGCGAGTGCACGTGGAAGTCCCCGGCGTAATAGCGGGCTCCTCGCTCGAGGGGCGCGGCCTCCACGTAGGGCTTGCGTTCGGTCTGGGCGGCGAGGGTAGGGGCGTCGCGGAACGTGAGCTCGATGCGGTACTTGGCCGGGGAGCTCACCACCTTCGCTTTGCCCACGATCACCCGGAATCCGCCGCTCGTGAGAGGGCCGGGCACGTACGCGCGGCTCGCGGCGCGCTCGTTCACCACGATGGGCTCGCCCGTTCCACCACCCCAGCCCCGGTAGCCGCGCGCGTCCTCGAGGCCGAAGTCGAGGATGTTCGCTTCGGACAAGTCGTCGTGCCGAACCTCGATTTCCTGGGTTCCGGGCGGAATGTCGAAGGGCACGAAAAAATGATCCGGGCCCCCGGTCGGGACGTCGCCTTCGAGGGTCTTCGTGCTGTCGGCGCGTGCCCCGCGCGGAGCGACCAGAAGGGCAAAAATAGCACCCAAGAGGGCCCATCGGGCCGTTCGCGTTCCCGTTCGCGGAGAGAAGGCCAGCATGCCCTCGAGCGTACGGGATTTTCCCTCGGCCTGCGATTTCAGTGCAGCTTTTGGGCCGAACGTACACGGGGAATTCCTCGGCCGTGCTAAGGCTCCCGCCCGATGGCACAGGAACGGCTTCAGAAAATTCTCGCTCGCGGAGGCATCGCTTCACGTCGCGCGGCAGAAGAGATCATCCTCGCGGGGCGCGTCCGCGTGAACGGTCTCGTGGTCACCGAGCTTGGCTCGAAGGCCGATCCCCGGAACGACAAAGTCGAGCTCGACGGCAAGCGCGTCGTGGCCGAGGACGCCATCTACGTCATCATGAACAAGCCTCGCGGCGTCGTCTCCACCATGAGCGATCCCGAGGGGAGGCCCACCGTGGCCCCCATCCTGGCTTCGTTCGGCGCGCGCCTCTTTCCCGTGGGTCGCCTCGACTTCGCCACGAGCGGTGCCCTCCTCGCCACGAACGACGGCGAGTTCTCCGAAGGCCTCTTGCACCCGAAGCGCGCGGTCCCGAAGACGTACGTCGTGAAGGTGCACGGCATCATGGAGAAAGACCAACTCGACATGTGGCGCAACGGCGTCAAGCTCGACGACGGCCCGACCCTCCCCGCCGAAGCGAACTTCCTCCGCCACGAAGGCGACAAGACCTGGTTCGAGCTCACCATCAAAGAGGGCCGAAACCAGCAGATTCGCCGCATGGGCGAGGCCACCGGCTTTCTCGTCATGCGCCTCTCGCGCGTGTCGTTTGCCGGCATCACCACCGAGACCCTCGCCCCCGGCGACGTGCGCCTCCTCAATCGCGAAGAGCTCTTCACCTTGAAAAAAGCCTATGGCGTCCCCCGCAAGCTCCCCTCGAACGAGGGCGTCGAGCGCGCCAAAGAAAC
>JAYUKI010000468.1:0-4385 GCA_043764595.1 Myxococcales bacterium | reverse complement strand
GACGTACGCGTACGACGTGGCGGGCTTCGTGACGCGTCGCGAAAAAGGAGCCGAGCCGGCGCAGGTCCTAACGTGGGACGCGGCCGGGAGCTTGCTCGGTGTCTCGCAGGCGCCGCGCGCGCAAGTCGGTTACGACGTGGACGCCCGGGAACGTCGTGTGGGCAAACGGCGTGATGGTGTGCGGACTCGGGTTTGGGCCTACGCGGGAGCCCTCACGGTGGAAGCGGAAGTGGTGAATCCCGAGGGCGCGGAGCCCGAGACACGGCTCTACGGCTATTTGCCGGACGCGCCGGAACCACCAACGACGAGCAGTCGAATGCTGGACCTAAGTCGTAAGGGGATTCAGTCCGACCGAGCACGCACGCGCACCGCGCTTTTGACGGTATTCGTGGTGCCGTCGCCGAGCTGGCCCGTCGAGTTCTCACCCCAGCAAAGGACTTGAGCACCAGCCGTGTCCGGCGTCTCGCGTAGCGCACAACCATAACCGTAGCCAAACACGTTGACGCCGACCCCCAGGCCGACTGCTATCGCATCCTCCACGCCCACGATGGGATGAGGCTCGAGCTTGCGGCTCGCCCACGAATCGGCCACGGCCTGGTCGGTTAGGCCAGTTTCCTCGGAAAGAAAGCAGTCCACTTTTCCCGTTGTATCGGTCGTGCAAATTGGAGAGTCGCCGACCGCCAGGGTCCGGGTCTTCGCCTTCTTCGGCCAGCGAATCTCCAGGGTCGGCGGTTTGCTCCAAAAATCGCCAATAAGAGACTTCCAACAGCGCGCGTCTCCCGCCTCGGAAAGGACGCAGGCATACTGTTCCCCCATGGCGATCCGAGAAACCTTGAAGCGATCGCTTTGGCGCAACGCGATGCGGGTGGTCGTGCGCCCAAACGTCCAACAGACCAGATCCCCCATCGCCGCTGCACAAACAACCCCGTGTGCCATCGCCAACGAAACAACCCAGGAATGGGCGTCCGTACGACCTGCAACGGAGCTATCGAATCGGCCCCCAGCGGAATGGCCTGAAACGTTTTCCAGCAAGCTACTTCGTTGTCGAAAGCGACACACGCTTCCGAGCCGGACACGGCCATCGCCCTCGCCTCCGCCTGTCCCAGAGGAACATGCACGGGCTTTCCGAGCTTCGGGTGCCGCAGCCTCATACTCCCGGAAACGCTGCCTGGCGTGACGACCAAGTCCGCTCCCTCACTTCCCCAACAGTAGACCTGGCCTCGGAGGTCGATCGCGCACGTGTGAAGTTTTCCCGCCGCGACCGTGCGAATGGGTGGAAGTCCACCGACTTGGTGGGGAACATTCCTCTGCTCGCCGACGGAGATCCCATCCACGCCGATACCGAGTTGGCCCACCGCGTTGGAGCCCCAACAGAGAACCTCGTGCGACCTAGTGACGGCGCAGACGTGGGCGTATCCGACCGAAATTTCCGACACGTCGCGCAGAAACCCCGAAGTATCGCGGACGACCGATGCCGGCCGCACGGGGTCCGGCGAGGGCGGCACGGCGAGCGGCATCAAGAGAGCCGGTGATGCTGCGCGCGGGTAGGGCGAGGCAGGCGGTTGCTCCGGTGAACCCCCGCACGCGACGAGCACAAGCAATGGAAGAACAGCAAGCGCTCGCATTCTGACAAGGTTAGAGACAGCCGCCGTGCGGGCCTAGCCAAAGGTGCTCGTCGCCAGAAGAAGCCGAATCGCGGGGGTTTTGGTCGCGGGCGAAGGTCATGAATCCCCCTCCCCCGCCACCCACTCCTGTTACACCACGCCCATGGGAGCCAGACTCATCCTCCTCGGAGTCTCGGGAGTGGCCGCGTTCTACGTGGGCGCCTTTCTCTACCTCGCCGTGACCTTCGCCCTGATGCGCGGGCACGCGGATCCACGACCGTATCGCGCGACGGCTCGGAGCTTCTTCTTCGAGCTCATGTGTGTGGTCATCGTTCAGCCGCTGCTCCCGTTCTTTTACATCGTCGGGCGGCGCATGGGCGGCGGCAAAGGCGTGCCGCTCGTGTTCGTGCACGGGTACTTCCAAAACCGCGTGGACTTCCTGTTCCTCGCACGCGAGCTCGGGAAGGCGGGTCTTGGGCCATTCTTCGGCTTCAATTACCCTTTTCTTTCGAGTGTCCAGGACAACGCGCGCCGCCTCGCGGACTTTTGCGAAGAAGTGCGCGCGGAAACCGGAAGTCCCGAAGTCGATCTCGTGTCGCATAGCCTCGGTGGCCTCGTCACGCTCGAGCTCGTCCGCCAAGATCCGAAACACGTGCGTCGCTGCGTGACGGTGGCCGCTCCGCACGCGGGGGTGACGTTCCGCGGGCCCATTCTCGGGGCGGCCGGCCGCGACTTGCGTAGAGGGTCCGAGCTTCTTCGCCTCCACGAGACCGCGCAGGCGGGCGTCCCGGTTCTCAGCATCTTTTCGAGCCACGACAACGTGGTTTTTCCGAAGCTCACGTCCGCGCTCGCGGCCCGAGGCGGCGAGGACGTCGAAGTGGCCCATTTCGGCCACTTCGGGATTCTCTTTTCACACACCGTGGCGCGCCATATCGCCGCATTCCTCGGACCGGGCCCCGACGGGACCGCCAAAACCAAGACACGCGTCTTGGAAGGCGCACCGGCCACGAACGAAACGGCCTCGCTCGAGACCACACCGCTCGATACGCACGCCACCAAAGAAGCCGAAGCCGCCGAAGAAGCGGACGAAGCGAGCTCCGACAAGCCCGCCACCGACGCTTAGGGCTTCGCCTGACGAAGAGGAAGAAAGCCGCTCGCCGAGCGTACTCCGGGTACTCTGCGATCTGCCAAGGAGCCTTCATGCGACGATTCGAGTACCGAGTGGGGTCTTCCAACAAGTTCTGGGAGATAAGCCTCTCCAAGAGCACCTACGCCGTTCGGTATGGCCGAATCGGGACCGATGGACAGTCGAGCGAGAAGCCTTTTGCGAGCGACTCCGAAGCGAAGCGCGCCTACGAGAAAATCGTCGCGGGAAAAGTGAAATCTGGATACGTCGAGATCGTGGCCGCCACCTCCAAACCCACCACGGCAGCCTCAGACAAGAAGAAGACGTCCACGAAGCCTGCCGCGGCCTCCGGGGAAGTCGAGGTCCACGACCGTGCCTCGTTCGAAAAGGCGTTCGGGCCCATCAAGAAGGTCGGCGCGGTGAACAACGGACTTCTCGACTGCCGACTTCCGGGCGAAAACTACTACGATCCGGACAGGAACGCGACTCCCCCGTTGTTCTCCTCTCGCCTATGGACCACCGGTTTCTTCCCGAAAGACGCAGACGGAACGAACGTCTCGGATTGGCGCGGCCTCGGAGAAGCCGTGTCCATCGCGCGCCGCATTGCAGCGGCCCTGAAGGGCGTCGTCCTCAGCTCCGACACGGACTCCCCGTATTACCCGTTCGTCTTTCCCGAGCCCTTCGACGGAAAGGGCATCGCCAAATACGTCCACGGTGCCTTGGGGTGCCAAGCCAAAGGGGCACGCCACTTCGAGATCGCAAAAACAAAGAATCCCGAGAACCTGTTCTGGGAATCGGACGAGGAGCCCGAGGAGTACTTTTCCGAGGGAGACGTGAAACGCTGCCGTGCGGCTGCCGCAATTTTCCGAACGCTCGAAGGCCCCGTCCGGATCCGCATGACCGAAGACTTCGTCACGTCGCCGCAGCTCCTCGCAGGAGGAACCAAGAGTGGATTCCTCGTCGGCGTCATCGCCTTTCGCGCCGATACCTGAAGCGCCGCGCAGCCCATCCGCATACGCCTCGCTTCGACGCCCGCCTGGTTCCGGCTGAGGCATCGAGGCACGGAGCACGCCCTCGACCAAGCGAGGCGCCTTTTAGACTGAACCTTCGCGCGCTTTCCATCTACGGTAGCGGGTCTCGTGCTCGCCCTCGTAAGCTCCGCGATCGTTCTTCTCTACCCTCGTACGCCCGAGCTGCCCGGCGCGGAGGACTGCGATCTTGACGCGTTCCTCAAGCGCTATCGGGAAGAAACCACGCCGCTCGTGTGGGCTGGGGTCGTGCTGGGGGCCATCGTGTTCCACCTCACGCCCATACTCACGGTGAAGGTTCCCCTCCCCGCGTTCGCGCTTCCCCCCAAGCTCGCCGATCGCCACGCGAACGAGATCAGCGCGACCGACTCGTACCTTCTGCGGCAGGCGATTTTCCTGGTGAAGCTCGTGGCCGGGCTCGCGTGGGGCTCGCACCCTGACGTGCGAAAGCACTTCGCGCTCCCACCCCTCGCCGCCGATCCGGACGACTGGAGGACCGAATGAGCGGACAGCATGTCTCGTTCCGCAGCAAAGACGATCTTGATCTCGACACCGAGGTGGACTTCGTCGTGATCGGCTCGGGGGCCGGTGGCGCCACGGCCGCGGTCACCTTGGCCCGCGGAGGCG
>JAYUKI010000467.1:0-15895 GCA_043764595.1 Myxococcales bacterium | reverse complement strand
TTTTGGTGAGAACCTCCTCGACCTCGAGGCTCGCGTAGAATCAACCCTTCCCTTCCGGCCCTTCCGGGGTAGTTGCACGCGATGACATTCGCTTCGCTCGGACTGTCCGAACCGCTGCTTCGTGCCGTCGCGGACCTCGGGTACGAGGTCCCCACCCCCGTGCAAGCTGCAGCCATTCCCGCGATCTTGAGCGGTCGGGACGTGTGGGCCTCGGCGCGAACGGGCTCGGGCAAGACGGCGGCCTTCGTCTTGCCGATTCTCGAAGAGCTCCTTGCGAACCCGAGCCCAGGGACGGCGACTCGGGACGTTCGCACCCTCGTCCTCGTGCCCACTCGGGAGCTTGCCGCCCAGACGGCCGAAGCGATGGCCGAATTGTCGAAGCACCTCCCCACCCGCCCGAAAGTATGTGTCGTGGTGGGTGGGGTCTCGATCGAGCCCCAACGCATGGCGTTCCGCGGCGGCGCCGACATCGTCGTCGCGACCCCAGGTCGACTGCTCGACCTCGTAGAACAGAATGCCGTTCGCCTCGACTGGGTGAAGATGCTCGTGCTCGACGAGGCCGATCGTCTCCTGTCGCTCGGTTTTGCGGACGAGCTCGGCCGGGTGATAGCTCTGCTCGGAAAAGGGCAGAGCCTGCTCTTTTCGGCCACTTTTCCCCCCGCCGTGCGCACCCTTGCCGAGGGCTTGCTCGCCGATCCCGTCCGCGTCGACATCGAGGCGGGAACCGCGTTGGGCGACACTCAGGCGCTCATCGCCCAGCGGGCCATCGCGGTCGACCTCGGAAAGCGAACGCTCCTTTTACGCCATCTCCTCGAAACCCATGCGTGGTCCCACGTCTTGGTGTTCGTGGCGAGTCGGCACGCGGCCGAGCATGTCGCCAACAAGCTTGGTCGCGCCAAGATCGCCGCCGCTCCTCTCCATGGCGAGCTTTCCCAGGGCGCTCGCACCCAGGCCCTCGCGGACTTCAAAGAAAGGCGCGTGCAAGTGCTCGTGGCCACGGACCTTGCCGCGCGTGGCATCGACATCGTGTCTTTGCCCGCCGTCGTGAGCTACGACCTTCCGCGTTCGGCCGTCGACTATTTGCATCGCATCGGACGTACGGGTCGTGCAGGCGAGTCCGGAATGGCCATTTCCTTCGTCACGGCCGACTCGGAAGCCCACTTCCGACTCATCGAAAAACGCCACCAGCTTCGCCTCGAACGCGAACAAATCCCAGGCTTCGAGCCCACCGACGTGGCCACTCCCACGCTCGATCCGCACGGGGGCGTGAAGGGCAAACGCAAGAGCAAGAAGGACAAGCTCCGCGAAGCCGCGGCGCGCAAAGGTTAATCCGAGCTGCGGAGGAAGGAGGATGCGCTCGTGGGAGGATGTTCCCAGCCGCCGAGTCATTCCTCGAAGGCTTCGTCCCGCTCGTTCTTCCGTGCGCGATACACCTTTCCGTAGGTCTCGACGAAACACGCGACGATTTGTGCGAAGGGCAAGTCGGCATACGTTCCTCGCTCGCGGACGTACTCCATGTGCCTTTGGCCATCGGCCGAAAACGCCTGCAGCATGGAGTCCGTTTTGCCGTCGAAGTCGAGCACGGGAACGCGGAAACGTTCGCACAGAGCCTCGTTGAAGGCAGGAGTGGCTTTCACGATTCGCCCGTCCAGGAAGAGCTCCACGTATCCGTGGTAGACGAAGAGGTCCGTGCCCAGGACGCGAATCAGCTTGGGGCTCGCGAGGTGATTGCGCACGTCGGCAAAGCCGAGGCGCGCGGGGATTCCCATGGCGCGCGCCGAAGCACAGAGGAGGATCGCCTTCGGGACGCACCACGCGCGCTCACGCGCGAGAAGCGTGCTGGCTTTGTGCTCGTTCGGATCGGGAGTGAATGAATACGGATCGTAAAGAAGCCGCTCCCTGACCGTCCGGAACAGAAGCCGTGCGCGCTCCGCGTCGGTGGTCGCGCCCTCGCACGTCGCCCGAGCAAAGGCCACGACGGCGGGATGATCGGAGTCGACGAAAACGCCGGGGGAAAGCCATGCGGGGTCTCGGGTCGGGTCGGGGCTCATCTTCGAGCAAGCCTAGCAGGGTGTTTGGGTCCGCCGATGGAGAGCGATCACGCCGTCGCTCACCAACGTTTCGAACAGACCATTTTTCGCCGCCCTTCCAGCGGCGCGGGAGGTCAGTCGTCTTTCGCGCCGGCGGTAATCCAGGCGTCGATGGTGGCGATCTGGCTTGCCGAAAGAGCCGCTCCGTTGTCCGGCATACGGGCCACTGCGCCCACAGTTGCCCGAAGGCAGAGAGACAAAAGACTCTTCGTCGGATCGCCCACGACGACTCGCGTCTGACCGGGATTTTGCGAGCTCGCCGCACCCACGAGCTGCACGTGGGACTTCCCCGTCTCGAGGCTCAAGCCGGCGCTCGGGCGGGCGCCGGAGTGGCAACGGGACGTGGCGCACGAGGGCGTGAAAATGCTCGATTGAATCGTGGCAAATCGCGCATCGGTTGGACCGCCATCGGCAGGGATTGCCGCATCGAGCGGGGCCGTGGTGCCGGTGCCCGTGGGAGGCGTGGCTGTGCCGGAGTCGGCTTCGGTGCCAGCGTCCGAAGACTCGGGCGTGGTGGACGAGCACGCTACGAACATGGGCCCAGCAGATGCCAAGAACACGACGACCGGAAGGAACGAACGAGAAGCAGACATGGGTCTTCGATTAGTGGCTGGTCGGCCAGCCCGCACTGGAAATCGTACCGATTCTGGGACGAGACAGCCTCGAACGAGCTGCTACTCTCTGCTTGGTGTCCCCCCCTTCCACAGGAATGAAACTTCTCGAGCGTGTCGCAGGGCTCGAGGGAGAGAACCGCCGACTCCTCTCGGAGTACGCCGCTGCCAAGGCCGAAGCCGTGAGACGCGTGGACAGGCTCACGGCTGCTCCCGTCGATGCAGCCACGACCACGCCCGCACTGTGGGTCGCGATCGCGCTCCTTGTCGCGTTGACGTCGATGGCCACGACCTTCGTGACCTCCGGACTCGTGGATCGTTTCGTTCCCCAAGTGGAGGAGACCTGGTGAACGAGCCGTTTCGCGCAAACCAAGAGTCGCTCGCCGAGCGCGCCAGCCATCTCGAGCGGGAGAACGCGGCCTTGCGCGCCGAGATCGTGCGCATTCGGGCTTCGGTCGCGCCACCGGAGGCCTGGTCCCGAGCACTTCGCGTTCGTGGTCCCTTCCTCATCCTCGCGATCGCGATCGCGCTCCAAGCGGGTTGGTACGTTCGAACGTTCTGTGTGATTCGAGTCGCCCGCATGCCGACGAACTGCACACTATGACGGAGGAGTCGGCGATGGCTCAGGGGAGACGGAACGACCGTGCCGAACGGCAGCGCTTCGCGGACAAATCGATTCCAATCGAGTCGAAGCCCATTCGATTGGCGACCGCGAGCACGGTTCCGCGACCGCAAAACGGATCGACGATAGTGCGCGTTTCGGTCTCGTCTGCCAAGTAGCGACAGGCCACTTCGCACGCCGTGACGCCCATCGCTCGGCTCCACGCCATGAGGCCCGCGTCGGGCAGCACGTCTGGACCTGGTTTGGCCGAAGGGGGCCTCGGAGTCCGCGAAAGCGCGATCATGTGGGAATAGGTAGGTCGGCCTACGCCCAGAGTTCCGGCGGGCTTGCGGCACACGATTTTATGCCAAAGCACACTCGCACCTTCCTCTTCGGCGGCACGCATCACGAGGTAGCCCTTGTCGACCCAGAGGCCACGAAACCGAATGTCGCTCTGGTAGAAAATGGAGACGTTCGTGGCCGGAACCCAGCGGATCACTCTTCGGGCCGCCGAGACGAACCAGGAGCGCCAGGAATCGAGGGTGGCCGCCGGCAGCTCGGACACGTCCGGCAGGGAGGTTATGACGCTGGACTTGGGCTCGGACGCATTCGCGTCCATCCAGGCGAGAGCCTCCGCTTCAACCACGAGACGTTTGGGTGGAAGCTCGCTCACGGTGGTCACGCTAGACCTCCGCGCGCTCGAGCTTCGGTGCGAGGGCAAGCACGACCGCACCGCCCACGAGGGTGACGATACCCGAGAGGACGAGCGCTGGCGCGAGGCCTCCCTCGAGCGACGCGGCGATTGGGCTTACGACGATATTCGGCAAGAAGACCACGATGGAATAGCCCGCAGCGGCCAAGCCCGCCCAGCGGGACGGCAGGACGGCGAACGCGTAGGCCATCGCGATCGGGAGGAATAGCGCTTCCCCGAGTCCGTCGAGCGCCATGCTCAGAAGACCGAGCCCAGTCGACTTGGCAAAGACCGAAATGGCCATGACGAACGCGCTCGTGGCGAGCAAGACGAGCCCGACGCCGAGCCCCCACGTCGCGGACACGCGTGAGCGCTGCGAGGCCATGAACATGGCCGTGCCGCCAAGGAGGAGCGACACCGTGCAAACAATGACCGGATTGGCGAGCTGCGCGATGTTGGACATGAGGCTCGAGCGTTCCCCGTGGAGCACGAGAGTGGCGAAAAAGGCATGGGACTGGAGCCCTTGCTCGGACGCGGAGAGCACTGCCGCAACACCGACGAAGGCGAGCAAGAGGGGACTAGGCGCTGGCGGCGCACGGACCACGGTTGGCTCGGGTCGGTAGAGGCCACTTTGGCCAGGAACCAACGTATCGCCAACTCCCCATGCGAACGGCTGCCCGGGGAGGGCGAACGCAATGGCGGCCGCCGCCACCAAGGCGAAGAACATGACGAGAACCGGACCGCCATGCGTAGTGCCCCGGGTGTGGGCTACCCCACCGACGACGGCCCCCAGCGATGCGGCCACATTGCTCACGAACATGACCCCCGCGGCCACGGCCACGGCCTTCCAAACTCGCCCCTCGCGGTCGATCTCCTCGGCGAGTGCCATGAAGATCAGCGGGCGCACGAGGCCGGCGAAGAGCGCCACGGACATCAGCCCGAGACGCGGCGAGAACGCGCCTGCGCCGTGGGCAAGGGTAAGTCCGACGGTGGTCCCGAGAAGCAAAAACCGACTCCGTACACCGATGGAGAGAGCACCTCCGCAGACGAATCCGACGAGCAAGATGGCACTCGCGAGCGACATGAGAACGCCGACGTCCTTGGACGAAGGCGCCAGCTCCTCACGCAACCGAAGAAAGACCGTCCCTCGAAAAGCGTAATAGGCGAGACGCTCGAAAAAGACCATTGCGCCGAGGAGACAGAGGGCGGCGTAGTTCTTCGGCTGCATGGGGCGCAAGCATACACGCGTTACGAGCGTGGCGCGCTGGTGGCCGACGATGGGCGAGCCACCGTGTCTCTTCTTGCCTCCTATGTGTGGGAGCGCCGCTCAGCGATTCATCGTCGCCGTCCCGTGGTAGCAGCCCATGAAGTACGGAAACGTGTCGGTCG
This sequence comes from Myxococcales bacterium, assembly GCA_043764595.1. Taxonomy (GTDB): domain Bacteria; phylum Myxococcota_A; class Polyangia; order Polyangiales; family Polyangiaceae; genus JAAFHV01. The sequence goes on along the minus strand of JAYUKI010000467.1, from coordinate 10,513 downwards.
CGAAATACGCATAATCGTACTTGGCCCCGGCTTCGGTGATGGGGAGCCCATTGCACCGATCCAGGTCGCCGAGGCCCGCCACGTATTCGTGAATGTCCCAGGCGGGCCCACGTGTGGCCGTCGTGTATTCGGCGAGGGTGCTGCGCCACGAGCTCTTGACGCGCTTCGTGGTCGAGCATGCCGCGTCCGAGCAGACTACCGGGGCAAGAATGGGATAGCCATCGAACGACCATCCGACCACGAGCCCTTGTTTCTCGCCGCCGAGATCGACCACGACGCACGATGGGCGCGCGTGGAAGTGGTAGGTGCCGCCCGGTGCCGTATGCCCGCTGCATTCGTCGAGGAGGTTCCGAATGGTGTCGTCGAGCACGGGGTCGCGATAGCCATCCATCGGATTTTCGGTGGGCCCGAAGATGGGTATTCCGGTAACGCTCACGGCCACGGGTCCTCCCAGTGGGATGGCCGCTTTGGTGGCGGCTTCGGACGGGAATCCCGGCATTTTGAAGACGTAGCTTTTTGCCTGGAGCCCGTTTGGCGTGAGAGGAACGAACTCGAACGTAGGAATCCCATTCGACCGAATCACGAAGTCGGTTCCTTCGCAGGTCCCCGCCACCGCCGGTGCAGGATATCCCGCCCCTGCATTTCCCATCGCCGACACGTCAGGAATCGAAGCGGCCTGCCAGCATGCTGCGCCCGAGTCCTTCGTCGCCGGTCCGGCGCCGTCGTCGCGCGGTAGCGACGCGTCGGCGGTGGGGATGCCGCCGTCGGCTTCCGAAGAACTGCCCGAATCCGCCCTAGGATCGATCGCCACCGTGCCGCAACCGACCACCGAAAGAAGCAGCGCACGCACGACGAGGCTCGAACGAAGGGGCATTGGGAAGTCCTTTTGGTAAATTGGGTTCGGGTTCAATCTGGATTTCGCTCGGCCGCCACGGAGTTTTTGGCAGTCGAAGAAGCGTGAAGTGCCGGTGGCACGACTGCATAGACCAAGCTCCAGCTTCAATGGGCGGACACGAGGACGCGCGCCTTCCGGTCGAGGTTGCGAAGGACACTCTTGGCCAAGACCTCCGAGCGACCTTCCGACGCGAGCTCGATGTCGTCGAACATGGTGGCGAGACGGCGCGCGATCGTCACGGTCACGTCCGTTCCCTCCATCGGACCGTCGACGAGCGGCGGGAGATCGAGGAGAACGCCGTCCGCAGCCTTGCTACGAAGCTCTAGGGCATTCCAGGTTCCTTCACCTTTGCGCCAAGCACCTCGTACGTAGAGTGTCGTCCGTGTGGTGTCCACGTCGGGGAACGTGGCGGTATACGCCGATGGGCCTGCGCCACCCGCGACCAAGAAGTGCACATGGCAATAGCGTGCCTCGGGGAAACGAGATTCGCCGAACGTCGTTTGGCTTTGGACCGAGACGAGGTCGGTCACCGTCGGATGGGCCACGTTCGAGGGATCCGGAGCTTGGAGATGTCCCGCGTAAGCCACTCCCTCGAACAAGCTGCCCAATCCGAACCAGGAGCGACGGGTCGCTTTTTCCCAGACGTCACCGCCGGGGCCTTGGCAGTCCACGAGCGACGCACTCGTGTCGACAAGAAAGCCCCGATCGACACGCACGTCGTAGCCGAGGTTGGTCGGCACAAGGAACGCGCCACCCGCCTCCGCGGGCGAGGTCCCTGCGCGCTCCCACGTCTGAAGGAAGCGGACATGGGTCGCGTAAAGGCCGGAGCGGGTGGCGTTGTCGACGTGGGTGCTCGAAGCGTGGCGCGACAGGGCGACGAGCGCGACTATGAGCAACGCGACGAGAATGGTGTGAGCTGGCTTCAAGCAGTTCTCCTCATCCCTCGTGCGACGACCGCGAAAAACCGATCATCGTCAGGCATCTTTTTTCCGAGTGCGACGAGTGACCTCCGTCCCGAGCGCGGACGCCCACCTGTATGGCACTGCGAATTCGGGCTCTTGAGGAGGACGACGGGCGGCGACGCCAACCTCGCGGAAGGCGACGGCTTTCAGGCGTTCGGCTGCTCTCGGTCCGCGCTATCGAGAACGAAGACCCGAACACGCAAAGGAGCGGAAGGCGTCTGGCGGTCATCCCGCACGGCCCAGGGCACCAAGGTGCGCCCGAGCAGGCGAAAAATGCCAGTGGAACCACTCACACGGAGTCCTCGCGCTCGCACGTCTCGAGGTAGAGCGCCTCGACTTTCGTCCTCGCCCAGGGCGTCCGCCGAAGGAACTTGAGGCTCGACGAGACGCTAGGATCGAAGTTGAAGCAGCGAACGGCGACACGCCGGCCCATTTCTTCCCAGCCGAGACGCTCGACGAGCCGAGTCAGGATCGTCTCCAACGTCACTCCGTGGAGCGGGTCTTGGGCCATGGTCGCAAACTAGAGCGACCGATGGGTCGAGCGCCATCGCCTTCCGCCGACTCTGGCCTCACGCCAGCACGGACGACGCCTCCAGCGACGATCCACGCGCCGTCCCTGGGCCGAGCCTCCACCTCCAAATCATTGATTTTAATTAGTATTTACCACCCGCGAAGGCTGGGATGCCAATGCCGAGCCGGTCAAGGGCGAGCACCGGCGCCGTCCGGCGACAAGACCACGGGGTAGCTCACGATGACCTCGCCACGATCGGGGACGGGAAAGGCGATGCTCGAAAAGGCGTTCGCGACGCACGTCGCTACGCTCTTGTCGGAAAGGTCCGTCGCGGCGACGGTAGGTGACTTGGTCGTCCCGTCTTTGGCGATCACGAACCGGACGGTGACGCGGCCCTGCAACGTCGGGTTCGACCGAAGCCCGGCGTCGTAGCACTTCTGGAAGCGGTCGAAGCTCTGGCGCACGACACGGTGGATGAGCTCGGGAGCAAGTGCCCCGTTCACGCTGGGGTTCGAGCCGGCACTCACTTGGCTCGAACTCGACGAGCTCGAGGACGTTTTGCCTTTGTCCGGCAGGGGTGGCGAGGCGGCTGGAGGGCTGGGTTTGGCCAGCTGGGGCTCTCCCGGCTGAGCCTCGTCGCGGGGCATCGGCGGGCCGGCGGGACCGGGAGCGCCGGGTCCCTGCGCTTGAGGCGCAACGGCCTGAGGCTCGCTTGCAGCCATGCCATGTGGCGACTCGGAACGACACCCCAAGAGCGTGACGGCGAGCGCGAGGCCGAAAAAAGCGCCAATCCTCTTCATCCTCCCACCGTATCCTTCCAGGTGACCTTCGGCGATAGCGAACTCGGCGTGGGCTTCCAGAAGCGGCCTGGGCCGCGTACGGTCGCACGATGCCCGCCAATTCCCTTTCGCCGCCACCTTCCTACGGACCGAACGGGCCGATGTCGGCGGCAGGGGTTGGGATTCCGCCCTTCCCTACAAAGGGCCTCGCGGCGTGGCTCCCGGGACTGTGGGTGCTCAGGCACTACCAACGGAGTTGGATCGGACAGGACGTGGTCGCCGGCCTCGTGCTCACGGCGCTGCTCGTGCCGGCGGGCATGGGCTACGCGCAGGCGGCGGGGCTGCCGGCCATCACTGGACTCTACGCGACCGTCGCCCCACTGATCGCATATGCCATTTTCGGGCCCTCGCGGATCATGGTTCTCGGGCCCGATTCGGCACTTGCCGTACTCATTGCTTCGGCCATTTCCGAAAAGGCGGCCGGCGACTCCGAGCGAGCCATCGCACTATCCTCGATACTGGCAATCTTTACTGGAATTCTCTGCATCGCGGCAGGCCTCGGGAAGGCGGGGTTCGTTACCGACCTCCTCTCCAAACCCGTGCGTGTCGGCTACATGAACGGAATGGGCCTTTCCATTCTCTTGGCCCAGCTCCCGAAGCTATTTGGCTTCTCGACCGCGGGCGCGAACATCATCGAGAGTGCAATTGGGCTCGGTCGCGGCGTGCTGATGGGAAAAACCAAAGTCGAAGCCCTCGCCATCGGAACGGTTTGCCTGGTCATCATCTTGGTGAGCCGGGCCATTTCCCCCAAAATCCCAGGCGTACTCATCGCGGTGATTGGCGCTACGATCGCGGTCACGCTCCTTGGTGCGGGCCCCCACCTGGCCGTGGTTGGACCCGTGCCTCGAGGCCTACCGCTTCCCTCGTTCCCGCGCGTGCACCTCGGCGAGCTCGGAGACCTCGCCGTGGCCGCCGCCGGCATCGCCCTCGTATCGTTCGCCGACACCAGCGTACTGTCCCGAACCTACGCTGCTCGGAATCGATTTCGCGTCGACTCGAATCGCGAGCTCATCGGGCTCGGAATTGCGAACGTCGCGGCCGGCTTCTTTCGCGGATTCCCCATCAGCAGCAGCTCCTCACGAACTCCTGTCGCCGAGTCCGCCGGCTCACGCACGCAGCTCACTGGCGTGGTCGGCGCTCTCGCCATCGTCATTCTGCTCGTTGCTGCGCCATGGCTCCTCCAGAACCTCCCCTTGGCGGCGCTCGCAGCCATCGTCATCAGCGCGGCGATACGCCTCTTCGATCTCGGCGCATTCCGTGTATTCTACAGATTTAGAACTGCCGATTTCGTACTTTCCATCGTTGCGTTTTTGGCGGTCGCCCTGTTCGGAGCCCTCACGGGAATCGCCGTGGCCGTCGCGGTCTCCCTCCTCGACTTCGTCCGGCGCGCTTGGCGGCCTCACGACGCCATTCTGGGTCGCGCCGACGGAGTGAAGGGCTACCACGACATCAAGCGGTATCCGAACGCGAAACAAGTGCCCGGGCTCCTCCTGTTCCGCTGGGACGCTCCGCTCTTTTTCGCGAACGCCGACACGTTTCGCGAACGGATCGTAGGCACGGTCGACGAGGCGTTGGTTCCTATTCGGTGGGTGGTCGTGGCCGCCGAGCCCATCACCGACGTCGACACGACCGCGGCCGACATGCTCCAGGAGCTCGACAAGGAGCTCGCGACGCGCGGGGCGGAGCTCGCCTTCGCCGAGCTCAAAGACCCCGTCAAAGACCGACTCGAGCGGTATGGCCTCCACAAAAAGATCGGCCATGAGTTTTTCTTTCCGACGCTCGGTGTAGCCGTCAAGGCGTTCTTGGCTCGGAACGACGTTGCGTGGACGGATTGGGAGCACGGATCGGTCGATTGAAGCGGAAAGGCTCTCGCTCGTGATCTCGCGTACCTTTGACGCACCAACGGAGCCGTTCTGGGCCTCAATCGTGTCCCTTTCGAAAAATGAGCTCGTGCTCGGTGACGAGATCGGCTCGGTTGTCGTCTTGACTCCACGGTGACCTTGGATCCCCTCGCCATCGAAACGCTCTTGGCGCGCGTCCTCGCCTCGGACGAAGGCGCTTGGAAATCGCTGTGGAGCACCATCGAACCGCATGTTCTGGCGGTCGCGTCACGGCGAAAGGTCATGGGCCAACTCTCCGAAAGCGAAGACGAGCGTCGGGACATCGTCGTCAAAGTGATGACCCGTCTGCGCGAGGACGAGTTCCGGCGGCTTCGAGCCTATGCGGCGAGCCCCGAACGAACGCAGGGATCTTTCGTCCGGTGGCTCTCGGCGGTCACCGTCCGCGTCGCGATCGACCACGTTCGTTCACATGCAGAATACACGGGTCGTACGGTCAACGCACCGAGGGACGGTCACTGGATTCGGCGTGCCCCAGACCATGAGATCTCCCTGCTCCTTGGCAACGAGGTCGCCGCCGACGACGCCGCCTCGGCGCGACTCGTGCTCGCCCGAGCCCGAACCTTGCTCTCGGAAGAGCAGCGGGCGGCACTTGGCATGTGGCTCGAGGGACATGACACGAACGCGATTGCGCGTTCGCTCGGCCTCGAGAATGGGGGCGCTGCGGATCGTTGCGTCCGCTCCGCGCTGAAGCGATTACGCGACCGATACCGGTCCCCGAGGGAGGAATCCAACGATGAGCTCGTGCCCTGATGTGGAATCCATTCTGGAAGGCAGCGCCGAGGCCGATCGTCACACCGCTTCTTGTGAAGGGTGCGCGACCGTAGCGTTGCTCGCTCGTGCGCGCGAAAGGGCCCGCGAGTGCCTATTTGCCGAGTGTGCCCTTGCCTGCCCTCCTTCGAGCAAAGAAGAGCGAGAACGCCTCGCGCGGCACCTATCCGCGTGCGCGGCGTGCGCCGAAGTGGCCAACCATCTCGAGGCCGATGAGCCTCCCATCTCCCCTTCCGCCCCGGCAATCGGGGAGGACGCGCCCACGACTTTTGCGAAGCGCCGGTCCACACCATTGCGTATCGCTACGACCTTGGTGGGCATCTCGATTGCGGCGCTGGCCCTTTTCGCGTTGCGAGCCGGTCGGGTGCGAGACACGTACCGCCCCCAAGCCGAGCCGTACGTGGCGACGAGCACCGCACAGAATGCCCCGCTGGCCCCTGGGAAGGATCGAGAGACCGACACGCAAGAGGCCAACGCAATCGGACATGGAAAACCGGAGCTCCCTTCCGGAGCTTTGGCGCCGGTGCCGCCACCCATCACCACGCTGGTGCAAAAGCCCATTCGGAACGAGCCTACGGGGGCGGCAGGCCTTGGAGCGAGCTCCGAGGGGTCGGACAATCTCTCGACCGGCGATATCCTCGCGGTGGTGCAAAAGGAAAAGCCTGCCTTGCGGCGCACCTGCTGGGACGCCACGGCAGACGCTGACACGTCGTCTGGAACGGCCAAAGTCACGGCGAAGATCACGATTGGCAAAGACGGTCGCGTTGCTTCGGCCCAAACGACGGGCGCCGATACCATCCCAGGGCTCTCGGAGTGCGTCGCGCGCGAGATTCGCAAATGGCGATTCCCGAAATCGAGCTCCGAAACGAAAGTGAACGTGCCATTCGTATTCGCGCGCTCGTAGCGGCTACTCGCGACCGAGCTTGGTCACCCGAGTGCCGTGGACGGTCGCTCGAGGAAGGCTCGAAAGAGAGACCTTTTCGCCTTCGTGCCCAGTACGACGCGTGCACCCTCGCGCATCTTTTGCGCGCGGTACTGGGCAAAGTGTGCATTTTCCGGCATTCGACGACATGGCGTCGAAGTTGCCAGGCACGCTTCCGTGAGGACTCGGGCGATCGCCACTTGGGTATCGAGTATTGCATTGGCGACCATGGGCGCACTGCGAGAGACGGAGGCGTCGGCGACGCCAGGCGCCCTCCCCTCGTGCACACCTGGGACACCCGCGCGTCGAGCGTGAATGGAGCGTTCACCGCCGGCCCTTTCCCTGGGGGACATCTCTATTTTGGCAGCTACAACTCGAGCTTCAGCTCGACATCGGGCAGCTTCACTCGGACAGCGTGGTTCCCGCAGTGCTACCTGCAGGCGAGCGCACGGAGCGAGAGAGCTGCAAGGTCGTTGAGGAACGCTGGCGCAAGTGCCCCGGCGCCAAGTCTCCTCAAAAGGCGCTCCCACAGCCAGCAGCCCCCGCGAAGTCGCCAGCCGCTCCCCCGATCGCCCCTAGCCCAGCCACGCCGGAGCCAACGCCGCCCTAGCCGAAGCGATCACTGGCGCTGTCCGTAGGCTGCGTGCGAGTCTCGTGCGCGTATGAACGGCGATCCTTCGGAAGCACTTCGGCGCGACATTTCCACGCTCGGCCACATTCTGGGAGACACGCTCGCCGAGCAAGAAGGCTTCGCGCTCCTCGAGCTCGAAGAAACGGTGCGCGCGCTTGCCAAGGAAAGGCGGCGACGCGGTCGCCGGGGCCCTGCTTCGACGCGCATGCGCGAGCTCGTCGAAGGGCTCGACGCAGCCACGGCCGAGAAGGTCGCGCGTGCGTTCACGCACTACTTCCAGCTCGTGAACCTCGCAGAGCAGCACCATCGGACACGGCGTCGGAGGGACTACGCACGCGAGGGGAAATCGCAGCCTGGCTCGCTCGCCGAGCAAATGAAGGTCGTTGCGGGAAAGCTCTCGTGGGAGCGTTTCGTAGAGGTCCTCCAGCGCACGACCATCGAGCTCGTGTTCACTGCGCACCCAAGCGAGGCGCAACGTCGGACCGTGCTCGACAAGCACCGCCGCATCGTCCAGCTCCTCTCGCGCCGCGAGCGGGCAGAGCTCGTGCCCGACGAGCGCACGGAGCTCGACCTCGCGCTCCGCGAGGAGATAACGACCCTCTGGCAGACCGACGAAATCCGCCACGCGAAGCCGCGTGTGGGAGACGAGGTCAAGAGCACCCTCTTTTATTTGGAAACCGTGCTTTTTCCAATCATTCCGAGCTTCTACCGAGCGCTCGGGGACGCCCTCTCTGCGGCTTTCGGCGAGGTCGCGAGCTTCGAGATGCCGACCCTTCTCCGGTTCGGCTCGTGGGTGGGCGCCGACATGGACGGCAACCCGAACGTCACGCCCGAAGTGGCGCAGGACACGGCCTACGCACAGGCTGCGCGTGTCGTCTCGCTCTACCTCCACGAGCTGACGACGTTGGGTGAGGCGCTCTCCCAGAGCGCACGTCGCGCAGGCGTCACCGACGAGCTCCGAGCGTCGATAACGGAAGACGGCTCACGTATGCCCGAGCTCGCGTCGCATCTGGCCAATACCACCCAGGACGAGCCCTACCGGCGGAAGCTCCGCTACGTGGAGTCTCGGCTGGAAGCGACACGTGCCGCTCTCATCGAGGGACGCCAGGCCGCGGCTCCCGAGCTTCGTCTGGCCGCGCATGGCTATCGAAGCCCAACCGAGCTCGAGGCCGACCTTGCCATCGTCGCTCGGTCGCTTGCGGTTTGCGGTGGGCGACGTGCCGGCCTCCGGCGCGTCAATGCACTCTTGTGTCAGGTAAAGACCTTCGGATTTCATCTCGCCACCTTGGACGTTCGCGTCCCGGCCGAGTGGGTACGCGAAGCCACTCGCGTAGCGCTCTGGCTCCCGAAGGAAGCTGCCTTGCACACCGAGGAGGCACGCTCCGCGCTCTGCGCCGCTCTCGCCGATCCGCGCGTTCCACCGCGACCCGACGCGGCCGGCATGCGCGCCCTCGAAGGGGTCGTTCGCATCCGAGCCATAACGGCGGGCAGAGGCGCCGAGTCGTTCATCCTATCGATGGCGCACGGGGCCTCCGATATGCTGGCAACCCTCGTTCTCGCCCGTGTCGCAGGGCTATACCGACCCGAAGAACAACGGGCCGACGTCTCGATCGTTCCCCTCTTCGAGACCCTCGCCGACCTCGAACGCTGCGCTTCCGAAGTCGAGCTCGCCGCTACGAACGTCGAGTACCGAAGATACCTGGACCTTCGTGGCGGCATACAGGAGGTGATGCTTGGCTACTCCGACTCGAACAAAGACGCCGGTATGCTCGCATCGTCGTTCGCGCTCTACCGCGCCCAGAAACGGCTCATCGAGGTCGGCCAGCGCACCGGCATCAAACTCAAGATCTTTCACGGTCGAGGCGGATCCATCGGGCGTGGCGGTGGTCCCTCGCAGCGCGCTATCGAGAGCCTTCCGCCTGGCTCGATCGACGGGCGGTTCAAGCTCACCGAACAGGGCGAGGTCCTCGGCTGGAAGTACCTCCTGGGTGAGATCGCCGAGCGTAACCTCGAGCTTACTGCGAGCGGCGTGCTTGCTGCTACGGCTCTGCACGAGGACCAACTCGCCGACGTAGACGCGCTCGAGGAAGCGTTCGAGGAAGTCTCACGCGTGAGCCTCGAGACCTACCGGGAGCTCGTGCAAGACCCGGGATTCATCGACTATTTCACGGCGAGTACTCCGCTCGACGAAATCGGAATGCTCAACATCGGGTCCCGTCCGGCGCGGCGCAGTGCCAAAAAGGAGCGCTCGCTCGACGACCTTCGCGCCATTCCATGGGTGTTCGCTTGGACCCAATCGCGCCAAATGGTCCCGGGATGGTTCGGTGCGGGACGCGCCCTCGTCGCCCTCCTCCGAACGAGAGGAGTGGCGTTCGCTCGCAACATGGTCGAAAGGTGGCCATTCTTCGCGTCGACACTCGACGCGTTGGCCGTGGCCCTCGCCACGGCCGACATGGACATCGCCGCACGCTACGCGAGCCTCGCCGAAGACGCCGATGTTGCGCGACGTCTCTTCAGGCGCATTGCACTCGATCATGGACGTGCAGTGCGTGCCGTCCGAACGATCCTCGATCAAGGCTCCGTCCTCGCGCATCAGCCCACGCTCGCGCGGTCGATCGCGCTGCGAAATCCGTACGTCGATCCGCTCAGCTTCATTCAGATCGAGCTGCTCCGCAGAAAGCGCGCGGAGCGAGAGGGCCAATCGAGCGATCCCGTGCTCGCACGAGCCGTTGTGCTCACGATCAATGGAATCGCGGCGGGCCTTCGAAACACGGGCTAAGGACCCGCCCGGAAAGGACTTGCTCATCTCGCCGGTCCCGCGCGCCGGATGCGGCGTTGCGGCTCCTAAAAATGCAGCGATACTCGTTTCTGAGCAGGCCCTAAGGCACGAACGTGACGACGGTGACTTCCGGTTTGCACGCGAAGCGTATGGGAGCGATCGACGTACCGATACCTCGCGAGACGTGCATCTGGCTCCCGCCGCGCGTGTAGAAGCCCGAGACGAAGCGGCCCGATCCATCCGGTAGCCACGGCGGAGCCATGAACGGGATGCGAACCTGACCGCCGTGCGTATGGCCTGCGAAG
>JAYUKI010000466.1:0-15932 GCA_043764595.1 Myxococcales bacterium | reverse complement strand
GCCGACCTCGTCCGCGTGGAACGTGCGTCCGCGCTCATGCCGGCGCGCAAGGCCGCGCTCGAGGCGCTCCAATCGTTCGTGACCCTCGTCGAAGCCCTTGCCGAGACAGACGAAGAGATCGCCCAGGTTGATGCGATGCTCGCGCCGGTCGACACGCTCCTCGAGAAAGTTCGTCGGGAGAAGCCGAAGCCCGCGTCCACGGAACCGGTGAAGCCAAGCCCCAATCCCGTGAAGCCGAACGACGACGACACGAGCCCCAGTCCTGTCGCTTGATTTGGTGACAAGAAGTCCCTGCGGGCCGACCTTCTTTATGGAGGGTCGGCCCGATGTGTTTTGTGACGGACCGGAAGTGTTCCGAAAGCCAGCCCGACCTTGGCGGTCTGACGAAGGCGTGTTCCTACAAAAGCCTTCGTGCCTTGACCTCGAGGTAGCGCCGGCGTCACGTCCTCGGGTCGTGCGTCGAGCACTCCCGCGTGGCGAAGATCCGTCGAGGTCGCGTTAGTCGCTCACGCGGCGTGGCTCATGGGGCGCAGACGAGTCGGAACGCTGCTTTGGAGATGTTGTTTCCGCCGTCGAGGATGTAGGGCACGAACCAGAAATAGCCGCCGAGGATCGGCGCGAGAGACATGCTGGGCACGAAAGGGCGTCCCCGGCGTGGCACCGACACGACATTGCCCACTTTGCGAAGGTTCGCGTCGAGGCGCTGGAGGGTCGCCACGAAGTTGTCGGTGTCGACGACATCGTTTGCGAAGAGCGCGTCGGCCTTCGGGCCGAGCTGCAAGACCGTGAGCGAGAAGCCGCGGCTGTCGCGCTTGTCGTCCGGGAGCCTGGTGCCCACGCTGTCGCCCGGTAGGTGCACCCACGTCTCGTGGGGGCTCGTCGCGTAAATCGGATCGGAGCAGTCGACGTTCACGACGTCGCGGATGATGACGAGCGTGCTGCCTGCCCTCGCGACCCTACTCGAGGAACAAGGGCTGGTCGTGCGCGGGAACACCGGGACCTCCGTCGAGCTCGCGACCCTTCCGTCGTCGTCGACCACGGTGTCGAAGCCTTGTACGAGGAAATGCGTTTCGCCCCTCTCCTGCCATTGCGCGCTTGGAATGGCTTGGAGCCCGGTTCGATGCCATTTCGAGCCCGAACGGAGCGAGCGCCGGAGCACGGAGCTCGATTCGCCCTCGGCGCCCTCCTTGACCTTCGCCCATGCATAGGAGTCGACGTCGTCGCTCGTGCTCGCGCCCGCGGTGACCACCTTGCCGTCGATGGTGCCGTCGTACGCGAACGTCGTGGCGATGTCGGTCGCGAAGTCGAAGCTGAAGAAGGCACCGAACGCGTTGCGGGGCCCGCTGGAGGGAAAGCCCGTGAGGCTGTAGCCCGTGAGCATGCCCGTTCGTGAGTGCACCGAACCGCCGCTCAAGCCCGTTCGCGGGATGGCGAGCGTGCCGACCGGATACTCGACGAGAGGCGTGAGGCGCGAGTCGAATCGGACCGCGGTCATGTCGATTCGCGAGAACATGGCTCCCACCGTGCCGTCGGTGAACGACACGAACGTACGCGCGGGATCGCCGTTGGGCCCTCCCAAGAGCGTGGTGTCGATTTCGTCGCCCTCGATTCGCACGTTGCCCGGACACCCGAGCTGCTCGGTGGGGGCGAGCTTCGGAAACCCGAATGGCGCTTTGGCCTCGGCCCCGCCGTCGGTGGGAATCGGGGCGGAGGCTTCGGGCACGGGCACCGATGCGTCGACCGACGCGTCTGGGGCGGCGGGCACTGGCTCCTCGCTGCCGCACGCGGCGAGGAAAGAGACGAGCACGGGCCAATAGCGAAGTACACGTTTCACGATTCACCTCCGACGGCGCGCGAACGCGAACGCGCGCGACGCAAAATCAAGGCACTCACGGCGAGGAGCACGAATCCATCGACCGATGGCCGGCTCGTGCCGCCGACTCGGCAGCCGCTCGACTCGGTGGCTTCCGCGCCCGCGTCCGCGTCACGCCCCTCGGGGGTCGGGTTCCACGGCGGTGTCCCGGCGTCGCGACGGGGAGGAGGCTTACCGGCGTCGCTCGTTGGCAGTGGGACGGGCGGGCCCGCATCGGGGGAGCGGCCGAGAACGGTCACGGTGGTAGTGGCGGTTGCGCCGGTCGAGTCGCGGACCTCGAACGTGTCGGTCGTGTTTCCCGTTGGCCCCGCGACGTATGCGCCGGAGGTGGCGTCGACCGTGCCGCCCGAGCCGTTTTGCTTGAACGCGAACGAGCGACTCTGCCCCGCGCCGCCGAACGCGAAGAGCCGCGCGCGCTGGGTGGGCGATACGGTCGTGGGGTCGATGGTGAGGGTGAGCGGATTGGCCAACTTCGCTATCCAACCTTCGTCGCTTCCTGCCGAAGTGGCCTGAATGGCCGCCTTGGTGGGAAACCCCGTGAAGGTAGAGCCCGCGACGTAGATGGATCCGGTCGCGTCGAGGCCGATGCCCGCGCCGTAGTCGATGGTGGGGCCGCCGAGGTAGGTGGACCAAGGCACGGCGTAGCCGTTGGGGGCGAGCACGGCGACGAACGCGTCGTAGACCCCGCCGCCGTAGGCGGCTTGCACGGGCCGCACGGTGGGGAAGCCGGCTTCCGCGGTGCCGATGGCGTACACCGTGCCGGACGCGTCGATGGTGAGGGAGCGCACGTAGTCTTCGCCCGGGCCGCCGAGGTAGGTCGAGTATTCGATGGTGGTGCCGGCGGGAGACAGCTTGGTGACGAAGCCGTCGGCGGTGCCGCCACCGAAGGCCTGATTCGAGCTCCGTACCGGGAAGTCGTTCCTTTCGGTGCGCCCGCCCATATAGATCGCGCCGCTCGCGTCGACGGCGAGGCCATCGAGTCGGTCGTGGCCGCTGCTTCCGAAGATGGTGGCGAACGTGATGGTGGTGGCCGCCGGGGGCAGCTTGGCGACGAACACGTCGTTGCTCTGGCGCTCGTTTGCGGGCCGCCCGATGACGGTCGTCGCGGGGAAGGTGGGCGAGCCCGAGTGGCCACCGAGGAACACGTTTCCGGTCGCGTCGAGGGTGACTTCGGTGATGTCTTCTTGGGCGGCACCGCCGAGGTAGCTCGCGGTGACCACGGAGGCGCCGAGGGGTGCAATCTTGGCGAAGAAGCCGTCTTCGAAGCCGCCGAGCGCGGCCTGATAGGGCGTGACGGTAGGAAAGTCAGCAGAGGCGGTTTTGCCCGTAACGTAGGCGTTTCCAGTGGCGTCGGTCGCGATGCTGCCGGCGATCTCATTGGCCGTACCGCCGAGGTACGTGGAGTAGCGCAGCGTGGTGGCGGCGGGGTCGAGCTGGAGCACGAACGCGTCGTACGCGCCGGCGCGCGCGGCTTGCGTGGGAGCGACAAGAGGGAAGTTGGTGGAGTCGGTGACGCCGAGCACGAACGTGTCGCCGCTGGGGCCGACGGCGAGACCGCTCGCGTAGTCGACGCCGGTTCCGCCGATGTAGGTCACGGTGTCGAACGCGGTGCCGTCGGCGCGGAGCTTCGCGACGTAGGCGTCGCCGTTGCCGGAGTACGTGGTTTGGAGGCCGAGCTTGACTGGGAAGTTTACGGACCGGGTGTTGCCCGTGAGGGTGACGAACCCCGCGGGGGCGACCGCGAGCGCGGCGACGGAGTCTTGTGAGCTCCCGCCGAGCAGGGTGGCAAACGTAATCTCCGGGTCGATGACCAAAGTGGAGCTGCGATCGTAGTCGCCGATGGCGAATGCCAAGGCGCCTGGTCCGTCGAGGCGAAACGCGGAGTCGACGGTGCGGTTTCCTGCGGCGCTCGTTTGGTAAACGAGGGGTCGTTTCTGGACGATCGACGTGGTGCCGACGGTGGCGATCGCGTCGCCGTTCGTGTCGAGAGCGAGAGCTCCGGCGCCATCGAGGCTCACGAGGAGCGGTTTCGGATCGGCGCCCGGGGCGACCTCGAAGTCGTACTCGAGCTGGCCGTGCTCGCCATGGAAGACGAGGGAAATGCCCGGGAGGATGTTGGGGTAACGGACGGCGGCGTAGGTGGATACGCCGGTGCGCCAGGTGGCGGGATCGCTGCCGAGGAAGTAGCTGGCCTTGGTGGGGAGCGGGGATTCGCCTTGGGGATGGGAGGGGCGACTGCCTGCGACGGAGAGGGCGAAGGCGACTTCGGCGGGCGGGGCTTCTTTGGAGGCGGGGTCGTTTCGGGGAGCTACGCGAAAGGTGGCGCCTTCTTCGGTGAGGAAGAGGGTGCCTTCGGGGTAGCGGGCGACGAAGCGGACGTTGGAGGAGAATTGGCCGACGTTGGGCTCGAAGCGGATGGCCGTTCGGGAGAAGGCGAGTGGGGGACTTGCCTGGGGTAGGGCGGCCGGAGCGGCTGTGCCTACGGGGCGTGGGGACGGGAGGGCGGAAGCGAGGAGGAGACAGAGCCCGAGCCATAAGCGGCGACGATGAATCATCGAGTTCCCTCCGAGACGAGAAGCCAAGCGGAATCACGCCGTGGGCGTGGGGGTGAACGATAGCTCATGGGGCGGGCGCCGCCGGAGCAAATCGTGGCCCTGGGGGATTCGGGACTTGGGGTGGCTGGGGGATGAGGAATCGGGCGATAGAAGCGTGCGCCTGAAGCATGAGCGTACTTGCTCCCGCGGGCGAGGTTTGGCACGTCACATTGGTGCAGCGGCCTCCGAACCCGTTGAGCGTCACGAGCTGGTTGCCGGAGACTGCGATTCGTCGGGGCCTTCTCCTCGAGGAGCGAAGCGGAGGGCGAGGGCGAGGGCCTGGCCGTGCTCGCGGCGTCGGCCGTCTCGGGCACGACGCCACCTGCGGGGCCGGAATGGCGACGAGGCGCGCTGCCCTTCGAGCGACGACCGACGTCGACATGGACTGCGCGACGACAGCCGCGGTGGTTCGAGGTGAAGTCGTTCGTGTCGAACGGCCCAGGTGGGAGGCCGACGTCACGCAGGAAGGAGCGCCCCAAGCCTCGGGCAACCACTTCGCCCGCTGTGGGAGCGTAAACGTATTCCGACGCGGAGAGCCTGGAGCCGCGATCAAGCGGTGTAGCGGTCGACGCCGATTGTCTGCCCGAGACGTGTTCGTCTCTATCGCCGCTCGCACCGCCAGGAGCCCGAGCCTTGGGAGACGCCATCGCTGAGGAGGCTTGGCCTCGTCATCGTTTTCGCGTCGTGGGCAGTCCGTACCTCTGGGCAAGCTGGTGCAAATACATTCGGTCCATCTGCGCTTCGCGTGCAGCCTTGCTCACGTTGCCCGCGGCGCGCTCGAGGAGCGGAGCCAGGTACGCGCGCTCGAACCTCGCGACCGCGGCTTCTTTCGCGTGGCGGAAGGGGAGGCCAAGCTCGGGAGCGTCGGTCTCGCTGGCAGACTCGCCCTGCCTCGGCTCGAGCGCGGCATCGCCGAGCACGATGCTTCGTTCGACGTGGTTCCGGAGCTCGCGAATGTTGCCGGGCCAGTCGTGGGACTGCAGCTCTTGCAAGGTCGATGCTCCGAATAGCCCCCCTTCGTTGGTTTCGTCCAAACGGTTCGAAAGGCTCAAGAATTGACGTACCAGCGCAGGGATGTCGTCGACGCGCTCGCGGAGGGGCGGAACGCGCAAAACTATCTTTGCCAATCGAAAGTAGAGATCTTCACGGAACCTGCCGCGATTGACCTCACGTTCGAGGTCACGGTGGGTCGCGGCGAGCACGCGAATATCGAGGCGGATCGCCTTCGTTTGGCCTACACGGCGCACCTCGCGCGCTTCGAGCGCACGGAGCAGCTTCGGCTGGAGGGCGAGAGGAAGCTCACCGATTTCGTCGAGCAGAACGGTGCCTCCATTCGCCGCTTCCAGCGCACCCTCGCGATCACGATCGGCGCCAGTGAATGCCCCGCGCACGTGCCCGAAGAGCTCGCTCTCGATGAGCGAAGGGGAGATGGCGCCACAATCGACCACCACGACGGGGCCTTCGCTGCGAGGGCTGCGTTGCACGAGCTCGGCCGCGATGAGCTCCTTTCCCGTGCCGCTCTCTCCGGTGATGAGCACGTCGAGCTCGCTCGCCGCGACGCGCTCGAGCAACGTGAAGAGCTGCCTCATACGGAGACTCGAGCCCACCATGCTGCCGAAGGTGCTCGGGTGGTCGACGCTCTGCCGCGAGCTCGCGATCGAGCGAATCCGAAGGCGAGACTCCCCCAACGTGACGACCGTCTCGGAGTCGAGATGAGCCTCTAGGATGTTGATGGTCCCGAGCCGAGTGCCGTTTCGTGAGCCACTGTCGCCAATCTTCCACCCGGCACCGTCACGCCGAATACGGCAGTGGAACCGAGAGACGGTCGGATCGTCGAGGACGAGATCGTTCGCGGCGTTGGAGCCGATGCGAAACACGTCTTGCTCGATCGCCATGACCGCCGAGCTGGGTTTACCGGCGACCACTTCGACGCGCACCTCGAGGCGCGAAAACTCGACTAGCGCGCCCACCGGCGTCGGAATGGAGAGCTTTACCCGGGTAACGTTCTCGCTCCAGTCTTCATCGCGCGGCATAGGCGTAGCTTAGCCCAAACGGCGCGACCTCCGGCGCGCGTCGGCGACGGGGCACCTCTCTTCTCTCCGCGTCCTCGTCCTCGGCCATCGACGCGTCTCGGTCGCGCGCCCTGGGCCGACACGCTCACGCGCACGCACGCGCGTCGTCGAGGACGGAAAAATCCGGTCACGGCGTCCGCTGGGCGAGGGCGCGGAGGACGGCATGTGTGTCGGTGCGGGTAGCGATACGCCTCGGAAGCGTTGGGTACACCCGTTGCAGCATGGGATCCATCATGGCGAAAGTGAGTCTCGAAGCGGCGTGCAAAAGCCTTCGCCAGCTCATGTCGAGGACGGATATGCGTAGCGTTGCCCGCAGGCCCGTTGCGGTCGACTACACGCATCACCGGAGTGCGAACCGGGTGCGTGCCGCCCTCACGTTTGCGGCGCTTTCGGTCGCCAGCGCCGGATGTGCGCTCGTCTACGGTCTCGACGACTACGCCATCTCGGAGCCGAAAGAAGGCTCGGCCCTCTCGCCGGACGCGCGCGAAGTTGCAACACTGAAGCCGGACGCTGCACCGGCGGGGTGCGCGAGCAACGCCGAGTGTGCCGCGGCTGCACGCCAGTACGCACAAGACGAGGCCGTCGTTTGTGTGCGGTCGAAGGGAAAATGCGTTCCGCTCCGCAGCAGCGACTGCAACACGATCTCCGGCGACTACCGAGACGAGGACGCGGTCGTCGTCGGCACTCTCCTGCATGACGATCGCGACCCATCTTTGGAGCGCGCGAGCTTTCTCGCGGCAGAAGAAATCAACAGTGTAGGGCTCCCCAAATTGGCAGAGTCCAGCCGCGCTCGTCCGCTCGTGGTCGTGAGCTGCGATGGGCGCGCCGACGTCGTACGCGCGGCGCGCCATCTCGCGGAAGACCTCGGCGTCGTTGCGATCGTGGGTCCCGTCGCCGACGAGGACGCCGTCCGCGTCACGCAGCAAGTCACGTCGCGATCGGGCACGCTCCTGCTCTCCCCCAGGGCGGCCGCGTCCGCTCTCTCCGAGCTGTCCGACAACGGCCTCACCTGGCGCAACGTGCCTTCGGACAGCCAACGGGTGAAGCTCCTCATCGATCAGCTGAACGAGCTCGAGACGCTCCTCCGGTCCACGCGGAGCCTGACGAGCGTAAAGTTCGCGCTGCCTCACGCGAGCGATGTCGGCGGACAAAGCGTTCGTAACTCCATCGCCACGAAGCTCCTCCTGAATGGCCGCTTCCTGAACGACGCGTTCAACGCCGCCTTTGTGACCATCGACGCGTACGCCGCGCCCGCGGACGCGGCACAGCGAGCGCTCGTGACGAAGTACGCCGACACCTTCAAGCCGGACCTCGTCCTGTTGACCTCCGAGGACCAGATCCCCAACCTCTTGATTCCGCTGGAAAAGGCGCTCACCGCCGCACGCGCCACAACCAGGCCGTATTACGTCGCGGTTGGCGCACTGAAGACGCGGGCGCTGCTCGATGCCATCCAGTCCGGAGAGCTACCGGCCGACATCAAGCGCCGCATCCGTGGCGTAGGCTCGAAGGCCGACCCCGACTCCGAGCCGGTTCTCGCAGCGTTCGTTGCGGCGTACACGGCGAAGCACGGCTCTCCGCCGGCACCGACACTGATCGCGCCAGCCTACGATGCCGTCTACGCGATAGCGGCCGCGGTATCCGCCACGCCCAAGCTCGCGCCCACCGGGGCCAGCGTAGCCGAGGGGCTTCGCCAGATTGGCGTAGGCCCGGCGGTCGGCGTCGGCGCGAGCGAGGTCGACGCGATGCTCCGTGGCGCTGCGAGCGGCGCCCTGTCGCTCCGAGGCACGCTGAGCCCCATGCGGTGGGACCCGAACGGCGACATCTTGGGAGGCACTCTGGAAGTTTGGTGCGTCGGCGGCGCGACGAGCAGCTCGTTCGGAAGCTCGGGAAGAGCGATGGACGTTCAATCGCAGGTTATCGGGGGACGGTTCGTTCAATGTCAATAAGCGGAGGTACAGCATGAAACGCCTAGTCCTGATCGTCATCGGGTTCGCAGCCTTGGTCGCCTGTGCCGACTCCGAACCGCCCACCGGTGTCCTCGCCTCGTCCCTCGAGGGAACGGGCCATTCCTGCTCGCATGCGACGTGTGCGGCGGGGGCCGCCCTCGTCTCCGGGTGCTCGCCTTGCGCGACCACGGTGTGCAGCGCCGACCCGTACTGTTGCCGGACCGCGTGGGACGAGACGTGCGTCGGTGAGGCCAAATCGCTCTGCGCGGGTGGCTGCGAGAGCGCACCTCCGCCCGACGCAGGCACGGACACGAGCGCCGACTCCGGTTCACCCGCCTGCGTTCACCCGGTTTGCCAAGCGGGCGCTTCGCTCACGGCCTCGTGCAGCACGTGCGCGCAGACCGTGTGCGGCGCCGACGCCTATTGCTGTTCCACGGCGTGGGACGCGACCTGCGTCGGAGAGGCCGTGTCGCTTTGTGGAGTGTCGTGCCCATGAAGCGCCGCGTTTCGTACCTGTCCATAGGGAAGGGTTTTGCGCTCGTCTGTGCTCCGGCGTTCTTCGCCGGCGGCGTTCTCGTCTCTCGGCCTGCCCGCGCCGACGAAGCCGCAGACATCGCGATGGCAAGAACGCTGGGAGTCGAAGGGGTCGTTCTCGCCGAAGGAGGGAACTGCAAAGAGGCTATTGGAAAGCTCGAGAAGGCGGAGAAGCTGCACCACGCCCCGACGACGGCGACCCGCCTCGCGGAATGCGAAATCGACCGTGGGCTCCTTGTCGCGGGAACGGAGCGCCTGCAACGAGTCGTTCACGAGCCGCTCCTCCCGAATGCACACCCTGCGTTCGTTTCGGCGGTCGCGCGCGCGCGGGCGACGCTGGACGCGACTCTGCCTCGGCTCGCGTCCATTCGAACGCACGTGGGCGGGGCGTGCACGAGCCCCGTCCTCACGGTGGATGGCGAGCCGGTCTCGGAGGCCGCCATTGGCGCCGAGCGCCACATCGATCCGGGCGCCCATCGGCTCCGCGTGACGGCCAGCGGCTGCTTCCCGTTCGAGGCGTCGCTTCACCTCGCGGAAGGGCAGTCGAAGGTCGTCGAGGTGGTGCTGCGAGCGGACCCCTCCGCCGCGCCGCGCGCAGGCCTACGCCCGGCCGCGGAGGAGGGGCGGCGGGACGACTCCGAGCGGCGTACGATCGTCCCCGCGCTCGTCGCCTTCGGGCTCGGCGCCACTTTCGCCGGCGTGGGAATCGGTGGCGGCGTCGTCGTCGCTTCGAGCACGGCGTCGCTCGACCAGTCGTGCGAAAACAAGGTCTGCCCGCCTGCCGCGAGCTCGGATCTCGACCGCGCGAAGACATGGGCGACCGTCTCGACCGTCGGCTTCGTAGCCGCTGGCGCGTTGGCTGCGACGGGCCTCACGCTCTTGTTGCTATCGCCGAAGACGGACGGAAGGCAGACGATGCGAGCCCAGGCCACCTTCGGTCTCGGCAGCGCTGGGCTCTCGGGACAGTTTTAAGTGGAGGAAGTGATGGCCTATCCCGAAGACGATCGATTGGAGGAAGAGGCGGCCTCGTCGGAGCGTCGTCTCTCGCGTGTCCGCGCTCACGGACGTTATGTCGCAGTGGGCGATCTCATCTTCGGAAAGTATCTCGTCGAAGGCGTTCTCGGCGCGGGAGGCATGGCGTTCGTGCTCGCCGCAAGGCACATCGACCTCGACCAAACCTTCGCCCTCAAGTTCTTGAATGCCGAGTTTCTCGGCAATAAACCCATCTTCGAGCGCTTCATGCGGGAGGCGAAGGCGGCGTGCAAGATTCGCAACGAGCACGTCGCGCACGTGCACGACGTCGGATTCCACGATGGCGCACCGTTTTTGGTCATGGAGCACCTCGTCGGCGACGACCTCGCCACTGTGCTCGCGCGGCAGGGCCCGCTGCCCATTCAGACCGCGGTGGAGTACGTGATCCAGGCGTGCGACGCGCTCGCGGCGGCGCATGCGCTCGGCTTCGTGCATCGCGACGTCAAACCTGAGAATCTCTTTGTGCTCGATCGGCCCGGCCCGCCCACGATCAAGTTGCTCGACTTCGGTATCTCGAAGGCGGTCGTCGACGAGGGTGTATCGAAGCTCACGGGCCGGCTCACCCTCGGAACGCCGCGCTACATGTCGCCGGAGCAGATCCGTTCGACGACGATGGCGGATCACAGCTCCGATCTTTGGTCGCTCGGCGCGGTGCTCTACGAGCTCTTGACCGACTCGGTCGCATTTCCGGGCGAGAGCGTGACCGAGCTCTGCGCGGCCGTCCTCGAGCTCGAGCCTACGCCGGTGCGGGACCTTCGCCCGGACGTCCCCGTCGCGTTGTGCGAGGTCGTCTCCAAGTGCCTGGAGAAAGACCCCGCGAATCGCTGGGCGAACGTCGCCGAGCTCGCGCAGGCGCTGCTCCCGTTTGCGCCGAGTCGATCCGTCGTCTCGGCCGAGCGCTCGTCGTCGTGCATGAGGGTCGGCTCGGCGCTGCCGCCGCCCGAGTTCCAGGAAGGCGCCGCTTCTTCCGTCGCCGGGCTTTCGGTCGAGGTACGAACGCCGCCCGCTACGCTCACGCTTCCCGTCGCTCTCGACACGCGAGCGCCGAGGCGGGCGACCCGGCCCTGGCGCGGCGTCGCGATCGTCGCTCTCGCGATGGTCGGGGTAGGAGCGACGACGTTCTACGGCTCGCGCCGAATGGCAACGACCGCGGGAGCTCCATCGAGCACGCCGCCGCCTGCAGAGACACCGTTTCGATCCGCTCCGGCGACCGCGGTGCACATTGCAGCGAGCCCCGCTGCCCCGGCAGCCGTCGAAACGACGCCCGTGCCTTCGGCGAAGACACAAGGGCCGGGACTCTCCGCGGAGCGCGCGCCCTGGGCTGCTCCTCAGGGGCCGCGCGGGCAAGCCGCGGCGAAGCGGGGAGCGGCTGGGCCGAGCGCGAGTGGGGTCGGTTCTTCGGTTGGGAATGCAGCGGCGAGTACGAGCGCGATCGCGCCGCCGAGCGAGGCGTCGAGTGAGCGGCCTCGGGTGGAGCTGGGGTACTGATCGGCGAAGGTGTCACTCGCGAGCGTGTACGATGCTACGCGGATCGCGCGCTCGCTCGCCGACGAGCGCGCGAAGGGATACGTGACCGTCGGGCGCATGTTGGCCGGGGCCGCGCTCCAAGCTCCGGAACATCGTAATACGCGCGTGTGGCCGTCGACCAGAGTGAGGCGCTCACCGCTCCCAGACCGCACCGAGCTCGAGCGCGATGGTGTCGAAAGGGCTCGTCCCGGACCGTGTCGTCGTCCGCACGACCTACGAGTGACCCGCCACAAAAGGAAGGACCCCGACTTCCGTCGGGGCCTATTGGTTGCACGGGGGCGAACCGCGCTGGTGCGATGCGAGGGAATCGGCCTGGCCATTCGCGCGCTTCGCGTCGTCCATGCCAGAGTCGTAGAAAGAGACACTCTACGTCGTCTGGGGTGGCGACCCCGTCACGAACGATCCGCAGCGGATCCAGTGTGAGCCTCGGCAACTTGGTCCGTCCATCGATAGGTGAGATGGGCTAGGCCATATTATTCGGGCTCGGACGCTGCCTTTGGAACGGCGTGGCACGTTGGGGGGAGACAGCGCGTGAAACGGTCACGCGGTCGCGGCCCGGTAGATGTGGTCCACGGAGGACGCGACTCCGTGGACGAGGAACGATTCGCTTCCTGAGACATGAGAACGTACCGAGTGCGGCGATGCGCTTGTAGGCTTGGAACTTCCCGTCGCGATGGTAGCGCTCCGTTGACTCGGAGAGGATCTCGACCTGCACGCGCGCACGTTCACGTCCGATTCGGACCCCTTCAGATTCCTGCGTCCGGTACGCCGGCATTCACGACGACCGTCCCGACCGAGATCGCGCTTCTCGGCCAACAGACGAGTCAGGGACGGCCTCGTGGTCGAAGTAGGCGCGTCCGCATGTCGGAGGGCGGCACGCTTGTCCGGAACTATGCCTCGACGAGGAGTGACGTCGGAGGCCAGATTGGGCGCTGTCCCCACAAGGAGTCGCTCATGTTTACGTATGCCCGCGCCCGCCGCGCGTCGTTTGTCTCGATCGCCCTCGTCGTCGCCCTCGGAACCGGAGCCTGCGGAAGCTCGTCGCCGACCGACGATGCTGGAACACAACAGACTGAGGGGCGCAAGGGCTATACGCAATGCGCAGGCGAGACGTGCAACCCGGGAACCTATTGCGACATATTTTGCAACCCTGGCTGCGCGAGCGTCACCAACTGCGCTGACGGAGAGACCTGCGAAAAAAGTGGGAGCTCCAAGACCGGAACCTGTAAAGCAACGACCTCCGTTCCCACCAGCGAATGCTCAAAAATGCCGGGCTTCGACACGTCGTGCAGCGGCGCAGGACTCCCCCCCAAAGCCTACAAGTGCCCCGTAGGCGGGGCGGCGCCCCAGACCCAGTGCGTCGCCGCTCCGAACCAAAAGACCTATCCGGGTGGCTGGTGTTGCCCGAATTGACGTGAGCGCAACCCGCTCGTCGATCGATCCACAGGTCTCGACAGGAAAGAGTCGAACGCGATCTCCCCCATCGAAAGGCTACGGAGTAGGCAGGGAGGTCCTGGCAAATTACGATGGGAGCCCATGTACGAGTTGGTTCGCCAGGTTCGGCTGCTCGGATCGACGGCCGAGAGAAGGACCGTCGCCTGGCTCGACAAGGGTGTTCGAGTCTATCTCGTCGAGGCCCGAGACCTCGCGTATGACAGTCGGTTCCTCCACCAGCTCGTGCCGGTGCCCGATGGTCGGCGCATAGGCCAAGTCACCTTTCAGCTCTCTGGTGCACTGACCACCCTCCGAGATCGACGAGAGTCCGAGATCTCCGATGGATACTTCGGGGTCGAGCCCAGCATGGAGTGGATGGAGCTCTGGCACGGTCGGGACTTTCGCGCGCTCGCACTCGAGTGGAGCGCGGACTGGGGCACCATGCCGGACCGGTTCTCTTTCGCGAAGATGGATCCGCGGACGGCCTCGGCGGCACACTCGGTCGCGGAGGCCATCGCAAGTCGAAGTCGACGAGCGGTCGTCGAGTCGCTGGAGATCTTGTACTCCCGATTGCGAGCCTTCGGACTCGATTTGGACACATGGTCGACGAATCGACTGATGGCCCCCAATCCGAAGCACGTGGAGGTCGCACGCGTCTTGAACGAGCTTCGTTCGAGCCTCCCCACGCAAGCCGGTTGGTCGGACGGATCGACCGCCACCGGCCGAAGCGAACGCCAACTGCGACGCGACATGAACGACTTCTATCGTTCCTTGAATATCGTCCCGCCGTCGTTGAAGAAACTCTTGCTGCGCGACAGGCTTCTGTCCGCCGTGTTGCTTCTTTCCGCGAACGAGCCATCCATCGAGCGTACGGCGCGCTCGGTCGGATACGGCACGTCCCGCGCTCTCGCCCTGGCGCTCCGCACCGCCGGCCTTCCCTCGGCTTCGGTGATTCTCGCCAACGCTCGTCAATCCCGCAGCTAAGTACGCCCCGCGGTCGCGCAGGAGTCCCCCTTCGGGGATCACGAAGCGCGTCGGGTGACACGCGGGCCCGACGGCCTCGTGAGGAACACGCTCAAGAGGCCCTTCTCGGGATGGCACGGTGGCCGTGGACATGGATCCGCCGAAGCGCCGGTAGCGTGGAGGCGACAACCCGGACAACCTCACACCCATCGGCCGCCCAGCCCTCACGCCTCCCGCCGCACCCCGGAACAAATAGCCGGGCCCGACGCGTCGCTCGTGAGCTTCAGAGCGGGGGAGCAAGTGGCCAACTGCGGGCCGTCTTCTGATGCCACTCCCGAATCCGAGCAAGCTCGGCTCGCATCGTCTCAATCTCCGTTCCGGTGCGCATCATGGCCTCGAACCGAGACATTGGTTTCTCGACCTTGTTTGCGAGATGGGAAGCCCGACTGGCAACGGACTCGGCGCGGACCTCCTCGAAGATCGGGACACCGACCTCTTCGGCGAACATGGGTTCGGAATGCACAAAGGACCAGGACTCGGCCGGGCTCGCTCGGTTGACGTGGAGGAGAAGCGGATAGAGGTCTCGGACTTTAGCGTCGCTCACAAAGACCATGTCTAAAATGGCCGAATTCCCATCGATAACCCGGGCAACGCAACCTTGCGTAACCACGTCTCCGCCAGGTCCCCGTCACGACGAAGTGAACAAAACCGCCAGCGACAGGCTCGCCGCCCGGCTCGAGGTCCGCGGGAAAACCGCCGATACTCCGAACCGTTTCGAGCGCCTGCGCGTCCATACGAATGGATTGCCAGTCAAGCGGGAGAGAGCCGAGGTTCACCGTTCCCACTGCTCGCACGACTCGAAACGATCGTCGAGGAGCGTAAGCGAAACAAGCCACTTTTCGCGAGCAGGGGAAGGCGGGACGTCGTGGCTCGTGGGCCGGTGCGGGGAGACGATAGCCCTTGACGAGGCGGTTTCGGCCCTGGCACGGGTTGCCGAACCCGAGCAAGCGGCATGCGGGCGCAACGCGGCCTTCGGGCGCTCCACCCGTTCGCTCGGTCCTCTTCCACCCATGCTCGCGGCACGTGTCAATCAAGTCGTAGCCCGATCGGAAACGCCATGAGTGGGTGGTGCAAGGGTGAGCTCGAGGTGGGCCTCGTCTA
This sequence comes from Myxococcales bacterium, assembly GCA_043764595.1. Lineage (GTDB taxonomy): Bacteria > Myxococcota_A > Polyangia > Polyangiales > Polyangiaceae > JAAFHV01. Next base: position 796 of record JAYUKI010000466.1, on the reverse strand, counting down.
TCGGGAGCTTTACCTGGGCAACCCGGCGATGCTCGCCGAGTACAGCCTGGGGACGCAGCAGATCGTCGATCGGATCGACGTCGAGGTGGCCGATCTCCGCTCGCTGGCGCGCGACCTCGACTGCACGCGCGGTCGCACCCCGAGACTCTGCGCCACTCGCTTGCGCTGCCGCCGAGGCAAGGGGTGGTCGTCGTCGATGCTCACTGCGACTACCTAACTAACATGGCGAGCGCGCACGGCTTCCGCCGCGCCGAAGGCCTCGAGCCCGGCGGTTACCTTCTCGAGCGCGGCGAGGAGAGGCGAACCGGCTCTACGAGCTCCCGTACTACTCGAGCGAGCCGCTCGAGTAGCACGTCGAGCGACATCGGCGGCTTGGCGAGATCGGCGGCTTGCTCGCGAAGGTGCTGCTCGAAGCCGATCGGATCGAGATCGAACAGGTTGCAGAGGAGCTCGGGTGCGAAGCGCTCGCTCGCGGCGATTCGTCCAACCGAGCCACGGAGCTCGCTCGAGGGAATCGAGAGAAAGGCGCAAGTCGCTCCAATAGCCCGCGCGCAGGTGCAGGTGCTGCTTGGTTCAGCCCGCGGCGAGCGCCTTTTCGATCGCGGCGGTGATCACGGCGTCGTCTGGCTTGATGTCCGGCGCGAAGCGGTCGACCACATTTCCCTGGCGATCGACGAGGAACTTCTCGAAATTCCACGTGATCTCCGAGGGGGCGCCGAGCTTCACGCCATAGCCCACGAGCTTGGCCTTGAAGTCGCTGCCTGGCAGCTCGGTGGCGGCGGGCTTGGCCTTGGTG
>JAYUKI010000465.1:0-1320 GCA_043764595.1 Myxococcales bacterium | reverse complement strand
AGGGCTTTGCCGTCACTCTCATCATCGGCATCCTCGCGAGCCTCTTCACCGGAGTCTTCTGCACCCGCGTGGTGTTCGACTGGTGGGCGCGCGGCAAGACCAACAAGATCAGCGTGGGCGCGGAGTTCTGAGATGGAGTTCTTCAAGCCAGGCCGTACCTTCGACTTCATGCGCCACGCGTGGCGCTTCTGGATCCCGCTGAGCTTCACGCTCATGATCGGGTCCATCATCCTCATGATTTACCCGGGGCCGAACTACGGCACCGACTTCCGAGGCGGCACCGAAATCGAGGTGGCCTTCGAGAAGCCCATCGACCAGGGCCAGATCCGCGAAGCCGTCATCAAGAGCGGCCAATTCTCCGATCCGGACGTCGTCAAGGTCGCCTCCGAGCCCCACCCCGACCGTCACTTCCTCATTCGTGTGCAAGAGGTGTCCGCCGTCACCGACACCATGAAGAACGACGTGCGCACGGCCCTTTGTTACACCGTGGACGGCAACGCCCCCGGTGGCGACGAAAAAGCCTGCCCCCTCAACGCGCGCGCCACCGAGGTGAAGTTCAGCCAAGGCGGCGACAAGATCACGCTCCGCTACGACGCCGAGCCCGACGTCGCCAAGATCGGCGAGCAGATCAAGAAGGTCTCGAACGTCGTCCTTCGCAAAGGCTCGGCGCCCCAGATCATCAGCGCACGCGACCACCGCGTCGAGCTCCAGCTCCAGTCGCGGGGCGATCAGCTGCTCGATGTGCTCTCCCAGCAGCTCGGCAAAGACGCCGTCCCCGAGAAGGCCCTTCGGGTCGAGTGGGTCGGTCCCAAGGCCGGCAAGCAGCTCCGAGACAGCGCGCGCAACGCCGTGGCCCTCGCGATCTTGGCCATCATGGTCTACCTCGCGTTCCGCTTCGACCTCCGGTTCGCGCCGGGCGTCGTCATCGCGTGCGTCCACGACGCCGTCGTCGTCATCGGCGTGTTCATCGTGCTCCACAAGGAAGTCACGCTGTCCACCGTCGCGGCCGTGCTCACCATCGTCGGCTACTCGATGAACGACACCGTCGTCGTCTACGACCGAATCCGCGAAAACCTCGGCAAGCACCGCGGCAAGACCTTCGCTGAAATCATCAATCTTTCCGCCAGCGAGACCATCTCCCGAACGATCCTCACGTCGGGCGCCACCATGCTCTCGGTGCTCGCGTTCTTCATCTGGGGAACGGGCGTCATCAAAGACTTCGCGCTCGCGATGGTCATCGGCATCATCGCCGGCACGTACTCCAGCATCTACGTGGCCGCTCCGCTCACCGAGTGGATCGACCGCAAGATGCGCGAGCGC
>JAYUKI010000464.1:0-1320 GCA_043764595.1 Myxococcales bacterium | reverse complement strand
GAAGGCAATGCCCGCGAGCGGCTTCTGGTTGCAGTCACGCGCAGTCAAGAAGACGATTCCATGGCCCACGCTGTCGTAGGCGTTTGCTTTGCCCACTGCGGCGTCCACCATGAAAGCGAGCTCCGAAGGGCGCCAGAGGGTCTGCTCGAAGGTCGTGGAAGCTCGAAGCGGCGAGGCGAAGCGGTACGTCGGGACGAATGGGCCTGAAGACCTCAAGTCGAAGAAGCCATCGAAGCCGTAGTCCACCTTTGCCGATACGCTTCCAGCCGCTTGGTCCCCCAGTGTTTTGATTGGACTGTTGCACAATGGGTCGGTGCCCTTGCAAAGCAGTACCGAAACCCCAGCAGGCACTTGACCGCTGGCGAAGTCTTTGTAACGAAGGGTCAGGTCGACCTGGCGGGTCGGATCGGGTTGGGCGACCGCCTTTCCACAGCCCAAAGGATCGACACCCGCGGCGCACTGCGGGATGTCGGCTGCCGCCTTCGCGCAAGCCTTGCCGCATGCCTCTGCATCGATCGCGCTGCCCTTCCAGCAGGGGCTCGCGTCGCCATAGAGAAGCACGAACCCGCCAACGGACTCGGGCTTCGCCTCGCCCATGCACGCGATGAATGCGGAGCAGACGCTCTTTGCAGAGGCCGTATCGCTTCCCGCAGCCCCGTCTGCCGACGCACTTCCGTCGTTTGTCGGAGTGCCTCCGTCCGTGGCCAGTGCCTCGGAAGAGGGCGCTTGCGACGAGCAAGCGACGCTCCCTGCAGCGAGGAGGTAGGCAAAAAGCACCGGTGCGGAAGGCAACCAACCAAACATGTCCATGGGGCTTCCTTGCAGAGTTGGGCGTCAGTGCAACGCGGCACTGCGATACTTTCGCGACGCCCTCTACCAGCTACCAGTCCATTCGCTGGTGCGCCATAAGGAGTTTGGCTCGCTGCCGCCTATTCTGAACGTGGCTCGGTCCAATACGAACGACGCGCGGGGCGAACGCGTCACGGGCCCATGAGCTTGGGCGAAGTCCCAAAAAAGCGCTCGCGTTGATCGTCCGCGAGCATCTCGTTGGCTGGCAGACCGAAGATGGCCCCGCCGACGATCATGAGGGAGCGTTCGACCTTCTCGATGGGATTGACGTTGTCTTGAATCACCGTCTCGAGCAGCGTGCGATCGAAGGAATGGGTAGTCGCGATCACCACGTGCAGAGCGGCTTCCTCGAGCTCGAGGGCTCCCGATTTGGTGAGCGCGTCGAGCAGATCGAAGGCCTTGCTCTTCTCGTCTTTTTGCTCTTTTGCGCCGAGCCGTGAGGTCACGGCCGCCGTGAGGAGGCCCTTTTGC
>JAYUKI010000463.1:0-15968 GCA_043764595.1 Myxococcales bacterium | reverse complement strand
TCCGCGGAGGACTCGGCCACGCTCGGTGTGATCCACTGCGAAAACCAGGCGATCAAGGTCATCGACGTTCCCACCGTGCCTTCGAACGAGCGCGTGGGTCTTCGCGATCCGAACGCTTCGGCGCCGGGCGCGGACGCGTTCCGATGGTTCTTCTACGCCTCGAATCCGCCGTGGAACGCCACGCGCCACTCGCTCTCGAACGTGCGCGCCACGCAGAAGGAGACGCTCGTCCGTCTGCGCAACGTGTATTCGTTCTTCACCCTCTACGCGAACATCGACGGCTTCGATCCGCGCGCGCCTTCGCCCGACGTGACGAGCCGCGGGGAGCTGGATCGCTGGATCTTGAGCGCTCTCCACGACGCGCTCGCGAAGGTCACGGCCTGCCTCGACGGCTACGACATTCACGGGGCCACGGGCCACGTCACGGACTTCGTGGATGGCCTGTCGAACTGGTACGTCCGTCGCTCACGCGAGCGCTTCTGGCGCTCGGGCTGGGACGACGACAAACGCGCCGCGTACGCCACGCTCTACGAAGTGCTCGTCGTGCTCTCGAAGATGCTCGCGCCGTTCGTTCCGTTCATGGCCGAGACCATGCACCAGAACCTCGCGCGGCGTCCTTTCCCCGAAAATGCACCCGAGAGCGTGCATCTTTCGGATTGGCCGGTAGCCGACGCGCGTCTCGTGGACGAAGCCCTCGCCCGCAAAATGGCGTCGGTGCGCGAGCTCGTGAGCCTGGGCCTCCAGGTGCGGACGCAGGCCAAAGCCAAAGTGCGTCAGCCCCTGCGGACTGCCCACGTGGTGCTCGCGGATGAAAAGCTGCGAGCGGGCCTCGAAGCCGCGGAAAGCATGATTCGCGAGGAGCTCAACGTGCTCGGTGTGGCGTTCGTCGAAGGCGCCGACGTCGACACGTTCGTCTCGTACAAGCTCAAGGCGAACTTTCGCACCCTCGGTCAGCGTGGGCTCGGCAAGGAGGCGCAGAAGCTCAAGAAGTCGTTCGGCGAGCTCACCTCCGCGGCGGCCGCGACTCTCTTGTCCGAGCTTCGCGCCGAAGGCAAAGCGACCTTCGATGGCGTAGACCTCCTCCTCGAGGATGTCGAGGTCGCCTTCGACACCAAGGAGGGCTTCGCCGCCGCGGGCGGACGTCTCGGCGTCGTGGCGCTCGACACCCGTCTCGACGACGAGCTGCGCGAGCTCGGCCTCGTTCGCGAGGTCACGAACCGTGTGCAGACCGCACGCAAAGAGGCGAAGCTCGAGCTCCAGGATCGGATCGACATTCGGTTCTTTGCGCCCGAGGCCATGCGCGCCGCGCTCGAGAAGCACGCGGCTCGCCTGTCCGAGGACGTGCTCGCCGTCAGCATCGAGCATGCGGCTTCGGCCCTCGTCGACGTGGCGTCCTATGCGCGCGTCGAGACCACGGACGTGGAGGGCTCGCCCCTCGAGATCGCGATCCGCAAGCACGTCTAAAGCAGAGTCACGACGGTCAAGTGCGAGGCGCGCGTTTTGTGCGCCTCGCACGTCTTTTGTGGGCTGGGAAGGAAATCGAGCGGCGCGACGTAGTTCTCGGACGCAAGACTGCACATGCGTCGCCTGGTGCGTTCGGCCATGCGAGCGCTCGTCTGGAATCGCGTCGCTCGAACGCGAATCGAAGCCGAAGCGCACGTCGCGTCTGGTAGTCTCGAGGTTCTTCGAAACGTCAGAAGGGGCGATGTCCAAACCGTCGAAAAAAGAACCTCGCCTCTCGATGTTCGCGGGAGGTGTGCAGCTTGCGCGCCTCGCGCGAACCGAGCCCTCGTCCACTCTTGGAGCCGCCGGAGCAGCGCCTGCAGCGCCTGCACGACATGCACCGAGAGGCGCCCGTGCCAAAGCCGTCGCGGGTCCTGCGGCTCGCGCGCGCGTCGGCGCCGTGGACGAAGAACGTCTCGACGCACGCCTCCGTGCCCGCCTCGTGGACGAAGTCGAATGTGCGCTCAAGCGAAAGCCCCTCTCCGAGGTCAAACTCGCGGGGGTCGTGCGGGTGCTCGGTCCTCTGAGCGCTTCGCTTCGAACGGAGCTCTTTCGCGCGGCGGACGTGCTCGTGCGGCGCGCCGTTCTCGGCCGGGAGCTGTGGAGCGCCATCGTTCGAACGCTCGCCGAAGCGGACCACCCCGGGCTCGAGTCGGTGCTCGCACCCGCGCTCGCCCTCGAGGAGGGCGGAGGCTCGGCCACGCTCTCTGCTGCGGGGTTTTGTTCGTCCAAGGCGCTCGTCGCGCAGCTCGCGAAGCTCGCCTCGGGTGGCAAACCCTACGTGGCGTTTGCTGCCGAAATCGCGCGTGTCGTCCGCGGCGATTCCCCCGGCACGCATCTGTTGCATCTTGCACCTATCATCAAAGAGGCCCATCGCGTGGGGCTCGCTACGCAGGTCGTGGCTCCACTCGTACGCGGTCTCGCTGGGGCGTCGGACGTGGGCGGTGCGGCGTGGCTTCCACTCGCGCGACCCGGCGAGCGCCTCGGACCCGGTTTCGAGGTCCTTCGAAGCGCCGAGCGGCACCTTGGACGATGGCTTCTTTTTGCCGAAGCCGTGGTGCTCGGCGGGGACGATCGTCCGCTCGTCGAGGCCCGTGAGAAGAGCGTGTCCGGTGCAGACTCGTCGCGCGGCGCGTGGGCGCTGGTCGCGTGGGCGCTCGCTCACGCCCGCAGCCGAAGAAATGGTGAGGCTCCTCCGGCGTCGCCCACGCTGCGCCCTACGACCGAGCTCTCCGCTCGCCTCTCGGACCGGCCCAGCGCCGATCGCGATCTCTCGTTCTTGTTCCGTCTCGCTGCGGCCGCGGCCCCGTCCGCCAAGCCCATGCTCGACGCGCTCGTGCGCGGCCCCATCGAGGACGAAGCTCGAGCTCGCGCCGCGAGCCACTTGGCCCGCTCGTTCGGGCGAACCGATCTCTTCGTTCCGCTCGCCGTCGTGGCCCGGTCTTCGGCCCGGGAAGACATGCGCGGGCTCGGCATCGCGGCCCTCCACGATGCCGGCGACACGGCCACCGCGAAGGCCTTGGCCGAAGAAGCCCTCGCCGGAAAACACCTCGGAAATGCGGCTTGGGCCGCGCGGGTTTTGGCCACGAACGTCGGCGGTTTTGCCGTGAGCGAAGGCGCGGTTCGGCACCTCCAGTGGGGCGTCGTCGAGTGAGCCGGTGGGACGCGTACGTGGCTCCGCGTGCGCGCCGCGGCATAGATGTCCTGGCCGTCGTACGTCGTACGTCGATCGTGTCCATCGTCGTGCTCGCCGCCCTGTCGCTCAGCGATGCTGGCGCCGCTCCTCCTCCGCCGGTTGGCGCGCTCGTGCCCACTTCGATCGAGCTCGAAGCCGACGCGGACGACGACGACGCGGACGGTCGTGAGGATGGCGCGAGCCCGAGCGTTACCGGCCACGCACGCCGCGACGTGATCCCTCTGCCCGCGTTTGCCATCGGCAAGCGTGTGGAGATCGTGTCGGCGTTGGGGGGCGCGCGTGTTCTCGTCGGCGGCAAGCCGCTCACGTTGCCCGCCTTCGCTCCGAACGGTGCCGAGCTTCAGGGCGTTCGCGCGACCGACGAATCCGCCAAGCTTTTGGTCGGCGAAGGAGCCCGCGCCGTGAGCGTTCGTCTCGTGGTTCGGGCCCATGGCTTCGAGGACCAGAGCGCCGCGCCGATTTCTGCCACATCGTCGCACCTCTCGTTTTCCCGAGCACTTCCGGACGTTTCCCCCGCATCGGATCCCGACGGCTTCCGCATCACGGTGCGCGGCGAGAAGAGCGCGCCAGTCGACGTGGTCTCGCTCGGCACGCACGGTGCGGTGCTCGGTCGGATCGTGGGCGTGCCCCTCGATGCACCCTGCGCCGCGCGCAACCCGCAATGCCAAAGGTCTCGCCCGCTCCGCCTCGTGGTCGACTCGGTCGACGGCAACCATCCAGGCTCGCTCGGACGAAGCCTCGTCGCCGAGGTTGGGGGCCTCGTGCTCGTCGTGCGTGACGGAAAGAAGCTCACCTCGATTCACGTGGGAGGCCCACGCGGCAACGGCGCGACCGCCGGCGGCCCGTTCGGGGCTCTCGGCCTCCGGGTGCGCGCCACGCTCTTCCGCGCCGAAAAGACCGGCAAACCGGCGCTCTTCGCGAACGAGCCGGAGGCCATCGCCGAGGTTCGCAAAGATCTCGCGGACGCCCGTGCCCTGTGGTCCCAGTGTGGAGTGTCCCTCGAGGCACGTGACGCGGACGTGCGCATCGCGTCGCCTCCGCCGCCGTCCCTCGTGGCGTTCGGAAACGATCTTGGCCTACCGAGCTCGGGCGGCACGGTGCGTGTGCTCGTCGAAGGCAAGAAGGTCGAAGTGACCGTTCCGGCAGGCCGCACGCCGCTCGAAGCCGCGTTCCTCTTCGCAGAGGCCGTGGAAAAGGCCGGATTCGTCACCGAGGTGAGCCGGAACGCGCGCATTGCTCCAGGCGCCCTCGGCAGCGCGGACGTGCGCGTCACCAAGAAGGGACACCGCGCGAGCGACGGCCCCGCCCAGGCGGCGCGCGTCGACGCGGATGGAACGCTCTCGAGCGACGCGACCCTCTCGGTGGCCATCGGCGTGGTCGATCTGTCGGACGGTCTCACGCACTTCGGCGACATGGACTCGCCCGCCGGCACGCTCGAAGAGCGCTCCCTGGTGAAGTCGCTCGACGACCGCGATCCGCGCACCGTGAACATCGTCTACGTGCCCTATTTCGCCGGTGGCGGACGCATTGGCGAGTCCTTCATCCACGGCGACGGCTCCAGCGTGCGAAACGTCATTCTGGTGGACCGCTCGGGCGTGCGCTCGCGGAAGAGCAGTCATGCCATCGCCCACGAGCTCGGCCACGTGCTGCTCGACGTGCCCGGCCACCCGGACGACTTCGGACGGGACACTCCCAACTTGCTCATGGACTCGGACGCCTCGGACGCGTCGGTGTACGGCCCGCGCCGCCTCACGAACGAAGAGTGCGCCAGGGTGGTGACCGAGGCCGGTCCGCGCTCCAAAGCGCCTCTCTTGGAGCCGCTCAAGTTTGGCGTGGTGCCGATTCCGTCCCTGCGCTGACGAGGGCTCTCGGACTCGCCTCGAACCGCCCACTCGCCGGTGCGGCGCGCGCTTCGGGACCCGAAAAAAGAAGTGTAGGATGGCAGTATGGCGCAATTGGAAAGCTTCGGAGCCATCGAGGCGGTGCGCAGGCGCCCCGGCATGTACTTCGGCAACGTGCACGACGGCACGGGCCTCCATCATTTGGTCTGGGAAGTCGTGGCCAACACCCTCGATCAAGTCCTGGCCGGACATGCCACGACCCTCGATCTCGTCATGCACACGGACGGGAGCGTCTCGGTGCGCGACGACGGAGTGGGCATGGTCGTGGACGATCCTGGCGCGCCCTCGTTTCTCGAAACCGTGCTCACCACGATTCACTATACGGCCACCGCCGATGGGCACGCGCCGCACGTGCACCTTGGCCGTCAGGGGCTCGGGCTCGCCGCCGTGTGTGCGCTCTGTGAACGACTCGAGGTCGACGTCTTTCGCGCCGGAGCTCATTCGCGCCAATCGTTTGCGCGTGGAGCCCGCACGAGCGATTGCGTGACGGTGGGCCCGACGTCCGAGCGCGGCACGCTCTTGCGCATGTGGCCCGATCCGGAAATCTTTCCATGGAACGTGCGGTTCGACGCAGGGGCCCTCGAGAGTCGCTTGAGGGAGCTCTCGTTCCTCTGGCCGGGTCTCCGCACGAGCTTCACGCGGGAGCGCGTGGGCTTCGGTCCGAGCCCGGATCTGTTGGCGCTGCACGCTCCCTCGTCGAGGCTCCGCCACGCCACGGCGCTCGCGTGGGAGAGCCCAGAAGGTGCTCTGACCGCCCGGGTGGCGATGGGCTTTTACGCTCCGTCGCTCGGGAGGCCCCGCATCCACACGTACGCCAACCTCGAAGCCACGCAGGATGGCGGAACGCACGAGGTCGGGTTTTGCCGGGGGGTTGGACGTGCCCTTGCGCCGCTCGATCCTCTTGGCTCCCATCCGCGCTCTTGGAAGCGTCGCTTCGAACGGGTGTCCCCGGGGCTCGTGGCGGTGGTCTCCGTTAACCTCGTCGATCCCCACTACGGCGAGCCCACGAAGAGCCGGCTCGAGTCCCCCGAAGCCGAGGGCGTCGTGGAAGAGCTCGTGCACCAAGGCCTGGCACGAGCGCTCGAGGAGGACCGTTCGCTCCGGGAGCATGTTGCCGAATGCCTGAGCTCGCCGGCCTGAGGCAGGTCCTTCGAGGGGCCACGGACGCAGCGTATCCTGCGAAGACTCCTTCGCTTTTCGGCAGGCGCCCATCCACTCGACGGAATCGAGGCACTAGTGCTAGGTTTCCGCGCCATGTCCGCCCCGCGCTTCGACAAGGCCACCGTTCGCGCCCTCTACGACCGTCCGCTCATGTCCCTTCTCGACGAAGCGCGTGAGGTCCACAAGAAGAACCACCCGGACAACGAGGTGCAGCTCTGCACGCTCCTCAGCGTGAAGACCGGCGGTTGCCCGGAGGATTGTTCGTACTGCCCGCAGTCGTCGAAATACGACACCGAAGTCGGCGCGGAGAAGATGCTCGACGTGCAGCACGTCCTCGACAGCGCACGCCGCGCGAAGGAGCTCGGGTCCACCCGCTTCTGCATGGGCGCTGCCTGGCGCGAAGTGAAAGACGGCCCCGCGTTCGATCGCGTGCTCGAGATGGTGCGCGGCGTGAAGGGCCTCGGCCTCGAAGCGTGCGTCACGCTTGGCATGCTCGACGAAGGGCAGGCGACGCGCCTCCGCGAAGCAGGACTCGACGCGTACAACCACAACCTCGACACGAGCCGCGAAAACTACCGATCCATCGTTCGCACGCGGACCTTCGACGACCGCCTTCGCACTCTCGAGAACGTGCGCAACGCGGGCATCACCGTCTGCTCGGGCGGAATCATCGGCATGGGCGAGAGCGACGACGATCGCTGCGAGATGCTTCGCACCCTCGCCAACCTTTCGCCCCAGCCGGAGAGCGTTCCCATCAACGCTCTCGTTCCGGTCGAAGGCACGCCGCTCGCCGATCGCCCCCCGGTCGATCCTTTCGATCTCGTCCGCATGATCGCCATCGCGCGCATTCTCATGCCGCAAGCCCGCGTGCGTCTCTCGGCCGGCCGCGAAGGCATGACCCGCGAGGCCCAGATGCTCTGCCTCATGGCAGGGGCCAACTCGATCTTCTTCGGCGAGAAGCTCCTCACCACGCCGAACCCGAACGAAGCCGAGGACCTCGCGTTCTTGCGCGACGCCGGCCTCGGCACGATGGCTCCGAACGTCTGAAGCTGCAGTCAACGAACCCCGAAAGGGCGCGTTTCCCCTCGGGAATCGCGCCTTTTTCGTGTTGTCTCGTTCAACGGTCACGCGCTGCGTCGAGGAGACGCCCCCGGTGCAGTCGTCCGCGATGTGCGAACATGATTCGTAGGGATCGGTTCGTTTGCGGTCTTGCCATGGGGGTCCCCCGTGGCGAGCCTTTCGGATGCGGAGGTTTTCATGGGATCGAGCACGAGGTGCGAGGCCGAGGCGCTTACGTCTTACCGGTCGGAGCCCCAGCTCCGTGACGCCGTCGCCGAGGCCTCCGCGATCGAGAGGCTCGAGTCCACCCCGGTGGACGCGCGCAACGAGCTTGCCGCGAAGACGGGGGTGACCAGGTTCGAGCCGCGCGAAGACGGCGGCGCTTCGCTCGCGTCCGATCCGTACGTGGGCCCCCTCCTGCAAAAGGGCTTTCGCTATTTGGGTATCGAACGGCAGAAGCTCGGCTACTTCGGTCGCTTCTCCAGCCACTGCCTTGTTCACCCGGATGGCCTCGTATGGGTGACCATTCGGACGGAGTGGCGCGTATGGTTCGGAGCCTCGAGGTACTTCCTCACGTCTCTTTTTGACGACGGCACCTGCATCGAGACGTGCGCTTCGCCCGAGCCCATGATCAAGGCGAGCGCGCGTTACTTCGTGAGGCCCGGGACCAACGACATCGCGGCCGATCTCGAATCCCATCTCCACGCGGTGAAGGAGCACGTGCGCGGTCCGACGACGCCTCGCATCTTGCCGGCCCACGGGTACGACGACCTCCGGCGCCAGCACGACGTCCTGCTCCGCCACTCGCTCGACGCGGAGCGCGCCGAGGCCATCGTCGACGTGAAGAAGAACGAGATGGAGACCGTTCGCATGTTCGGCCCGCTCGCCGTCTCGATCGTGCTCGGGGTGATCTGGGTGGTGCGCGTGCTCTTTTGGGGCAACTAGCGAGTCCGACGCGCCGCGTGGTGAACGCCGAGAAATCGGTGTCCGCGATCGGATGCGAACCCTCGTCGAGCGGGTCCTGGCACCCTCCGGTCCCGGTCGGTTCGGTCTCTCGGGCACCGACCGAGAGCGAGGAACCCGTGTGGCGATCCTGGCGCTGCCGCTCTATGCTTTGCCGCACGATGAGCCACTACCGCGACGATCTCGAGGCCGCTCACCTTCGTGCCCAGCGCGCCGAAGACGAGCTTCGTGAGCTCGCGGGCATCGCCGAGCGCGCGCGTGTGGCCGAGGCCGAGGTGCTTCGTTTGCGCGAAAAGCTCGGGCCCCAGAAGCCCGAGGCGAGTCTCGCCCACGTGGGTCTCTTTGTCGTGTTCTTGCTTTGCGGAGGCGTCTTCGCGTTCTTCGCGATGCGGGCGTCGGCCATCCAGTCCGCGGCGCACAGGGCCGAAGAGGCCGCCCGGGACGACGCTCACGAGCGCGAGATGTTTGCGCGCGAGCAAAGGGCGCGCGACCGAGAGGCCTTGGAACGAAAGCGGGAAGCCCAAGAAGCGCGGGAAGCCGCGGAACGCGAACGGGCAGCGGCTCACCAAGCGGCCAAAGCCGCGGGCTACTGAGGGCCCAAAGGCCACATCGAGACCTTCGCACCCATCGTCCAGATGCCGTCTGGACCATCGTCGAGGCTTTCTCCATACGGTCGGCAGTGCCTGCTCAGATCTTTTTCTTTGGATACCACTCGCCAGAGCGCGCGGCCTCTTCGCCGCTGGCTTCGATGCGAGCGGCGGCTTGGGGATCGAACAAGCGAACGAGATCGAGCTCCAGATCGAGCCTTCGATTGCGGCTGTTCCGAGTGCCTACTTCCTTGCCGTCGCGGGAGGTCACTTCGGTCGCGCTCTCGAAGTAGCGGACCTGGCAGCCGCGTGGCGCGCGCACGCCTTCGGCTTCGAGAAAGGTCGTCGTCAGGAGTTGGTCGTTGCCTGCGCCTTTGCCCTTTTCGACTCGGGGCGAGGTTCGCGACGTGGTGGGCGACGTGGCGCTCCACGAGAGGATTTGTCCCCACTCGAAGAGCTTCACCGTAGGGACCTTTTCCCAGACCTCTTCGAGGGGCTTCTGGAAAACGTAGGCGTCGAGCTCCTGCGTGAGCGCGTTCGTCCGTGCGAAGTTCGCCTTGAGGTATCCGCATCCGGTGGCACCGAGGGCAAGACCCAAGGCGCCGCGCACGAGCCCGCGGCGGGACAACGTGGGTGTGGGCGTGAACCTCGCAGCGGCACGTGTGGAACGAAGGGGAAGGGGCATGGAAGAGCATCCTTTCGGAGAGGGGGCACGTCTGTCGATGGCAAAAGAGCGTGCACTTCCAACAGTTTGCAGGACCCATGCCGGCCAAGGTGTCTCCGTCGCGTGCGATTCCTGGGCGATCCGGGGGCCATCGATACGGGGACGCCACGGATTGTGGAGCGGCGTTCTCGGCGCCACGAGGGTCCCGAGGGACACCACGTCCGATGGGGCGACCGCGTGGAAGCCTTCTCGGGCGTCCACGCTTCGGCTAGGACGTTCGCATGAAGAAGTCCGTCGTGTTGGCTCTCGCCTTCCTTCTTGCCGCGGCTTGCAACAAGTCGTCGAGCACGTCGGGCTCGTCGGGCTCGTCGCCCGCCGCTTCGGCGTCGGGGCCGGTCGCGCCGTCGGGAGCTTCCGTTGCGCCGCCCGGTCCTGGAGGCGGCGCCGTGGGCGGAACGCTCATGGGCAGTTGCGGCATTGGTGGAGTGGCCTGTTCGGACTACTACGGAAGTGGCTCGAGCGACGGATTGAAGAAGGTTTGCCTCATGGTCGGCAAATGGAGCGACGGCGCGTGCCCGACGGCGAACATCCAAGGGACGTGCACCAAGACCGAAGGCGGCGGCATCTTGAACAAGGCCCATACGTATCCGCCCGGAACCCCCGTGAGCGCAAAGACGGCTTGCGACAACACGCCGGGGGGCGCGTTCTCGGCCAAATAGAGAGCGGGCCAAGAGCAAAGCTCGTGGCCCATTGTGCGTGGCCGCGTTTGGATCTTTTGGCGTCGTTCGCCGAGCTCGTGGATTCAGCGCGGCACATCACGATGGCCGGCGTCTCGCAAGTGGGATCGTCGTAGTCGGGGAGAGCTCGAGCGCCGTGGGCTCAGGGCTATGTACTCATCGTGGTGTGGGCACAACGTTCGCCCAGTCGAACGCTGCGGTCTGAGCGCTCCTCACGGCCTCTTGCGTAGGCCGATCCACGTGTCCGGCCCTCCGACGGCCATGTAGAGCATCTGGGCGGAGGAGTCCCAATGGAACACCGTTCGTGCAGTGGCCTGGGCTTCGTCGTAGGCGGGCGACACGCAGCCAAGCTCGAGGCGCGCAAAGTCGGCCTCGGCGCTCAGCGCGTAGCGCATCTGGAGCACCGTTCCCTCGAGGCCATACGTCTCGTCGGCCACGCCTCCGCGCACGCGTAGCGTGAACGAGGGGTAGGTGTCGGTCATGGGAGCCCGCGAAAAGCGGGCCTCTGCGACGTACGTGCCGTCGGCGGGCAGCGCGCCTCCCGCTGCGGGGAGCGACGTGGTCACGGAGATGTTCGCGACGGACTGGCCAACATGGGCGAGATCGTGGCATCGCGTGACGGGCGGTACGCCACCCGAGGCGACGTAGTCGTTCTGCGCTTGAAAGTGCAGCCGCGTGGCGACGTCTTGGGCCACGTCGAACGCGACGGTGCACTCGACGCTCGCGCCCGCGCGGAGCACCGCGACCTCACCACATGGCTTCGCGGTGAGCTTGGTTGCGCCGGCTTGCACGGGAATACGCTCTCCGCTCTTCGTCTCGAGCGTGAGCTTCGCGAGGGTCAGCGGGAGATCGAAGGCGCTGCGGTTTTCGAGCGTCGACGTATACACGACAAGCTCTTTCCCGCGTGTCGAGGCGACCGAGCCTAGGCGATAGTGGGCAGTCGCTTTGGACGTCGAGACACGAACATCGGCCTTCGGCGCGGGCGGAATCGCGGTTGGGCTCGGCGGCGTGGAGCCCGAAGGGACCGCGGTCGGCGCCGGGACGGAGGGATCTCCCTCTGCCGACGACGAGGCCACAGGAGTGGGCGAAGGGCCGGGGACGACAATCTCCGTGCACGCGACCAGCGACAGGGAAAGAGCAAATGAGAGACCGAGGCCCAGAAACGAAGAGGAGCGGGTGCGCATGACGAGAGGAGCGCGCCCGACGCGAAGGTCGCAACCTTTTTTGCGCCGTCACGAAACCGCAATGGCCCTGGAAAAGCTCGCGAGAGGCGCTCTCCTGGGCGCACGAGCGTTCCACTGAGTCAGGACCCTGTTCGGTCGCCATGAACCGCGCGTCGCCGGTGGCCTGGCATGGACCGGTCCTCACTTGGCCCCGGCCAAGACAAGATGCCGCCTTCCCTGGAGGAGGCCCTCATTCCACGGCTCGCGTCCGGCCGCGTCGCGGTGACATGGCCTACTTCGACGCCGATCTTGGCTACACCTCATGGAACTGCGCCGGCTCCACCGCCGCCCGATCCGAGCGGGCGCCCCGCCGATCCGCCGATAAGGACCACGGTAACCAAGCCGGTGTACGACTCCAACTACGGCGCGAACTTCGTTTACGCCATTCCCTAGTCGGCACATCTCTCGTGAGCCGCCGCTGCGCGAAAGGAACGCGCCGCGGACCCTCGAAGAGCCCGAGCGGGGAACGAATCCGACGAACGCCCGAACACGTCCGACTGGGAACGAATCCGACTGAGAACGAATTCGACTGACGTTGGCCGTAACCGTCCAATATCCCAACGAATTCCTCCGTCGGCTCGCCAAGACGAGCGAAGGGAACGTCGGCTTGTTCACCGAAGGGCCATCGGGCTCGCAGGTGCCCGCAGCTTGTGAAGAGTGGTCGGGTTCGCATAGAGCTTCTGGATGGTCCCTTCATGCCTCATGGGCTCGCGCATACGACGCGGGTCGCGCGACCTCCCCCTCGCGCTCGTGCTCGGCGCCATGCTGCTCGGCTGCGGCTCGGGTTGGACGCCACTTCTCGACACCCCACGCACGCCCACGCGGGCCGCAGCCGTCGAGCTCTTGGAGTACCCGATCTCCCGGCCCCACCACGAGGTCGGAGTCCTTCGTATCGCCACCCCGCGGACCTTCGAGGAGCTCACGGCTGCGGAGCGGGAACGCCTCAAAGAGGAGGGAGCGCGGCGGGGCTGCGACGGCCTCGTCGAGTTCCACCATGACCGGCGCTTCGGAACCGACTACGACGAAGGCGAGGGGTTCTACGGATGCATTGCGTGGGGGCAGGCGACACCCCGCGAGGCTGCGCTCGCGCCCGGGCTCCGCAAGCGCGCCGGTGTGCCCGCCGGGCCGCCCAAGCCTACGTCTCCGTCGCAAAACGAGCTCATGGCCGCCTTTCAGAAGATGGGCCTCGAAGACTGCAAGGCGGCCGGCGCGCGCGGCAAGGGTGGAGTCGACGTCGTCATCGCCCCCGATGGCTCCGTCGCTTCGGCCAAGATATCCTCGGGCCCAATCGTCGACGGGCCTCACGCCGAATGCATCCTCGGCCACTACCGCGCCATTCGTGTGAAGCCACCCACCAAACTCTCGCTCAAGGGCACGGGCTCGTTCGACCTCTGAGCCTGGATTTCGCTCTACCTCGTCATTCCGTCGGCAGTTCTCGTCTTCGATCGTGCTCGCCTCGAGCGCCGTCAACTACTCGCTCAAGTCGGATTGAAGGCGCCGACGTCATCGGGCGATTCCAGCTCGCGGTGCTGGACCGGTGACGGTCAAGCCGGCGGACGGCTCGAGGGCGGACCGCGAGGCGGACACTCGGGTGTAGACGTGCTCCGGCGCGTGGGTACTCTCGGAGCCTTGGAGAGCCGAGGCCCACACGAAGCAGGACCCTTTCGCGAGAGCGCGCGCGATCGCGTGGTGGACCATCGCCCGGTCGAGTTGCCCGAGCCTATCCATCGCGCCCAGGAGCGTCTCGCGCAGCGCGTCTCGGGCGTCGCCTTCGTCCTGATCGTGGTGTCGGTTTTTGCGGTGTGGCTCGCCGCGCGTCTTCACTGAGCCCACCGAGTCGAAATCTGTTTTGGGTGACGCGCGGGCGTGGGGTGTCGGGGAATCCTCCTCAGTGTGCTCCACGGCGATCCCGCTCATCCGAGATGCCGCTTCCCGCTTCCCGCTTCCCGCTTCCCGACGCGCGGCCGCCACGAGGCGTGGCGCGCCCCCGCTCGATGGGTGTCAGAAGAAAGAAACCGGCAAGAGCGCGGCGCCCATTTCGCCTGCGACCTTGCCGCGAATCGTGGTGTCGCCCTGTCCCAGGCTTCCGTAGGCGTTCTTCCCGAAGCACTTCACTTGGTCGCCGAGCAGCGCGCAGGTGTGGGTGTCTCCAGGGGCTACCGCGGTCACCTTGGCGCCGGCGCCGAGGTCGATGCTAGGGAGAGCGTCTCCCATCTGCCCTGCGCCCCATCCCCACGAGGTGCGATTGCCCGGAAGGGGGCCAAGCTGTGCGTCGAAACCCGCCCCGAAGCAGCGGAGCTCGTCGTTGTCGATCACTACGCACGTGTAGTTGTAGCCGACGCCGATGGCTTTGGCTTTGTGGTTCTGGCCGAGCTCGATGGCCTTGAGGGCTACCCCCATCTCGCCACCGTTGTCGCCGCGATCCTCGATGTCGCCGGTACCGCATTGGCCGTAGTACGCATTGCCCCAGCACTTCACCGTCTGGTCGTCGAGGAGCGCACAGGTGTGCCTAACGCCGGCGCCGATGGCCCGAGCCGTTCGGCCGAGCCCCAGGTCAACGACCGGGAGAGCTTGCATGTCGCCGCTCTTATCGCCACGCTTGGCTCTGTCGCCGTACCCGAGCTGCCCCGCGTCGCTGAAGCCCCAGCACTTGAGGGTATCGTTGTCGAGAATGGCGCAGGTGTGCTGGGTGCCCGCGGCGATGCTCTTCGCCGTTCGGCCGGTGCCCAGGTTGATGGCCGGGAGCGCGTCTCCCATTTCGGCCGCAGCGATTCCGCGGCTTCGTGTATCGCCGAGGCCCAGCTGTCCTTGGTCGTTTTGACCCCAACACTTCACGTTGCCGTTGTCGAGAATGGCGCAGCTATGCTTGTCGCCAAGTGCCAATTGCTTGGCGGTCCGGCCTGCACCCAGCTGCACGGTCGGCAGGGCCGCGCCCATAGTCCCTGGAAGACCCCCGCGAGGCAGCACGTCGCCGAGACCGAGCTCACCTTTCCCATTGGCGCCCCAGCACTTCACGGCGCCCCCGCCAAGAATGGCGCACGTGTGCGTGCCCCCGAGTGCGACCTGAGCGACCTTGACGCCCGGCCCAACGTCGACCGCAGGCAACAGGGCTCCCATCTCGTTCGGTCCGTCTCCGCGCGCGTTCGTGTCCCCAAGGCCGAGCTGACCCTGGTCGTTGCGACCCCAACACTTCAGCGAGCCTAGCCCTCCCACGACACACACCCGGTCGAGGCCCGACGCGAGCTGCGCGACGAGGGCGGTCACGCCGCTATCCCCCCCATCTCCTCCAGCTTCCCCTCCAGCATCTCCGCCACCCTCGGGGTCCACGGCGCTATCGAGCGGCCGGGGAGCGCTGTCGACCAACGGCGCTGCGGAATCGCCACTGGTTTGCCCAGCTGTGTCCTCGGTAGTCGTGAGCTCTAGGCCACACGCCCCGGTAACGGCCACGAACACGAGCAGACCCGTCGCAATCGGCGCCCATTGACGTGCAGCCAGCAGGGTAAGGACCAGAGTGGAGCGCGCGCGCATCCCTTTAGTATACCGTTCTTGGGCAAGAAGGCCGGAAAGACCAAGAGGCGTGGACACGAAAAAAGGAAAGCTGAGCCCTGCCTTGCTTGCGCGAAATCGACGGGACGGAGGCGGTCAAGGTGCGCTCGCGGAGGGCGAGGACGTACTCTGGAGGCTTGGAGAGCCGAGGCCCACACGAAGCAGGACCCTTTCGCGAGAGCGCACGCGATCGCGTGGTGGACCATCGCCCGGTCGAGATGCCTGAGCCCTACCACCGTGGCCAAGAGCGTCTCGCCCGGCGCGTTACGGGCTACGCCGTCGTGCTGCTCGTGGTGTCGCTTCTTGCCGCGTGGCTCGTCGGCCGTCTTCAGTGAGCTCTGCGTAGTCGAGGCCGAACGTCAGGCCGCGTCCGTATCGTTCCTATTCGTGGTCGCGTTCAGAAGCCAAAACGCGCCGGCCTCCCCATTGGAAGACGGCGCGTCTCTCGGGCCTCGAGGGCCATCTCTCACGTGTTTGGCGCGTGGCCAGGCCGCGCGTCACTCGTCCGAGCCGTCGTCCTCGTCCTGCTCTTCTTCTTGCTCGGGCTCCGGAGCCTCTCCCTCGCCACCACTCGACTTCAGGTTCGTGGCACGGCGGGTCGCCAGAATGGCGTCGAGCGGCGCGAGCATGGCCGCGGCGCGCTTTTGCTTCTGCGGCGTAGTGGCCATGATCTCCACGTAGCTGACGAACGCGTCGAGGGCTTCGCTCGTCGCTTTGCGTGCGGGGTTTAGCTCGCCTTTGGCTTTGACCGTGTCCGACTTCTCGGCAATGGCCTTTTCGTAGGCGAGGTGGTCCTTGCGCGACAGCTTGAGGAGCGGGCGGAAGAGTCCCGAAAGCTCGGGCGACATCTCGGTGGCTTCGAGCTCGTCGAGCTTGCCGCGACCGATTTGCGCTTGCACCGTGGCGTCCTTCCGAATGAAGTCGAGCT
>JAYUKI010000462.1:0-4401 GCA_043764595.1 Myxococcales bacterium | reverse complement strand
GCCGACCTCGTCCGCGTGGAACGTGCGTCCGCGCTCATGCCGGCGCGCAAGGCCGCGCTCGAGGCGCTCCAATCGTTCGTGACCCTCGTCGAAGCCCTGGCCGAGACAGACGAAGAGATCGCCCAGGTTGGTGCGATGCTCGCGCCGGTCGACACGCTCCTCGAGAAGGTTCGTCGGGAGAAGCCGAAGCCCGCCTCCACGGAACCGGTGAAGCCAAGCCCCGATCCCGTGAAGCCGAACGACGACGACACGAGCCCCAGTCCGGTCGCGTGATCCTTTACGGAGGGTCGGCCCGATGTGTTTTGTGACGGACGAACGGAAGTATTCCGAAGACCTTCGCGTGTCGAGCTTCTCGCTTACGCGCGCCATGCCCCGTCGCGCCATTCCCCGTCGCGCTTCGATGGTGGCGCTCACGAGGCCGTGATCTTCCGTTTCTGCCGTGAGCCAGTTCCAGCCCGATCTCGTCGGCCCGCACGAAGGCGTTTTCCTACAAGAGCCTTCGAGCCTTGACCCCGAGGTAGCGCTTCACGAGCGCCGGGGTCACGTCCTCGGGTCGTGCGTCGAGCACGAGCACCCCGGCGTGGCGAAGATCGCGCAGGATGGCTTCGCGCCAGGTGAGGGCTTCGGCGGCGACGGCGCGGACGAAGACGTTATTTTCGGTGCGCACCGGATCGAGCGCGAGGTGCTCGATTTCTTCGTCGCGCATGAGCACGCACACGGGCAGATGGTCAGCCGTGCTTCCCGACGCGGCCCAGGTGCGTGTCGAAGAAGCTCGTCGACGCCTTCAGGCCGTACCCGGCGAGGCGGTCGAAGCCGATGTGCGCGACCCAGAGCGCTGCCGCGAGGAAGGCCATCGGAGCGCTCAGCCACAAGCCCAGCCCCGCGACGAGGAACGGCAGGACCAGCGAGTGGCCCAGGTTGTAGACGAGGGCGCCGACCTTCGGCCCGGCGAGGTAGCCGACGAGCGAGACGTCGGGCACCAGGAACAGGGCGGCGAACCAGCCCCACGAGCCGCCGAGCAGACGCCAGGCCACCATTCCTGCGACCAGCATCACGGCGCCTTCGACCCGCAGCATCGCGCGGTGCGAGCCAGAGGTGGCGCTCGGCGCGGTCTGGACCGTCGCGGCGGAGAGGGTGAGCGGCATCGAAGAAACGGTGGCGGTGTGCATGGGCGGCTCCGGTGTGGGTCGGCGCCAGAAGCGGCGTCGATGAACACACCGTGAGGCCAGATGAGCTTCGTCACCATTGTCCAAAGCCGTTCAGGCGCTCATACTTTCATGATGAGCCCTTCGTGGGAGCACTTCGAGACCTTCCTCGCCGTCATGCAGACCGGGAGCTTGTCGGCCGCCGCGCGTGCGCTGCAGGTCGCCCAGCCCACCATTCGCCGGCGCGTCGAAGCCCTCGAGGCCTCGGTGGGAGCCGTGCTCTTCACGCGCGCGACGACCGGGCTGGTGCCGACCGATGCTGCGAACGCGACGCTCCCCGCTGCAGAAGCCATGGCTGCCTCGGCTCGTGCCTTCGCCCGGCTTGTGTCAGCCCCGAACGACTCGGACCACGGCACCGTTCGAGTCACCGCGAGCCAGGTGATGGGCGGCGAGGTCTTGCCAGACCTGTTGGAGCCCCTGCTTCGCGCGAAGCCCGGCCTTCAGCTCGAGCTCGTCACCAGCAACCGCTTCGCCGACCTGCTGAGACGTGATGCGGACATCGCAGTGCGGATGGCGGCTCCGACGCAGGCGTCGCTCGTCGCGAAGAAGGTCGCGGTCATCCCGGTCGGCTTCTTCGCGAGCGCGGCGTACCTGTCGCGGCATCCGCCTCCGAAGACGTTGCGAGCGTTGACGCAGCACACGCTCGTCGGCTCGGACCGCGAGCGCGGGCTCGTTCAGGCGCTCACCCAGGCGGGGCTCACCATCTCGCCGCGCGACTTCTGTTTCCGCAGCGATGACGACCTCGTGCAGCTCGCCGCCGTTCGTGCGGGGGTTGGCATCGGCGTCTGCCAGGTGCCACTGGCCTCGATGCGCGGCGACCTCGTGCGCGTGTTGCCGCAGGTCGCGGTTCCACTCGAGACGTGGGTCGTGATGCACGAGGACCAACGTCGGGTGCAGCGCGTGCGGCTGGTGTTCGAGGCGCTGGTCGCCGGGCTCACCAACTACGTGAAGTCGTCTCAGCCGACGACGGACCCATCGAAGCGTCGTTCATCCAGATGAGACGTTCCTCGGGTGCTGGCCCGCCGTTTCGTGATCTACGGTTTTCCGCATGTCGAAACACAAGCCACCGCACTGGGTCGTTTCTTCCGAGACCACTTGACGCAAAACTCGCTCCTCCACGCGATCGCGGGGGCGGGCGAGTACGCGGGCGCGCAGATCCTCACGCTGCGATTCGAGCAGTCGCTACACCGTGGCGGACACCACGATGTTCTGCGGAGAGCCCTACCCCCCGAAGCGCCCGAAGGCTCGGGCACGGTAGACCCCGACGTGACGAAGTGTCGCCCTCCGTTCGAGGCGTGCCAATACGGGAGCGAGTGAGCACGCGCGCGCTGCGATTCCACCGCGAGGCGCGAGCCTCTCTCACGCCGCGACGAGCAGCTCGCGCACTCCCGAGACGAGGAGGGCGGCATCCCGCGCGCTCGGCAGCCCCGTCACTTCGCGGAGATGGGCGCTCGGCTCCTGCGCGAGTGACGTCGCGAGCGCGGCCCACGCTTCTTCGCGTGCGCGCGCCACCTCGCGACGCTCCGCTTCGGTGAGCAGGGAAGCCAGGAAGGCGTCTACCGCCCACGCAAGATCGGCGTGGCGAGCCTCGTCGCGCGCGACCACGGCGAGCGTCGAACGTACCCTTGGGTCGCTCGCCGTTTGCGCCTGAAACGCAGCCTGTGCCGCGCCGTAGGTCTCGCCAACGCAGCCCTCGCGGGCGTTCTCGAGCGCCATCGCGAGCACCGTGCGAGGTCCGACGGCTGCGAGCTCGACATCGGTGCATACCCCTCCGAAGGCCTCGGCGAGCGAGCGCATCATCTTGGTGTGACGAACCTCGTCGCGCGCGGCCCTTCGGGCGGCGGCGCGAAGCTTTGGCTCCGCCCCGAGGGCGCCGAGCTCGCGCTCGAGGGTCAGGAACGCCGGGACGCTCGCCGCTTCGAGGTGCGTGCATTGCGCAAAGAAACGACCCGCCGACGTGGCGCCTGCGAACGCTGCCACTTCGCGGAGCCCCTCGGGCCGCCGCCCGCACACCCCCGACGCGGGAGCGATGAGCTCTTTGGATTTTTCGGTGACGATGCCCCCCGCGCTTACGTCGAGACGGTAGCCGTACTTGTTTCCAAAGCACGGCTCCTGCACCACGGCTCGTACCTCGTAGCTGCCACCCGGAAGCGCGAGGGGGGTATTCGTGTCGCAAAGGGGCCGATACCCCTGCAGCCGCGCGGCGAGGGCCGCTTCGGCAGGCGAGTCGATCGGAGCGAGGAACGGACCCACGAGGTTTAGTTTGCTGAAGGCGCGAAAGGTGTCGCCCTGATTCACCACGACCGACTCTGCCGCGCAGCCGGGGTAGACTCCGTTGCACGGAGTGCCGAAGCGCGTCCCGACGCCTGCATAGGCCTCGAGACAGCGCGCCTTGTCGGTCGCTCTCGCGCAGAGCTCTCCCTTCTTGGCAAGCACTTCGACGGCGGGTGGCCCTGCGTCGGGGATGCCCCCGCCGTCGCCGATGCTGCTCACGAATTCGTAGCGGAGCTCGATGTAGTCGTATGCTTCAGCAGAACTGACGCTGTCGAGGAGGGACGTTTCGGAGCATGCAGGAGCCAGAAAGGTGCTGCCAGCGTCGGCGCTGTCTGCGTCTGCGCCGCCCGCGTCTACGCCGCCCGTGGCATCCGCGCTCGAGCAAGCGGCCACTGTCGAGGCTCCGAGAATCGTAGAGACGAGCGCGGAGAAGAGGGGAGCGAGTCGACGCATGCGGGAGCGCATTCCACGATTCGTGCCAAGACAAGATATTGGGCAAGAGCCAGGAATGTCCCGCAGGACGCCCGGTATGGCTCGCTAGCCGTTGCGCCACGATGCGCCAAGCGGGAAGCCGTGGTCGCAGTGCCGTCTCGCGCTTGTCACGGATCCGAAGAGCGTCGCCGACGCGCTTCGCGATCCCCGAAGGGGGAGTAGTACCTGCAGGGCATCGGCGAGCCGACCGACGTGCCGAAGCGGACGCCCGCTCGAGGACCGCCGTACTGGTCGTGTGCTCCGTCGAGGTGCCGGGAGCGTCGAGGCGGCCGAGTAGAACGTGCGCAAGGGGCGCCCGAAGGCCGCGTTGGGTTCGGCAACCTCCGTCCCAGGGCCGAAACCGCCTCGTCAAGGGCTATCGTCTCCCCGCACCGGCCCACGAGCCACGACGTCCCGCCTTCCCCTGCTCGCAAAAAGTGGCTTGTTTCGC
>JAYUKI010000461.1:0-1321 GCA_043764595.1 Myxococcales bacterium | reverse complement strand
TCCGTAGTCGAGGCACTGCTTGGCGTGGAACGAGCCCGCGCCGCCCGTGATGCCTTGGACCAAAAGGCGGGTCTCTTTGCCGACTAGAATGCTCATTTCGCACCTCCCGTCACCGCGGCGACGACTTTTTCTGCACCGTCCGCCATGGTGGTGGCTGCCGTGATGGCGAGGCCACTCTCGCTCAAGATTTTGCGGCCAAGCTCCACGTTCGTGCCCTCGAGGCGGACGACCAGCGGAACCTTCAGGCCCGTCTCTTTGGCTGCCGCGACGACGCCGTTCGCGATGACGTCGCACTTCATGATGCCGCCGAAGATGTTGACGAAGATGGCTTTGACCTTCGGGCTCTTCAGGATCATCGAGAAGGCCTTGGTGACCTGCTCTTGGTTCGCACCACCGCCCACGTCGAGGAAGTTGGCCGGCGCGACGCCGTGCGCCTCGCCGAACACCTTGATGATGTCCATCGTCGACATGGCGAGACCGGCGCCGTTCACGAGGCAGCCGACGTTGCCGTCGAGCGCCACGTAGTTGAGCCCCGCGGCCTTCGCCTCGAGCTCGACCGGATCCTCTTCGTCCTTGTCCTGGAGCTCGGGCCAGTTTTTGTGCCGGAACTCACCGTTGTCGTCGAAGTTTAGCTTCGCGTCGAGGGCGACCACGTCTCCGTTCTTTAGGACGACGAGGGGATTGACCTCGAGCAGCGAGCAGTCTTCCTTCACGAACATCTCGTAGAGGGCGAGCATCACCTTGGTAAACTTGGCGATGGTCTCTTTGCCGTACGTCTGCAAGCCGAGGCCGAACGCGAGCTTGCGCGCCTGGAACGGCATGAGGCCGACGACCGGGTCCACGTGAACCGTGAGGATTTTTTCGGGCGATTCGTGCGCGACCTTCTCGATTTCGACGCCGCCTTCGGTCGACGCCATGAACGCGATCCGGCGCTTGTCGCGGTCGATCACGGCGCCGAGGTAGTACTCCTTCTCGATGTCGAGGCCCTGCTCGATATAGAGGCGGCGAACCTTCTGGCCTTCGGGGCCGGTCTGCACGGTCACGAGCTGCATGCCGAGGATCTTCTCGGCGAGAGCGCGGGCTTCGGCCTCACCGCCCTTGGCGACCTTCACGCCGCCACCTTTGCCGCGGCCTCCTGCGTGGATCTGCGCCTTGACGACGGTGACGGGGCTCTTGGTCTCCGCGATGAGCTTCTTTGCCGCGGCTTCGGCCTCGTCGACGGTAAAGGCCGGGTACCCCTTCGGGACCGGCACGCCGTACTTCGCGAAGATCTGCTTGCCTTGGTACTCGTGGATTTTCACTGGGTGCTCTCCTCGAAGAT
>JAYUKI010000460.1:0-4408 GCA_043764595.1 Myxococcales bacterium | reverse complement strand
GCCGAGGAGTACTTCGAGAGGACTGTGTCGGTCGAGGACGTGGCGCACGTTCTTGCGCTAAGGCCACTCGATGCCTCGCTCGTCGAGCGGCTGGGAAGCGAGCGTGGCTTGGAGGAGCTGCGGGAAGACCTGGAGGAGATTGGCTACCCGCTCGGGTGACCGACGGACCTTGCTCGAGAACGCCATAACCAAGGCCGAACTATCGAGAAGACCTGGACGTGGGTCGCCGGAGGGTGAGCCTCCCAGGGTATGCTGCGCGCAATGGGCAAGATCCTCGCGACACATGACGACGGCTCGACCGTCGAAGTTCGTGAAGACCAAGCGCATACGGCTGATGGTCGACGAGCGACTGGCCATCTCGTCGCCCGGACTCGTGAACGCCAACACTAGCGACAGGCTCCGCTGGAGCTCCACTGAATCCTTCGAGCTGGTTCAGTCACGACGCGTTGGGTGCTTCATTTTCGTTGCTTAGACAGGCGACGACGAAACAAGACGAGACCAAGGCCGACGAATGACCCATACCACGCCAAGCCAGTCGCTCCATTCGATGGCGAGGTACTGCATCCGTCCTTGGGTACGGGAGTATCAGCTTCGGGCTCGGTCGACGGCTGTCCCGGTGGAAATAGTGAGCAGAGTCCAATGACATCATCGCCCGCGAGACGGCGCGCCTCAGTCGGCGGGCGTTGGCAGCGTGATTCCTGCTCGCAGTATCGCGCCGCCATGATTGAATCACTTTCAAGGCTGTGAGCAAGCCCGATGAAGTGCCCGACCTCGTGTGTCACCACCGTAACGAGGTCGACGGCTCTCTCAGATGTCGATTGCGCAAAGGTCTGGTCGGGAAGCCGGAACTCGTAACCGGCTTCGTTCAGCTCAATCTGCTGTGAACGGATGAGCCCCGTCTTTGAATCAAATCGTGCCTTTGCTGAGGCGATCGTGTCGGCCTCGCTCTCATCGTCACCAGCCCCATACGGCCACCCACCTGAGCGAAAGAGAATCACGTTTCGCAACTTGTAGTCATCGCCCTTCGACGAAATCGCATTGATCGGAAAGTCCTCTCGATCGAGCTCGCGAAAGCGCAGCGACGTGCGCGCTGAACCGCCACTAGACAGAGGGCATTCCGTGTCGGACCAAACATGGATGGCTGTGCGAATGGCGGCATAAACTTCTGCGGGGCGACCTTTGACCTCTCCAATGTTTGAGTGGAGAGCGAACGAAAGCCTCGATGACGGCCAGCGCAGAGGCTCGCCTCCGATAGGACACCGCTCGGCATCGAGTGCGCAAAGGGCTCCGCAGGTTCGACGGCGACAAAATGCGTCTGCGTTTCCTTCCGCTATCTCGAAGGCAATGAGTACAGCCATGAGAGTGGAGCCAATTCGGCTCGCCCTATTCGTCGACATCGTGGACCCTACGGATTTCTTAGTGTGGAGTGTTGGACTGGAGGATAGGTGTCCAAGCCTTTCCGCCGGTTCGGCTGGTGACTCGGACGCATAGGAACGTCGGCCGAGCACAACAAATGCCTCGACGGACGGTCCGGGCAGCATTGTGTGGCGTGTCTACGGCCGGAGATGCCGGAACAGGTCGCGTCGACCGGTGGAGATCCGTCGGGTGCGCTGCCTTGGGCGCGTGAGGCTATCCAAGTATGCCAGCTAAGCCCCTTGAGAGCTCCCTTCCGAGCGCCGTCGCATCTGCACGGGCTTCGTTGGTTCCCACGCTGCCAGGTCACGCGCGAGGGTAGGCTCGCGGGCTCCTCGGATTGCCCCTCGCCCTCGCGGGCAGACGACGTCCTAACTCGGTCCGGGTTTCAGCAAGCTGCTAGTCTACCCCGACGAGTGCTTCGATCTCCGAAAGTCCAGTGTCGACCTTGGAGTCGACATAGATGAAGTAGTCCTCGTTGGCCAGACATGGGAACTGAAAGTCCGCAGTAATCGCGTCCGCAGCCCTCCAGCTTCCGGAACGTAGGTCCGCCAGACCTGGACAGCCTTTTCGCGCGTAGATGACGATGTCGGAGGCGCCATTCCGCGCATCTGTCACGTCGCCTAAAGTCAGACGGCAAGTCCCACCGACTTCCGGCCGGAGCCGAATGACTTTGTCTGGACCTAGTGTAGACACGGGAGAGCTCGTCGAAGTCGCATCATGAGTTGCCCCGGACAGATTGACGCTAACCGGGTAGCTCGCCCCACGCTTCATCTCGAGGGCATCGATGATCACGGAGCATTTCTCGCCAACATAGGCCAGGGGAGCTGGGCTGGGCGGTGAGGCCCCGTCGGTCGGAATCCGCGTGCCGGCGTCGGCCAACGGCTGAGGCTTGTCGCTTGCCCCACACTCGCATACCCCGAACTTCCCCTCGGGGAGGCACGTGCGCCGAGAATCTTTGAGCCCGTCGCAGGTGCAAGCCCTGCTCGCCCCAGCGACGCACTCCGCAACGTTGCCAGCGTCCGGCGTCGCCGACGCTTCATACTTTGACGAGCACCCATTTGAAGCACTTGCGAGCAGGCCAACAAGCACAACAAGGCGCACCGGGCCCGCAATGATGCGAATCGGAGAGTTTCCTGAAAACATGGCATCTCCTTTACGGCCAAGCTCCTGCTCGCCGAGCGAATGGATCGGTTCGAGCACGGTCTGCTGCACGGTGCGTGCCGCGGTGTTCGACGCAGACAAGGGGCCGGCTCGCTCGCTCGGGACGGCCTCACGCGCGACCGGAGCTCGCCTGCGGCAGGTCGTGAAAGGGGCACGGAACGGCGGCGCTCGCTTGCCGTCGCCACGCCGCTATCCAGCCGAGTAGGCGCCCGGAGCGAGGACGGCCCCCTTCGGCGACCGGTCGCTTGCCTTCGGGGTAGGGATCCGTGGGATCCCGGTCGTACTTTCAGGACGTAGACCGGCCCTTGATCCAGCTCGCCCTGGTTGAAGCGCCGTTGCGCGCGCGTTTTGCGGGAGTCCCTGGGGACCGCCTTGGCACGTCGCGTGCACCAATCGACCCGTACAAGGCAGTCCCGCACGAGTGACTTGTGGACCCTGCCTTCCCACAATTCTCGTTCATGATCAAGGAGACAAGTTATGAACTACTGGACACGAGTGGCAGTCGCCTTGTGCCTCGTCCCTCTCGGAGCCTGTAGCGCCGAGGTCAGTACGGATCCTGAGTCTCTGGATGACGAATCGAGCGACAACATTACCGCGGTGCCGGCGTCCGACGTCGGCATTGTACTGTTCGATGGCACTCGGGCTACACTCGATCAAAATACCACTATGGGAACAGTGTTCAAACGCAGCCTGCCCGCCGCAGGCGGCCCCGTTCGGTACGCCTTCCCGGGACGGTCTTCAAATTACACGTCCTATAGCCGTTCCGACGCCGGAGGAGGCCTACGGGCGCTCTATTATGACGGTCCCCCGGAGGATCCCCTCGGATCGGCCTTCAGCGATACGGACGATGGCGGCGCGTCGTTCGTGTTGAACGATGCCATTGGCGGTGGCACTTCGAGTCCGGTGTGCCGGCTCATCAACAACCCGCGAGTAAAGAAGGTATTCGTTCTCGGATGGAGCCGAGGAGCGGTGCTCGCCGTCGACGCAGCCAAACGAATTGCCGAAGGCACCTGCGGGAAAGGGCAAGGTGCAAAGCTAGCCTGGATAGGCCTCATCGACCCGGTCGCGACCGGAATGAACGCACCGTACGTAGACGAAGCGACCTGCAAATCGCCCAACAATGCAGATGTCTATAACCATACATGGGATGCACCCTGCCTTGCCGCGCCTACCTATACGAATTCGAAGGGCGTCGCCCGAAGGGTGCCGGTGAGCCTCTTTTCCAAAACAGCGGACTCAAACTTTACGGCCGCTCGGATGAAGCTGCAAACCGCCGCCGTCCAAGGAGCGTATGTTGACGCTAGCTATGAAAGGCCTGGGCTTCTTATCAACTCACTTGACTGGCATATCAGTATGGGGTCTGACGCGTCCGTTCTCGGCAAGATGAAAGCGGCTTGGGCCCGCCGTGGCGGATACTCATTGCCCTAGTCCGGCGTGAGGCCGCTTCCCCCCTTGAACTCATAGCGCTCGCGGTCTCGGCGCAGCGAGCTTCTCAACGGATTACTTCGTCGTCGACTGACTCCACCGAGAAGTCAAGAGAGAGGGCTTTGGACGATCGGCATGTGGGGCGTGGGTGCCCACGTTCCGTTCGTTCGCCCCGGCGTCCTAGCGAGGCTATGACCAACCGCCTCCTATGTCCCTAAAGAACGGAGTCGCCAAAACGCCACTCGCGGAGCCGCGCAAGAACGAAGAGTGAAGCCGCGTCCTTCAGCGGCGACATGCCACCAGCGCCGTCCCCCTGTGTCAGAGAAGTTGTCGCCTCCGCGTAGTGGCGTGAGGGCTCTCTTCTCTCAGGGGTCGTGACTAGGAACTATTGTGATCTACACGGAAA
>JAYUKI010000459.1:0-1323 GCA_043764595.1 Myxococcales bacterium | reverse complement strand
GCATTCCGTTCGGGATCGTTGTACGAGGTAAAATCCGGCTCCCAAGGGGTAATCTTGGCGTCCACGCCGTCGTGCAGGATGGTGAGCGCCATCGGGGCCACCGAGCGGTACGTGCTCTCGGCCGGAAGGTCGCCATTTTGGGCGCCACCGGCGGAGAACAACGTCACGAGACGACCGCGGTCGTCGTCGTATTGCACGTGGTAGCCGGCGTTCACTTTCTCGTGACCGCGAATCATGGTGTTCGTGCCGACCTTCTGCATGAAGGCTCGGAACTGCATACGACCGAACATGAAGCGTGACGCCTTGTCCTGCAGATCGGCAGGAATCACGTCCGCGGCCGAGGGATCGCTCCACATCATTTGGAAACGAATGTCCGGATCGTTCAAGCTCGAGAGGTCTTTGTAACGCTCCTTGAGCAGTCGATCCTTCGCGATTCCCCCGTGCACGAAGAAGATGCGATCGAACAAAAACACGTTCGGGAGCGCCTCGAAGAGCTCACGGTAGTGCCGGAAGACGTCGATGCTGAGGTGGGGCTTCAGTGTGTTGATGGCCTCCGCCGGCTTCACGCCCCCGTACATATTTCCTTGGTGCTCGATGTAATACTCGTGATTCCCACGAAGCACGACGACGTGGTCCGGAGCCGTGACGAGAAGCTGCATCACGAGACGCAGGACACCGTTCAAGCTGAATAGGCCACGGTCGATGTAGTCGCCGAGCAAAACCAAGATGGGATACGGCGTGTCCTTCGGGTTCGCGCGGTAAGCGTCCACCTTCTCGAAGAAGCGCGACTGCATGAGCGTTGCCTTGAGAACGCTGTAACAACCGTGCAAATCGCCCAGGACGATGAGCTCGTGTTTCTCGTTCGGTCGCGGACGACGCACGTAGGTGTGGCCGTCGAGGAAAGCACCCTCGAGCTCGTCGACCTTCTGCTTGCCGGTGAGCCTCCCCGCGCCTTCTTTGCGCTGGCGTTCGAGCACGGCGAGGCATCGGTCGATGAGGTCGCGGTCCTTCTCCACTTGCTCGAGGATCCGCTCGCGGTCCTTCGAGAAGTGCTGCTCCATGGGCTCGAAGAAGACGTGATTAGCCTCCGTGCGCGGAACGGTCGTGAGCGGAGTGACGCTGCTGCGATGACTGGGTGCGGCCTCGTCGACTTCGAGCTCGATGCCAAAATCGGTGTCGAGCAGCGCGGCAAGCTCGGCGCGGAACTCGACCTCGGCCGGATGCGCTTCTCCGTCGGCCATGAGAAGATCGTCGATGCTCGACATCAGGTGATCTTGGCCGGTTCGATCGAACGACTTGAAGATCTCGAAGCACTTCGACTTG
>JAYUKI010000458.1:0-1323 GCA_043764595.1 Myxococcales bacterium | reverse complement strand
TGCGCTGCCGCCGTCGCAGGCCTGCTTGTAGAGCGCCATGGCACGCGCCTCGTCTTTCGCGACGCCCACGCCCTCCTGGACCATGCCCCCGAGGTTCGCGCACGCGGTGGCGTTTCCGGCGTCGCAACTTTGCTTGTTGAGTACCGCGGCACGCGCCTCGTCCTTCGGAACGCCCGCTCCCGTCCTGTACATCCACGCGAGGTTCGCGCAGCCGCCCGCGTCCCCCGCCTCGCAGCTCTGTTTGTAGAGCGCCACGGCGCGCGCCTCGTCCTTCGGACCGCCCGCGCCATCCTGGTACATGATTCCCAGGTTCGAGCAGGCGCTTGCTTGCCCCCCGTCGCAGGCCTGCTTCGATAGTGCGAAGGCGCGCGCCTCGTCCTTCGGGACGCCAATGCCGCCGCCGTACATCCCGCCGAGGTTCGCGCAGCCGAGCGTCTCGCCACCGTCGCAGGCCCGCTTGTAGAGCGTGAGGGCGCGCGCCTCGTCCTTCACGACCCCGTTCCCCTTGACGTACAGGGTCCCGAGGTTCGAGCAGCCCATCGGGTGACCGGCGTCGCAGGCCCGCGTGTAGAGCGCGAGCGCGCGCGCGTCGTCTTGTGGAACGACGATGCCATCCGCGTACATCACCCCGAGGTTCGAGCACGCACGGACATCGCCGCCGTTGCAGCCCTGCGTGAAGAGCGCAAAGGCGCGCTTTTCGTCCTTCGGAACGCCGTCTCCAAAATGATACATGCGGCCGAGCGCGCGGCAGCTTCCCGCGTGACCTCGCGTGCACTGGTCGGAGCAATCGCGCAGATCGCCCTTCTTGCACTCGTGAAGAGCGGCGCCTGGGCGCGCGCATTTCCCCTGGCTCAGGACCATGTCCGTGGGGCAGCTCGGCTCGATGCCGCCCGTGGCGTCCTCGGCCTTCGTCGTCGCGACGACCGTCGTGATTGCTGTGAGCTCCACACGAATGAGCGCGCTGCATTGACCAGAGGCGGCGCCGAATCGTCGGCTCGCGCGGCGGGGCAATCGTTCACGACCCCGTCGACCGTGCGGCGCACGCGCCGGCTCAGCGCTCCGCCCTCGACCTTGCCTCCGAAGAGCTCGGCGGCGCTGCGAATTTTGGCTTGGCTTCCGCCATCCATCACGAACGCTCCAACGTGTGCGCCGCGGAGGAAATGCGTCGCTCCTTCGCAGCTGCCCTTCAAGTCGCGCGCGGTGGCTTGAAAGCGCGTGGTGCGACGGCGGCCCACCATCACGGTCGCGATCTCGACCGAAGCGCCGCGTTCGAGCTCGCCTCCGATCTGGATGCCGAGCGCACTTCCGATCTTCGGGAGATTC
>JAYUKI010000457.1:0-16029 GCA_043764595.1 Myxococcales bacterium | reverse complement strand
ACACGGACGACTTGGACTTTGGAATGATGTGACTCGGAGGATGACGCGATGGCTCGATTGATCCCTTTGATGGACGAGAAGCGCCGCGACGCCCACGTGGCCGCGGAGTGGCACAAGAAGCCTCCGGCGCTGCGCATGGTGGGCCCGAGCGGGGCTCCTGCGCGCCTCGAGCGCTTGATTCGCACGACCGACGCAACGGCCTACGATGCGCTCCTTCGTGCTCACGGCACGGACGAAGGCGTGGCCAAGGCCATCGCCGAAGGCGATCCGGAGATTGACCTTCGGCTCGTCGGGCGGAAGCTCGGCGACGCCGCGCGAGTGTACTTGCGCAAGGACGGGACCGTGCTCTCGGCGGCCCATGTTTTGCGCGTGATCCGTGCACCGGATGGCACCGAGAAGACGCGTGAGGACTTCGTCGACGTCGAAGCCACCGTGACCGAGGACTCGGCTCCAATGGCCTGGACCGGGCGACTCTTGCCTATCGAAGAGGCCATTCGGAAGTTTGCCTTCACGAAGCAGCTCCAGCTTCGCCACGTGAGCGGCCTCACGTTCCAATTTCTCTACGACATGGCCAAACAGCTCCACGAAGCGAAAAAGATGGTCTTTTTGGGTACGGGGGCCAAAGGCCAAGGCCCACTCATCTTTTCGACCAACGGGGCTCCGTACCGCGGATTTCTCGAAGGACGCGTGGACGGAGAGGCGTATCGGCTCGTTCTCCATCTCTCCAATCTCGAGCTCAAGTCGGTGGGAGGTGGCTCGTGAGCGCCTGGGCAGAGAAGCTCGTTCCGTACGCGGGGGGCTCGAAAGCGGCTATCGGAGGCCTGTCGGACAAGCGCATCCTGGATAGGCTGCAGCGCTACCGCGCCGAAGTAGCCAAACGCTACCGCGTGATCAGCGCCGAAGAGCTTGCCACGTCGATCCCGCGCGGGAAGGCGTGGCTCTCGACCAAGCTCGACGGCGAGCTCTGGTTCTTGATCAAGCGCGGCAAAGAAGTAGCTCTCGCGTCCTTCAATGGTCGCGTGCTGGTCGACACGCCACTCGTAAAGGAGGCAGCGAAGCTCCTTTCTTCGACGGGCGATGCCATTTTTGCAGGCGAGCTCACGGCCGCACCGCCCGATGGACGGCCTCGTGTGCAGCACGTGGGCGCGGCATTCTCGGATGCGGCCCTCGAGCCGCGCCTTTCCTTCTTTGCCTTCGACATCGTCGAGCTCGGTGGCGAGGACGCCACGCGAACGCCGTACGACAAAAGGCTCGAGACGCTGAAGAGCCTCTTTTCGGCCGGCAAGCGCGTCTCGCTCGTGAATACGGTCGAAGGCACCGGCGAAGAAGCCCTTTCGTACTACCGCGAGTGGGTCACTGCGCAGCGTTTCGAGGGTCTCGTTCTTCGCAGCGAAGTCGGCCTAACATACAAGATCAAGCCCTTCTTCACGGTCGACGCCGTCATCGTGGCCTATGGAACGCGCATCGAGGGGCAGAGGCCCGTGCTGCGCGAAATCAACGTGGCGCTTCGACGGGACGACGGAACGTTCCAGCTTCTGGGACCCGTCGGGAACGGCTTCAGCGAGGACGACCGCGCCGCCTGGCTGACTCGGCTTGCGGCCCTGGACGTGCCGAGCACGTTCCGAATGGCCAACCGCGACGGCACGTTGTGCCGCTTCATTCGCCCCGAAATCGTGGTCGAAATCAAGCTCTCGGACCTCGTCGAGACCGACGCCAACGACATTCCGGTGGCCCGAATGACGCTCGCGTACGACGCCGAGAAGGGGTACGCGCCGCGTGGCGATGCGCCCATTGCGGCCATGCTCTTTCCAATCTTCCTGCGCGAGCGCACCGACAAGACGCCGGACATCTCGTGCATCGGCATGACCCAAATCACGAGTCGGCTCGCGCTCGATCCGGACGCCAAAGCGGGGGGGCTGACGCTCACGGCGCCGGCCGAGGTGCTGCGTCGTGGCGTGTGGCTGAAGGGCACCACGGCCGTTCGGAAGTATGTCTTGCTCGCGACCCACAAGGAGCCACGGCAGGGATTCGCGCGCTTTCTCGTCTATGGCACCGACTTCTCGGCGGGTCGTGCCGAGCCCTTGAAGACCAGCCTGCGCACGGCCAGCACGCTCGAACGCGCCGAGAAGCTCGTTTCGGCGTGGATGGAAGAAAACGTGAAACGCGGATGGACCGCCGCCGGCGAAGGGGCTGAAACCGCGCCTCCCGTACCGGCCGCGGCCCCGAAGAAGCGCGAGCCCAAGAAGAAGGCCGAAGAAGCCGCGCCGGTCGCGGCCGACGCCCCCGCGAAAGGTGAAGAAGCCGCCGCCCCCGCGCCGAAGCGCAAAGCCAAACCAAAGGCCAAAGCCGAAGAATAGGCATCGGAGTGGTTTGCTTCAACGGCGCCGCAATCTTGGATTCGCGGCGCCCGCTTCGTTTCGAATCAACGAACGCCCCGTCGCGAGATCCTCCAGACGCGTGACGCGCGACGCCAACCCGTCGTGGTCGTTCGATGCCGAAGAGCGCCTGTTTCGAGGAAGTGGTGGCTGGCCCGGCCGCCGATGCTAGCGTCTTCGGAATGCCTATCGTGCGTACGTCCTTCGCCATGAGCGTCTTTTTGGTGATGCTCGTCGGTTGTGGGGACGCCGTCGACCCCATCGAGCCCGACGCTGGAGGACCCGAGATTCCTCAGATTGGGCCTCCGATCGTTCGCGACGGTGGCGCCGATGCCGCGGTGGACGGCGAAGTGGTCGACGCGGGCCCCGACGGCTCGGATGGCGGGACCACGTTGCCTCCTTCGGTGACGGTGGGCGCACCGAACAGGATTCTTCTGCGCGGAACGGTCATTACTCCAGGCACCGCACTCGAAGGCGAAGTGCTCGTCGAAGACGCGTTGATCACCTGTGTGGCGGCTTCGTGCGCGACCTCCCCGGGGGCCACCGGTGCGACGGTCATCGAGACTCGCGGCGTGATTTCTCCGGGCCTCATCGATACGCACAATCACATTCTCTTCGACATCTTCGACGACTCCGACTGGCTCCCACTCCAGAAGTATACGAACCACAACGCCTGGCCGAACGAAGTCCGGTATCAGGCCATGCTCGACGTGAAACAGTGCCTCGAGGACGCGTCGCAAGGAAAACCCACGTGGTGCCCCCTCACGTACGACGGAGTGGGCTCGCTCAAATGCGAAATGGACAAATGGGGTGAGCTCAAAGGGCTTATTGCAGGGACCACGTCCATCGTTGGCCTCTCCGGCACCACTTCGGCCTGTTTTTCGTCCCTCGCGCGCACGATCGACGCCCCGCAAAATGGGCTCAATCAGGACACCATCCAGACGAGTGCCCTCTTTCCTCCTTCACGGTCGGCGGCCGATGGAGTTTGCGCCAACTACGCCTCGAACAAGACCGGCGCCTACCTCATTCATGTAGGGGAAGGCACGGATCCTCAGGCCCTTGCCGAGCTCGCTCGCCTCGGGACGGTGTCCACCAATCAATCGTGCCTCTATGCCCCACAGACCGTCATCACCCACGGAACGGCCTTCAAGCGCGCCGACTTCGACTTGATGGCCAGCTTCGGAATGAAGCTCACGTGGTCGCCGGCGTCGAACGTGGCCCTTTATGGCTCGACCACGGACATTCCCGCGGCGCGCGCCGCCGGAGTGACCATTACGCTTGCCCCCGATTGGTCGATGGGCGGAAGCCAAAACATGCTGGACGAGCTCCGTTTTGCGGATGCCTGGGACGATGTCCACTTCGGAAACGTGCTCACTCCCAAGGACCTCGTGACCATGAGCACGAGCAATGCCGCATTGGCCCTCGGGCTGAACGACAAGCTCGGAAGCCTTGCGGTAGGTCGAATGGCCGATTTGATGGTGGTGACGGCCTCGAAGGCCGATCCCTACGCTTCGATCGTGGCCTCGCGACCCAAGGACGTGCGCCTGACGATGGTGGGAGGAAAGATTCTTTACGGCGACTCCGTGTTGAAGCCCGCGGCGCCGCAGGCTCCAGGATGCGAAACGCTCGCGGTGTGCGGAACGTCGAAGTTCGTTTGCGTCGCGGAGACGTCGACCGCGTCCAAGCTCGACCAAACGTACGTGCAAATCAAGGCGGCCCTCGAGGCCGCGATGGTGGACGTGGACCTCCAGACGCCGGCGGACGGCTTCAATTTTGCGCCGCTTGCTCCCGTGGTGAACTGCGCGAAATAGGCGCGTTCAACCTCCGTAGAGGGCATCGTGGATGCGCGCAGGTGGGTCGTGCCGCTCGATTCGTCGAGCTTCCATCGCGCAAGCGAGCCGCGCTCCGATTCGCGACGGGCCGGGGCGCGAACGGGTGCGCCTTTCGAGAATCTTGGAAGAGTGCTCCCATGGGCACATGACGATACCCAAGAAGGGGAGTCGCCGCGTTTGCGTGGAGGACGTCGCGTATTCCTGGCGCATCCGGAAACGCCCGACCTACGCGCAGGCGGCATTCGAGAGCCCGATGCGACTCGCGATCGAGGCGTGCACGGAAGGGCCTCGGAGCGTCCTGGTCGTCGACTTGCGGGTGAGTCGACCCGACAACTGGATAAGCCCCCACCAGACGTCCGTGACGCCCGCCCTGATCCGGAACATGGTGGTGCGCGCCATTGCTCTTGGCTGGGTTCCTTCAGGTGGTCCGCCTTTTCGCATGGAGTATCCACTCGTTCGCGACAAGGCCTGAGCGGCGGGTAGGACGCGCATTTGGCTCTGCCACCAAGGATCCGTTAGGAGTGGCAAAAAGACGGTGGCTCTGGCCAACCGGGCTCGTTCGGTCGAGCGAGCGATTACGCCGCGCCAGTGCTGCTCGTGTCGGGGCTCATTCGAACGCGAGGGTGCCCACGAGACGCTTCACGGACGGCGTGAGGGAAGCAATGACCTCGCGGTCCCCGGGGCCTGCGAGATTGGCCACGGAGTGACCGTCGGTCACGAAGACCTCGAGCACCACCTCTCCTCCCATTCCAGTGGTCTCGAAGGTGCCCCCCACGGCCGTGAGAGCCCCCGACGTGGTGGCCCACTCGTCGAAGGGGGCCGAGGCCCAGTCTTGCTCGCGAAGAAAGGCCACGAGCCCTTCGCGGGTTGGAGAATGGCCCCCCGTCTGCTGCGCTCGGACGTTCAGATAGACACCGTGCTCGATGGAACGAAGGTAGAGCCCGAGGTGCGAGGCGGCGGGATCCATCGGATCGGCAACCCACTCGGCGCCGGGATCGATCGAGAGATGATGCTCCGGGAGCGTGATTCTCATCTGCGGATCGTACTCCAGAGCGAAACGAAAGGGACTGCGCGCACGACTCGCACGTCCCGGTATTTCGTGCTGCGACGAACCTGCAAACGAGCCGCCGGACTCCGTGCCCATGCGTACCAACCCAGCGATGAACACGACCCCAAACGGTCCCCTCCTGGTCCTCGCTTCCGTGCGACGCTTCCATGTGGCCTACCGCGAACCTGCCGTCGTCGAGACTCCTTCGGAGCCGAGCCACACGCCGGCACGCCTCTCTTACGTGGGCGTGCTTCGGTCCATTCCATTGCCCGCCCTCTACGGTGCGCTTTGCTTCGTCACGGCCGGAGTCGCTTTGGTCTCGTTTCGCGTCGATCTCTCCGTGATGGCGTGCGTGTGCACCCTAACGGCCATGGCGTACGCGTCGTTCGTGGGTCTCCGCACCACGGTCCAAGTGGGTCGCGCGGCGGGCACCTACTTCGTGACCGTTCGCTCGCTCTTTCGGACGCGGGTTTTGACGACCCAAAAGCTCCCCAGGCTCGTGTCGCGCGAATACGGGAAGGCCATCGGGAAGCTGTCGCTTGGGTCGCAGCTCGCGCTCTCTCTCGAGCTCGGCCACACGACGCTCTCCCTCCCTCACCTTCATGTCGGAGCGACGGTCACCGATACGGAAGCCCGCCTCGAAGGCTTTCGTGAAGCTCTCCGCGCATTGGCCCAGATCGACGACGAACAGCCCGAATCCGAAAAAGCTACGAAAGCGCGCGGGCGGTGGTCGCTCCCGGAAGTGCCGATTCCAGCCGGGGGAACCGTGGACTCCGTAAGTTGGGCAAAGGGTCCGGCGCTGCGCGACGATCTTCGCCAAGGGGTGTCCGTCGGTATTCTTGACGACTACAGGGGTATTCTCTTTGCATCGATCTTTGCCTGCGGGCTCGTGGTCGCCGCGGCGCTGGTTCCATCGGCGCTCTCCCTTTCGCACCGAGCCACGGTGGCGGGAACGGCGCTCGCCCTCGCCACTGGGTTCGTGGGCCTTTTGACGTACGAACGAACGATTCGCATCGACGCGCCGGCGGGGCCGAAAAAAGCGACCGTCGTGCTCGAAACACGCGTCTTTGGGCTTCGACGGACCCGTCGTGTACCGCTCGGCGAAGGGTTGCGCATGGTGCTTGCGGCGCGTACGTCGGAAGAATCCAATCGTTCGGTGACGGCGTTTCTCGTCTCGACTTCGGGAGCCCTGCATCACGTCGCCGAAGCGCAGGAGCGAAGCGCACTTTCGTCCATCGAGTCGTTTGGAGTGGCACTCGCGGTTCCGAGGCTCGTCGATGCCGCGCTCGAGCCACGAAGCGCAAGCCGAGACGAACCGAAGCCCACATCGAGCGCAAGCGCGCTTCCAATGAAGGCCCCAAGACCGCCCGAAGGGCTCACTCCGCGATTGGCCCTTTTTGCGGCGCTGGGTGCGACTCTCTTTGGAATGGCCATGAGCATCGCGGTGCGGGACATCGCATCGCTCTGGTCGACAACGGCGTGGCGCCAGACGACCTGCTCGTTCGAATCGGTCCGCACGGGAAAGTCGTCCCGAATGCATGCGCACCCGTCGTTTGCGCCTTCGGTCTCGGTTCCCGTCTCCTTGGGATCCTACATGACCGAACAGGTCTGTTGGATCCTCGACGACGCCCATGGCTACGACATCCTGCGCTTTACTCCACCGAGCGGCTCGCCCGCACCGTGGGAGAAGATCCACGACTCGACGCAGTACACCTTCGCGTTCCTGTGGGTCTCCGCCATCGTGCTGGCTGGCCCGTGGCTCCGACGTCGGCGCTCGTTCGACGTGCGAGCGGACAGCTCTTCGGACCCCTCGGCGAAAGAAGATTGGAAAATCGACGGGCGCCGGTGATCCGTTCGCGTGAACGATCCCACGAAGAGGGAACACGCTCGATCCCCCACTCTCCAAGGTAGGCCCCATCCATGCTTTCCCGTCTTTTTCCGCGTTCCGCCGTGCTGTTTGCCCTCTTGGTTGGATGCACCGCGGCCACGACCGACACCTCGAGTGACGCGGGCCAAAACGAGACCGATGGATCCGCTCCCGGAGTCGACGCCGGAACCGACCGCAGCACGCCGACGACCACCGCCACTCTGAACGACGGCTACAAGAAGGCGACGTGGGCCTCGAACGTGACCGTCACGTATGGCGACTGCACACTGACGTACGTGTCGAACGGTCTCCCGAACCACTCGCGCGACGCCGAGTATGCCCTACCCAACATGGGCGTGATGGTCCCGGGCGCATCCACGGCCTACGCCGCGGCCGATCCGACGGTCGCGCAGCGCTACTCGTTCACGATCAATACCTGCAAGACGGTCGCGACCGACGGCACCAAGACTTCCCTCGGCAACATCGGCTACATGATTTCCGGAGCAGGTCTCTTCAATCCCTACGAGGGAGACGGCTCGACGGTGGCCCTGGGCTCGAACTTTTCGGTCAAAAATACCAGCGGAGCGGACGTGTATTTCGTCGACGCCTGCAATGGCCACCCCACGCCCATGGGCCTCTACCACTACCATGGCCTCCCCGCGTGCGTGACGTCGCAGGTGGACGCGGCCAATGGCCCCTCCCACATCATCGGCATTGCGGTCGACGGATATCCCATTTACGGAAATCGGGACATCGACGGGAACGAGGTTTCCGCACAAAACCTCGACTCCTGCAACGGCATCACCAGCGCCACACCGGAGTTTCCCGGCGGCGTCTACCACTACGTTTTGCTGAATACGAAGGACGGGTCTTCGGCGATGCGATGTACAAAGGGTAAGTGAGTCGAAGCCGAGCTCGCCGCGTTCCGTCGCTTTCCTTCGGGCTTTGGCTCATCGGCGGCGTGCTCGTGGCGCACTCTCCCGCAAACGCCAATGGCCGTTTCCCGGCGGCCAATCAGCTCGTCGTCGATCCGGACGACGCCACGCACCTCGTCGTCCGCGCCACCTACGGGACCATGATCTCGCACGACGGTGGGCGGACCATGAGGCTCGTATGCGAGCAAGCGATTGGCGCGACCGGCGACGCGGATCCGATGCTCGGCCTCTTCGCGGGCGGCACGATGGTGGCGGGCGTCGTGTCCGGTCTCGCCGCGACCCGCGACGAAGGGTGCTCGTGGAGCCTCCTGCCTGGGTTTCTCCCGCGGGAGTACGTCGTCGACGTGACCGTGCAAAAGGACGATCCTCGGCGCGGTCTGGTGGTTTCGTCGACCGCAGGGGACGGCGGCGGCTTCCACACCGTGCTCTTCGAGACGAACGACGGCGCCGCGACGTTCCACACACTCGGGCACGCGCTCGGCACGGATTTCCTCGCGCAGACCGTGGAGGTCGCCCCCTCGGATCCGCGCCGGATCTACGTGAGCGGGACGGTGACGGCCGATGGCGGAGCGCAGACGCCGGCGGTCCTCCGCTCGATCGATCGCGGCGCTTCGTTCACGCGCACGATGCTGTCGTCGTTCGGAGCGGGACACAGCGCCTGGATTTCCGCGGTGGATCCGAAGGCTCCAGGAACGGTCTACGTGCGCATGCGCACCACGGACAAGGACCGCTTGCTCGTGAGCACCGACGGAGCCAAGACGTTTCGCGAGACCTATGCCGCGGTGGGATCGCTGACGGGATTTGCGCTTTCGCCGGACGGGACCGAGGTCGCTCTAGGGGGTGCCGGCGATGGCATCCTCGTCGCGAGCACGCGTGATTTCGTGTGGAAAAAGGCGAGCCCGGTCCACGCCCAATGCCTCACGTGGACCAAAGCGGGACTCTACGCGTGCGGGGTCGAGTGGCTCGATCACTTCGTCGTGGGACTATCGGTCGATCGGGGAGCCACCTTCACGGCGCTCTCGCACATGTCGGATCCCTGCCCCGTGCGCTGCGCGGCAGAATCGACCGTTGCGCGCACGTGCACCGACGAGCTTTGGCGCGGCACTCAGGCGTCCATCCAACAGCCCCCCGAGACCTGCGGGGGCGGCCACGATGCAGGAGTGGCCGCGGCACCGAGCGCACCTACCGACGAGGGCGACGAGGGTCGAGGACAAAGGAACCTTC
Organism: Myxococcales bacterium; assembly: GCA_043764595.1. Lineage (GTDB taxonomy): Bacteria > Myxococcota_A > Polyangia > Polyangiales > Polyangiaceae > JAAFHV01. The sequence goes on along the minus strand of JAYUKI010000457.1, from coordinate 6,748 downwards.
GCCTGTTGGCGATGGGCGCCATTTCCTTCGTGCTCGTGCTCGTGCTCGCGGGCGGCGCGGCGTTTTTGCGCAGCCGAAGACGTCGCACGCTCACTCAGCCTGGATTTCGCTCTGCCGCCGGAGGTCCGCCGGCAGATCGAAGCGAATTCGGGCGTAGATTCGGTGACTTCGCGCGCAGGGATAGCTCCGCTATCTCGAGCACGAAGGCACCCGAAGATGCGCTCGAAGACGCGAGAAATGCCGACGGAACGACTAGGTAGAGCGAAATCCAGGCTCAGTGACGGCAGCACGCACACGCGCCACGCGACCGAGAATGTCGCGCGCGTGGGCGAGTAGCTTTTCCCCCGAGGGAGAGAGCGACACACCTCGCGATTCGCGCACGAACAAGCGGACCCCGAGCTCCTCCTCGAGGGCGTGAATCTTCCGCGTGAGCGGGGGCTGCGAAATGCCCAGACGCCGCGCCGCACGGGTGACATTTCCTTCTTCGGCGATGGCTACGAAGCTCTCGAGCTGAGCAAGACTCACGCTCTTCGTTCTAGCCTGGATTTGGCTCTGCCGCCGCAGATCCGGCGATACCTATCCGGTATTGGTCGGCGCTGTCGCAAGCGGGCATGAAGCGACCGTGAGCATCGAGCTCCTCTCCCGTTCCGAAATTCAGAAAATGCGCCTGGCCGGACGCGCGGCGGCCGAGACCCTTGCGAAGGTGAAGGAGCGGCTCGTCCCCGGGACGAGCACGGCCGCGATTGACACCTTCGTCCGCGAAGAGACCGCCCGGCGCGGAGGCAAGCCGAGCCAGCTCGGGTACGACGGATTCCCCGCGACCGTCTGCACGAGCGTCAACGAAGTGGTTTGCCACGGGATCCCCCGATCGGACGTCATTTTGCGCGATGGCGACATCGTGAACGTGGACGTGACGACCGAGCTCGGCGGATACCACGGCGACACGTCGGCCACGTTCTTCGTCGGTACTCCTTCGGCGGTCGCATCGAAGATCGTCGGTGTGGCCAAGGCATGCCGTGATGCAGGAATTTCCGTAATCCGCGAAGGGGCGCGCCTCGGAGACATTGGGGCGGCCATCGAGGAGCTTGCCCAGAGCGAGGGCTGCAGCGTCGTTCGCGACTTTGGCGGTCACGGCATTGGGCGCAAGATGCACATGGCTCCGCACGTGAGCCACGTGGGGACTCGCGGAATGGGTCCACGGCTACGCGCCGGAATGGCACTTACCGTGGAGCCCATGGTGAATCTCGGTGGCGCCGACGTCGTGGTGCTCGCGGACGGATGGACGGTCGTGACCCGGGACGGAAGCCTCTCCGCGCAGTTCGAGCACACGATCGTGGTCACTCGCGACGGCTGCGAGATCGTGACCTCCCTCGACGATCAGGCCTCGGCCAGCGCCCTCGAACGGGCCATTCGCTGAAGGGCGTACACGCCCCTCGAATGCGCGAGCACGGTTCCCCCGAGTAGCTCTTACGGTTCGCGCTGGACCTCGATGGGCACGAGGGTCCCACGTGGTTTTGGCTCGGGCTCCCAAAAGAACACCCCACGGTCCAAAGCCATGAGCTCCTCCGGAGTCTCGATGGTCACCTGTCGCATTTGCCCCGCGAGCGAGCCGGAGCTTGCCGAGCCGCGGACCGAGAACACGAGCTTCCCCTCGACGATCTGCGATTGGGGCAAAAAGAAGAATGGGAACGACCCCTGGGTCCACGTGAGGACAGCGTAGCTTTTGTGGCGAATGACCACCGGCGCCGAGCCGAACATCGTGTCATCGCGGGCGGAAAAGACCGGCCCATTCGAAACGCATCCCGAGACGAGCACGGCGAAAAGAACGAGGGTTCGAAGGGGGTTCATCAGGTGGAGGAGCCTCGACGGCTGAAGTGTCGCGCTCTTTTTCCTTCACTGGGCCACGTCGTCTGGATGGATTCGGCCTCAACCCTCGCTCGACGCTTCGCGCTCGACGTCACGTGGGCTCCGCCCATACGGCCGTGCCGTACGCGAGCACTTCGGTCAGATTTTGCCCCATCTCGGTGGCGTCGTAGCGCATGCCAATCACGCCGTTGGCGCCCATCTGTTCGGCATGTTGCAGGAGCGCGACGAACGCGTCGGAGCGGGCCTTTTCGCAGAGCTGGGTCATGGTGCCGACATTGCCACCACCGAGCGCTTCGAACGAAGCGGCGATGCCTCCGCTGATGCCCGGAGAGCGCACGACCAGACCTCGGACGACGCCGAGCGAGCGCACCAAACGGAAGCCCGGGATCTCGAAGCCGACGGTGACCATCGCCGGGTGAATGGGCCACCCGGGCGCGGGGGGAAGGTTCTGCGGGTGGTTCTGAGCGGAGTTCGGCATGAGCGCATGCTGGCCTCATTTGGCGTCGGCGCAAGCCCCATCCGCGGCGCTCGATCCGTCACCGAGCCCAAAGAATGGCAAGATCGAGCTCGATGGCGTCGAAGGGCCACGCGCGCACCACGTCCTCGTCCGAGGCCACGAGCTCGATGCGGTAGTCGCTGCCGTCGAGACGGAGCACCTCGAGCGTCTTTTCTCGGTGTCCACGAGCCAATAGGCCTCTCTACGCGCTCACGCGCATGAATCGGACGCTTCACCTTGCGATCGAGCTTCGCCGTCCCTTTGGAGAGCACTTCGCAGACCCAGTCCGGGGCGAGCTCGAAGAAGGCCGTGCTCGGGCGCTCGGGCATGCGCTCGCGTCGCCACCTGGCGAGGTCCGGGTCGCTCACGTCGCCACCGAGATGAAGCTCGGCTCGTCGAGCAGAATCCAGCCTCGGGACCGCCGCGACCGCGCTTGAACGGTGGGCCGAGCTCCTCGCCAATGGCGCTCGAGGCCGCCGCATGGTCGGACGTGGGCCTCGGCGCCACGTGGAGCTCGCCATCGAGGATCTGTCCGGTCACTTCCGAAAGAAGTGCGGCAAGCTGCTCGAGGAGCTTGGGAGCGCGTTGCGCCATGGGTTCGAGCGTAACACTTGCGCGAGTGGCGTTCGTGGCTTCGTAGTCTCGTCCAGGGCCACGGGACACATCGTCCACGATGGGACGGACGAGCGCCTCACTTGGGCTTTGGCACCATCGGGACGAACCTCACGGCATCGAGGCGCTCTTCGGTCACTTTGCCGCCGACCTTCCGAAGACGCACGAGCCATTGGGTCTGTTGGGTGCGACCGACCGGCGCAATCAGCACGCCTCCCTCGGCGAGCTGGTCGACGAGCGCTTTGGGCATTTCCGGAGGCGCCGCGGTAAGCAGGATACGGTCGAATGGCGCTTTGTCGGGCCACCCGGCATAACCGTCTCCAATGCGCACGTGAACGTTGGCATAACCAAGGTCACGGAGCCGCTTTTCAGCCGTTTCGCCGAGCTCTTTCACGATCTCGATCGAATACACCTCGCGCGCGAGCAAGCTCACGACGGCCGCGTGATAGCCTGTTCCCGTGCCAATCTCGAGGACCCGCTCGGTGCCGTGGAGCTCGAGCGCATCGCACATTTCGCCCACCACGGTGGGCTGCGAAATGGTCTGTCCGTAGCCGACGGGAAAGGGCCAATCCTTGTAGGCCTCTTCGAGCGTGGCTTCGGGCATGAACGCGTGCCGCGGCACCCGGCGCATGGCGTCGAGGACCTTCGGGCTCTTCACGTAGCCGCCCGCCTTGACCCCATCCACCAGTCGATCGCGGCTCGAGCGTGTCTGGGGAGTGTCGACCTCTTTGGGCCCGGAATCCTCGCTCGAAGCATCCGTAGGCAATGAGCGCTCGGGTGGACGTGGCTGCGGCGAGGGCGCGCCGGATTCGGAGATGGCTCGCGTATTGCAGCCAACAAGGAGCAAAAACGGGAGCGTCCAAGCGAAGGAGCGAATCCACATGTGCGCAGGGATGCGAGCCCCGTGCCGCCCTTTGGAGAGCGCGAGTCTCGGACAAACCTCCTCGTGTGCGCATGGAGTGCGCGGGTCTGCACGAACTGCAGCCCCGCGCTCGGACGCTCAGCGCGCGAGGAGGCGGTAGGTGAACGTGAACGCGACGCCCGTGGCCGAGGCGGCGCAGGTGCCGGTGCGGAGCGTGCCGTCGAACGACGCGTCGGTGAGCGGAATGGCGCACCCGCCAATGGTGTCGTCCACGGCGACGTCGTCGTCGGAGACGTCGATTCGGAGGGAGCGCTTCAGCTCGGACACGGCGACGTTCGCGAGCACGACCTGATTCCAGTTCGGGAAGCGGGTGTCGTTCAGCGTCGCCGTCTGGCCTTCGTGCCTCGACGCTCCCTCGACGGAGACGAGCTTTGCGAACGGGTCGGGGAGCCCGTTGAAGGCGTCCCAAGCGCCGTTCGATGGGTTCGTGGCGGGAATGGTCGCGGAGAAGAGCAAGAGGTCGTAACGCGCGGTCGCAGCCACGGCGCAGGAGCCGGCCGTGCAGGTCTTTCCAGCGCCGCATGCGATGCAGGCGTCGCCGCTCTTGCCACATGCCGTGTTGGAGTTGCCCGGGTTGCAGGTGCTTCCGGTGCAGCAGCCCGAGGCGCAGGTCGAGCGGCACGTGGCATTCACGCAGGAGAGACCATCGCAGATTGTGCCGACCCCACAGGTCGCGCAGGCCGCGCCCCCGAGCCCGCAGCTACTCGCCGCGGTCCCGCTGATGCACACGTTGTTCTGGCAGCACCCCGAGCAGTTCGAGGGACCGCAATTGACTTCGACGCACTCACGCGCCTGGCAGACCGTCGAGCCGGAGCACGACTCGCACGCCTCACCGGTTTTCCCACACGCCCTGCTCGTTTGGCCGCTGAGGCACACGCCGTCGCGGCAGCAGCCCGCACAGTTGCTCGCGTCGCATACGGCGCCGTCCGGAAGAATGACTGCGCCGTCTTCGGAGATCACGCCACCGTCGGCGCCGCCAGGGCCGACCGGTTTGTCGCACGTCGGACCTTCGTTTCCGTCGGCGACCGAGACGGCCACGGGTCCGAACGGCACCGGGCGCGTCGCCTCAGGGATGGGCACCGTGAACTCGGCGAGCTCGATCGTCTTGTTCAGCGGGGCAGGAAGGTCCAGCTGAATGGCGCCCTTCATCACGAGGGTGCCGCCGATGACGGCCGAGCCCGTGTGCTTGGCCTCGCCGTTCGCGACGGCCATGCAGCCACCCGTGTACTTCGCAGTCAATTTGCTGCCCGCGACGATCGTGAGCTGGAGGTTTCCGGGCACGCTGCCGAGCGGGATGTCGGGGAGCTTGGTCTCCGGGACGTCGGCGGCGACCGTGGCCGCCTTTCCGTCGAGGAGGAACGGATCGAAGGGCGTCTCGGCGACGATGGGAATATCGATGTTCGAAAGGCCCGGGATCTCGCCGTCGTACTTTTTGAGCGCCGTGTCGACCTTGAGGCGTCCCTCGAGCTTCACGTGCACGTCGAGCTTCGCGCGGCCCGTGCCGGGCTTGCCTGCGATCTTGCCATCGCTCGCCACGCCTTGCGCATCGACGACGATGTTTCCGCCCGCGGAGAGCTTGAGCGACACCTGCGCGGGGCTGCTCGCGGGGATGAGCCCGGTGTCGTACGAAAACCCGGGGAGCGCGGGAGCCTCGCCGTGAAAGGCGATTCCCGTCGTCTCTTCGTCGCCACCGCAGGCCGCCGCGGAGAGCGAAAAGGCGCTCACCACCATCGCCGCCGCCACGAAACGACGCGAAAAAGAAAGGAAGCTCGAGCTCATTTGACGTTTCTCCCCAGCACCGCTTTCCGATCACGGGCACGAAGGGGTTAGCACAAGCGGGGCGGGTTTCGAGGATTGGGCCTCGAATGCCTTGGCTCCCGACCGCCTTCCGACGCAAGATATGCGGGATTTTCCGGGGTTTCGTTTGGCCCGATCCTTGACGTTCGGCCCCCCTTCATTCTACATGCGAGAGCCGTGTCCGAAGGTCGAACGAACGATTCCGAAGCCGAGCGCGCCCCGTCCCGACGCGCGTTCCTGCTGAGGCGTCTTCATTCCCTCTCGGGGGTGCTCCCGGTCGGAGTGTTTCTCATCGTGCACCTGTGGACCAACGCGTCCGCTCTCGGGGGTCGTGAGCCCTTCGATCACGCGGTGGACGAAATCCAGAAGCTGCCGGTCCTCCCTCTGGTCGAGGTCGTCGGGGTCCTGCTTCCGCTCGCCTTTCACGCGATTTTTGGCGTCTATTTGGCCACCCAGGGCCGACCGAACGTGGGCCGGTACAGCTATGGGCGCAACTGGAGCTACGTGTTCCAGCGCGTCACGGGCGGCATCGCCTTCCTCTTCGTGATGGCCCACCTCTGGGAGTTGCGCATCCAAAAGTGGCTCTTCGGCCTGTCCCACCATGCCTTCTACGACACCCTCGCGTCGCACTTGGGCTCGGTGAAATTCGGCGCCCCGTGGGTGGCGCTCTTCTATCTGGTCGGCATCGGAGCGTCCGTGTTCCACCTCGCGAACGGGATCGTCACCTCGACCATCACGTGGGGAATCGTCACCACGCGCGCGGCGCAACGTCGCCTCACGTGGGTCGTGGCAAGTCTCGGCGTCGTGCTGTTCTTGCTCGGGGCCAGCACGGTCCTATCCCTCTCCACGGGCACCATCCTGTCTACGGCGTCCGCGCCGAAAGCCCCCTGCCCTTGAGCTCCCGCCACCGCCTCTTTGGCGGCGGCATTCGTCCGTAGTCATCCAAGCAGAAATCTCGAGGAGTCGCCCATGGCCAAGGCCGCCATCACCACCACCGAATCCGGAAAAGTCCGCCGCGTCATCGTCGTTGGCGGAGGGCTCGCCGGTCTCACCAC
>JAYUKI010000456.1:0-4417 GCA_043764595.1 Myxococcales bacterium | reverse complement strand
CACGCGAGCGGCCGCGGCGGTCCCTCGAGCACGGGTTCACTCTGGCTAGGTGACGCACCGGCAGGCTCGTCCTCGTGGCCACTGATTCCTCCGTCGAGTCGGCTAGCGATGCCGGCTGCGACGAGGGCCAGGATGCCCGCACCGACGAACGCGACCTCGACCGGGAAAAAGGCCACGATGCCCTTCGATACGATGGGCCCGATGATGTAGCCGATGGCGAGCGACATGGCGTAGAGGCTCGTGACGAAAGCCTTGTTTTCCTTGCTCGCGCGCGCCAAAAGAACGGTCTCGCAGCTCACCCAGACGCCCACCGAAAAGGCGCCGTCCAAGAACCGCGCGATCGACACGCCCGTGAAGCTCTTCAGGTACGGAAAGAGCGTCACGCAGACCGAATAGCCGAGCAGGCACGCCACGAGCGTCCCCTTGGCGGAAAAACGTCGAAGGATGCGCCCCATGGGAAGGGACAAGAGGCAGATCCCGGAAGCGAAGATGGCCGCGAGCCCTCCCATGGCCGCCTTGCCGAACCCATGCGAGTCGAGAAAAAGCGGGATGAGCGCGATGGACAATCCGTAGGCGATGCCGACCGAAAAGATGGTTCCGTAGACGAGCCAGATGTTCTTGTCGCGGATGCGGGAAGTAATGGACACGGATTTTCGCGGAGGATACGCGCGAACTTCGTAGACGGACGCAAATCTGCACCGCCAAGAATCGTATGCAAACTGCACGTGAATGGGGCCGTTCGCGGCGACGGGGCGAAGACGACCGCGGCAACACGTGTGGGCCACCAGGAAAAAGGTCATGCCAACGTCGGCAAGGAGCGCGCTTCGCCCGGGGTGGGCTTTCGACCCACATGAGCGCCTCGAGCCAAAATACGGGCAAAACGCGATTCCCGTGCCACGGGAAGAGTCCAACGACACGGTGGTCGAACGGCGTCCCTGATGGCCCTTGGATCCACCCCGTTTGGATCGAAAGTCACCAGGTGCGCGTGGCAATAAGGAGTGGCAAGCTGCGACCATGGCCTTTGCGAAGCTCGTGTCGGGTCTTGTTTGCCTGGTGTCGGTCTCGACTCTCGTGGTCGTGGGTTGCGGTGGCGGGGACAAGCTTCCTCCGCTTGACGGTCTCGGAGACGGCGGCGGTGTCGATCCGAACAACACGGGCGGCAACGACAAGATCTGCCTCCTGAACAACTGCGACACGGATCGTCACTGCCAAGACTGCTCGGGCGGCCGCACGACCTGCAACCAGAAGGAAAACCGGTGTGTCGCCTGCGGCCCCGAAGCCGGCGGAAAGACCTGCGGCGCGGGGCAAACGTGCACGAAATACGGCGACTGCGTGGGTGGCGGCGCGGCCTGCCCCGAGGACGTGAACAACGTCCCCACCATCACCTGCAACGGTGACGCCGACTGCGCAGCATGCGGGCCAAACTTCAAGATCTGCGACGTTGGCTCCAAGAAGTGCGTGGGCTGCACGCCGGCCAACGTGACGAACTGCCAGTCCACCGACGTCTGCAAGAACAACGTGTGCGAGGCCGCGTGCCCCGCCACCTGCAAAGTGGACGGGGACTGCTCGGAGTGTGGCGGAAAGAACGGCGCTCCGGCCAACAACGCCTGCAACCGTGGCGTTTGCGCGAAGTGCTCGGAATCCAAGCGCTGCCCGGCTGCGAACGAGGTCTGCAACGACGTCGGCGACTGCGAGAAGGTTTGTGGGCTCGCCACGAACCCGAACCGCTGCAACACCGATGGCGACTGCGCATCGTGCATGGGAGGGCTAACCAAGTGCACGAACAAGCCCATCGCGGGCGGACCTGGCACGTGTGCCGCCGCCGCAGCCGGGTGCTCGGATCTCGGCAAGGGCATCTTCGTTCTCCCCGATCCGTTCAGCCGCGTGACCCAGGCGTGCTCGACCGACACCGACTGCGCGGGCATCAAGGCCTCGCTGAACGTGGGCGGCCTCATCAAGAAAGCCACGGGCCTCAACGTCGGAGATGCCAACCTCGACTACCCGATGAACGCCTGCGCCTCGATCGACATCCTCGACGGCAAGAAGTGCGGCGTGTGTGTGCCTTGCAAGAAGGACGCGGACTGCCAGCCCATCGACGTCCAGAAGTTCGCGGGTGAAGCTTTCGGCCCGATCGGCAGCATCGCTTCGGCGCTCTTGCTCGACAAGGTGTTCGGACCGACCGACCGCAAGGTCCACATGTACTGCCAGATGATCGCCGGCGGTTACGGCGCGTGCGTGCCATGCCCCAGCTTCTTCCAGCGCTGCGGCGATGCCGCCGTTGCCGGCGAGACTCCGGCTACAGCATGCGATCACGATGTCTGCGCGCTCGGACCCGCTCTCGGACCGACGTGCAATGAAGGCTGCGCGGGTCGTGTGGCCCAGAAGGACGCCTTCTGCGGCTCGAAAATGGGCTTCTGGGACGTGAAATGCAAAGCGCTCGTCGAGACCGAGTGCAAGAACAAAACGTGCTTCCCGAACAGCTGCGTAGCCCCGAAAGAAGCTGGCTGGTACTGCAACGACACGAACAAGGTCGCCAGCTTCCGCTGCGGCGGTGATGGCGTCGTTGCGATCGCCGAAGGCGCCACGTGCCCCGCGAGCCCGAACCCCACGTACTGCCACCGCACCGACCCGACGGACGTTCGCTCGAAGGCCATCGTCGACGGAACCGGCAAGCCCCGCTGCTTCCCCACGCAGCAATGATGTGGTGAAGAAGCCCCTTTGGTCGATGCTCGTCCTCGTGGCGGGCATCGGTTGCAGCAAGGCCCCGACCGACACGGCGTCCTCCGCGACGGTCACCGTGCCCGCGAGTGGGTTCGTCGAAGCTCGCCTTCGGAAGTCCGAGGGAGCCCTCCCGGACCTTCTCGCCTTGCACGCAAAAAAGGCCAAGGAGCTCGGCCTCGTGCCTTACGCCGAGCTTGGTGCAACGTGGTGCGAACCCTGCCGTGAGCTCGAAGCGAGCATGGCCGACGCGCGCATGAAAGACGCGTTCAAGGGCACGTACATCGTCCACCTCGACATCGACGAATGGGGTGGCTCGCTCGGGAAAAGTGGACTTGCCAGCGGTGCTGTTCCCGTCGTGATTGCCCTCGATCCGCAGACCGGACAAGGCGCCTCACGGAGCATCGACGGCTCGGCCTGGGACGCGAACACCCCCGCGAACATGGCCCCCAAGCTCGGCGCGTTTTTCCACGGACGGTAGCAGGCGGAACGTGGCGTACGATCGAAGCATGCCTCGCTCTTGGGTCTCACGAGTCGTGTCCGTTGCTGCGTGTAGCACGCTCTTCGTGGCCCTCGTTCCGAGTGCCCTCGCGGGCCCTTCGCAAGAGCCCCCAGAAGTGTGCAAGATGCAGGTAAGCCGCGCGATAGGCTTGCTTGGTGGTGCTCTTCAGGGGCGCGTTCGAAAGGTGGCTGCGGGAGCCCAAGGCTCGCTCGAGAGCGCCGTGCGCGGCTACGTGTCCACCACGGTGCACGCTTTGGATGAAGGGACCGTGCCTGCACCTTCGTCGGGCGTTTGCCCGAGCGACATGGCCAAAGTGCTCGGCGCGTTCTGCGTCGACAAGTACGAAGCGTCGCTGCTCGAGCGCAAAGACGACGGCGCCCTCGTCCCCGCCGATCCCTACGTCACGCCGTCCGCCAATCACGTGTATGTTGCACGTAGCGTGCCGCAAGCAGTGCCTCAAGGCTACGTGAGCGCCGCACAAGCCGACGCCGCCTGCAAACAAGCCAAAAAGCGTCTGTGTCAGCCGGTCGAGTGGAGGCTGGCGTGTGCGGGCGGCGACGGGACGGCGTTCCCGTACGGCCCCACGCGCGTGGCCGGAAAGTGCCACGACTCCGGCAAAAACCCGATGATGACACTCCACTCGGACACGATGAGCCGAGGCTGGGGCACCGTGGAAATGAACGATCCGCGCGCCAACGCGATGGAAGGCGGCCTCGCCAAGACCGGCGCGTTCCCCGAGTGCGTGAACGACTACGGCCTCTACGACATGGTCGGCAATCTCCACGAATGGACCGCCGATCCGAACGGCACGTTCCAGGGCGGGTTTTGGCTCGACACCGCACACCACGGCGACGGCTGTGCCTACCGCACGATCGCCCATGATTTTGGCTACCACGACTACTCCACCGGCTTTCGTTGCTGCGCGGATCCGCGGCCGCAAGAGCCCTGAATCCCGGGGTTTTCGCGCGACGCGGCCCGTCTGCGAGAATCTCGACCCGAGCCCGAAATTCTTGCGCCCGAGGAAGGGAAGAGAACGACCAGAAGGCGCGTTTCGATGCCGCTCGCGTCTTTCGCCGAGACCGTGGGTCGTGTAAAACCTCAAACCCAATCGGAGGTTTCTCTCATGGCCAAGCGTAAGAAGATTGCACTCATCGGGGCGGGCAACATCGGCGGCGAGCTCGCGCGTCTCGTGGCAAA
>JAYUKI010000455.1:0-1326 GCA_043764595.1 Myxococcales bacterium | reverse complement strand
GTCTGCTCATGATCGTCTTCCTTCCAAAGCGAGCGTTTTCACGCGAGCTCTTTCAAAAACCCAAGTTTTTTCGCGGGAACCACATTCCCGTCCACGCGCAGCTTCCCGAGCTGGAAGAGCCCTTTCGGGTCGTCTCCTTTGGCCAGACGCTCGAGATCTTCGTCCGAAAGCGTGAGTGTCGCGTCCGCCGGCGCATCGCCTTCGGTGACCTGTCCTGGTCCATGCTTCAAGTCCACGGTCCACACGGCATCGGGTGACGTGACCTTGAACTTCAAGACCGCCGACACCTCCGCCACGAGGCCCGGAGTCTTTGCAATGCGATCGCCAAGCGCCGCAAAAATCGCCTTCGCTTTCGCTTCGCGCCCCTTCGTCGCAGACGCCGTGGCCGCCTTTGGGGCTCCTGCCGCGCGCGCCTTCTTGACGGCTTCTTCCGCCGCCTTCGGATCGATCTTCTTCAGGAACTCGAGCTTCTGCGAAGCCATCACGTTGCCCGTGATTTTGAGTTTTCCACCAAAGTAGAGCTTCTGCGGGTCCGCCTTGCCCGACGTCATGTCCATGAAGTCCTGATCGGTGAGCGTCAGCGTGCAATCGGGCTTTTCGACGGCCCCGGGAGCAACCGATCCTTTGCCGTTCTTCAGATCGAGGGTCCACGCACTGTCCGGCGACGTGAGCGCGAACACGAAGACGTTCCCCACTTTTCCGGCGAGGTCCGTGTTCTTCTCGATGTAGTCTGCAATGACTGCGAACGCGTCGGCGCTGGTCGGTCCGGAGCTCGCAGCTTCGGCCGCGGCGGGAGCAGGAGCCGCGGAGCCCCGAAGCTTCGCCACGATCGCCTTGGCGGCGTTCTGGTCGATCTTCTTCAAGAACGTGAGCTTCTGGGAAGCCATCACGTTTCCGCCAATTTTGAGCTTTCCGCCGAAATAGAGCTTCTGCGGGTCCGCCTTGCCGGACGTCATGTCGAGGAAGTCCTGGTCGGTGAGCTCCAGAGTACAGTCGGGTTTGTCCATCGCTCCCGTGGCGACCGAGCCCTTCCCTTGGCGAAGGTCGATCGTGAACGCGCTCGACGGATTCGTGAGATTGAACACGTAGCTCGCGTTCACGTTCGAGGTGAGCTCTTGAACGTTCTTCGCGACATGGTCCTTGATGACCTCGACGATCTCGGCGCTGTTCGCCTCTCCCGCAGGTGCGGCGGCCGCAGCGGTGGCGGCTTGCGCGGCGGGCTTCGCCTTGGCTTTCGGAATCTCTTTGTAGAGCTCGATGGCGGCATTCGAGATGCACACCTTGTCGCGCTCTTTGACCTTGCAGCGGAAGACGATCTTTTCGTCG
>JAYUKI010000454.1:0-1327 GCA_043764595.1 Myxococcales bacterium | reverse complement strand
GTAGCGACCGCGATAGCCATAACGCCGAGGGCCCCACCCGCGAGGCTCGCACCTTCGTGGAGCGCGAGTGCCGTCCCCGCCGCGGTGGTCGCGGCCAGAGCCAGCGCGACACGGCGGCCGATCGGCTCGCGGTACACCACTCGCGCGAGGAGCACCGTGAACACGGCCTCGAGGTTCAAGAGCAAGGCCCCGGTGGTCGCGCCCGTTCGAGCGAGCCCCCAACCGAGTGCGATAGGCGCCACGCAGGCTCCGAGGAGGGCGACCACGGCGACGCGCGGAGCGTTGGAGCGCCGAAGCGGCGGATCGCCGGAAGGGGCGCGACGGCGGAGAATCCACGCCCCGCCGGCGGCGCCCGCGTAGAGCAGCGCCGCGACCGTGAATGGCGACGCGACCTTGGCCGCGGCCGACACCACTGGGGTGGTGGCGCCAAAAGCGGCCGCGGCAACGACGGCGAGCAAGGTTCCACGTGCGATGGGGGACAACCGCATGCGACGCAGCGTACTCCTTCGCCGATGTGCCGGGGCGCCTGCGCGCGAGCGTGTCGTGCGGAGGCTCGGGCACTCAGGCGCCTCACCAAGCCCGAGGCCCACGCGTCCAACCTGCAATCCCGAGCTTGCGCTCACCTCGCCCCGTCCCGGACGTTTTCTCGCGTGTTTTGGACATGTTGGCCCCCACGGCCCGAGCCTCGCTTTGGCGCGCGATGGGGTCGAAAAGTCATCTAGGTTCGACGCCGCCACGCAATCAATCTGAGGCGGAACCGTTCACTCCGACCGAGTCCGCGGGCCTCGCGAACGCTGCGCGGTCTGACGCCGCCAGCCAGCGGCGAATCACGTCTGGGCCCAGTGTCCCTGTGCAACCGCAAGATCCCTTCATCTCCGGTCCTAGACAGCACGGAAACACCAAAGCGACTCGAGCGGCTCATTTCGTGCACCACCGTCCAGAGCCGACCAAAAGCGGCCGCCGATCCGGCAGGACGGAGGACCCCTAACGAAAACGGCGACGCGGGGCACCCGCCGGGAATGCCAAATCCAGGAACAAAGATCTGCGTGATCGCGGAATGGGTGAGCCATGTCCGAGCCGCCCGATTCCGCGCACCATTCCGAGCCACACACGAGGAAGTCAAATGCAAACGGAGCTCATGAAAGTCACTGGCATGACGTGCGGCGGCTGCACCAGCAAAGTCACGCGCGCGCTCAAGGCGATCGCCGGGGTAAGCGACGTAGACGTCTCGCTGTCTGCCGGACAGGCGACGATCCAATACGACGAGAGCGTCACCTCACCCGCTCGACTCAAGTCGGCGGTGATCGGCGCGGGGTACGGCGCGGAC
>JAYUKI010000453.1:0-4422 GCA_043764595.1 Myxococcales bacterium | reverse complement strand
GGCCACAGACTAGCAACTGGCCCGCGCGAGGGCCTTTGGTTCATCGGTCCAGAGCCGAAGAGCGTTCCTTTCGAGGAAGTGGTGGCTGGCCCGGCCGCCGATGCTAGCGTCTTCGGAATGCCTATCGTGCGTACGTCCTTCGCCGTAAGCGTCTCTTTGCTGATGCTCGTGGGTTGTCGCGACGCCGTCGACCCCATCGAGCCCGACGGTGGAGGGCCCGAGATTCCGCAGATTGGGCCTCCGATCGTCCGCGACGGTGGCGCCGATGCCGCGGTAGACGGCGAAGCGGTCGACGCGGGCCCAGATGGCTCGGATGGCGGAACCACGTTGCCTCCTTCGGTGACCGTGGGCGCGCCGAACCGGATTCTGCTTCGCGGCACGGTGATTGCTCCCGCCACGACGTTCGAGGGCGAAGTGCTCGTCGAAGACGCATTGATCACGTGCGTGGCACCTTCGTGTGCGACTTCACTGGGCGCCACTGGGGCGACGGTCATCGAGACGCGAGGCGTGATTTCTCCGGGCCTCATCGATACGCACAATCACATTCTCTTCGACATCTTCGACGACTCGGACTGGCTACCACTCCAGAAGTATACGAACCACAACGCTTGGCCGAACGAAGTCCGGTATCAGGCCATGCTCGACGTGAAACAGTGCCTCGAGGACGCGTCGCAAGGAAAGCCCACGTGGTGCCCGCTCACGTACGACGGAGTGGGCTCGCTCAAATGCGAAATGGACAAATGGGGTGAGCTCAAAGGGCTCATTGCAGGGACCACGTCCATCGTTGGCCTCTCCGGCACCACTTCGGCCTGTTTTTCTTCGCTCGCGCGCACGATCGACGCCCCACAAAATGGGCTCAATCAGGACACCATCCAGACGAGCGCCCTCTTTCCACCTTCACGCTCCGCGGCCGACGGAGTGTGCGCCAACTATGCCTCGAACAAGACCGGCGCCTACCTCATTCACGTGGGCGAAGGCACGGATCCGCAGGCGCTGGCCGAGCTCGCTCGCCTTGGCACGGTGTCTACCAATCAGTCGTGCCTTTATGCCCCACAAACCGTGATCACCCACGGAACGGCCTTCAAGCGTGCCGAGTTCGACTTGATGGCCAGCTTCGGAATGAAGCTCACGTGGTCGCCAGCGTCGAACGTAGCCCTCTACGGATCGACCACCGACATTCCCGCGGCACGCGCCGCAGGAGTGACCATTACGCTTGCCCCCGATTGGTCGATGGGCGGAAGCCAGAACATGCTGGACGAGCTACGTTTTGCGGATGCCTGGGACGATGTCCACTTCGGAAACGTGCTCACTCCAAAAGATCTCGTGACCATGAGCACGAGCAATGCCGCATTGGCCCTGGGCCTCAACGACAAGCTTGGAAGCCTTGCGGTAGGTCGACTCGCCGATTTGATGGTGGTGACGGCCTCGAAGGCCGATCCCTACGCGTCGATCGTGGCCTCGCGACCCAAGGACGTGCGCCTGACGATGGTGGGAGGGAAGATCCTCTATGGGGACTCCGTGCTGAAGGCCGCGGCTCCGCAGGCTCCCGGATGCGAAACGCTCGCCGTGTGTGGAACGTCCAAATTCGTGTGCGTCGCGGAGGCGTCGACCGCCTCGAAGCTCAACCAAACGTATGTGCAAATCAAGGCAGCCCTCGAGGCCGCCATGGTGGACGTGGACCTTCAAACCCCGGCGGACGGCTTCAATTTTGCACCTCTTGCGCCCGTGGTGAACTGCGCGAAGTAGGCGCGTTCAACCTCCATAGAGCGCATCGTGGATGCGCGCTGCGCGCTCTCGTAGGACGGCGTGAAGCGGGCCCGAGCGGGCATCGGATCGGAGTGCGTGGAGGCTCGGGCTCTTTTCGAACCAATGGACGTCGAAGAGCCCGGAGCCCACGGCGCGCTCGAGCGCTCGAAGCGCGAGGTCGATGTCGCCGTTGGCCGAGGCGAGGTCGCACAGGACTTGCGCATACAAGACCCTGCGCCGAAGGCTCGCGTGAGGCTCCATAAGCCCCTTGGCGATGCAGACGGGGCGTGCGAGCTCCCAGTCGCCTCGGGCGGCGTCGAGCGTCGCGCGGCAAAGGACTGGGTCGAACACGCCCGTGACGATGTGCTGCTCGAGCTCGTCGGCCATTGCGCGGATCCACATCGGATCGCCATTCCATGGTATCCGTCCGGGATAGCGAGCCCATTGGCCCCTTCCGGCGCACTGGCAACGGTTCGATACTCGCGTGCGCATGGCGGACCGATCGAGCAAGGCGATGTGGGCGAGACGCGTGGCGGAGCTCGCAGCTTCGGGCGAGACGACAGCCGCCTTTTGCAAGCGGCGTAACCTCCGGCAGAAGACCTTCGCATGGTGGCGCTGGAAGCTCGCCACCGAGGCTGCCCATACCCCAGCGACCCCTGTCCGGTTCGTCGATCTCGAGATGACCGCACCAGTCGGCACACCGTTGTCCGCGTCAGCGCCCATCGAAATTCTTGTCGACGGCGTCGTGCTGCGGGTCGAGGTTGGAACTTCGACTGGATACGTTGCGGCGCTCGTCGCCGATCTGCGCGCACGATGTTAGGCCTTCCGTCGAGTGTTCGTGTCCACTTGGCCGTCGAGCCGATCGACCTTCGACGTGGTCATGATGGGCTGGTTGCGCTTGTCCGAAACTCGTGGAACCTCGACCCGTATGAGGGCCACATCTTCGTGTTTCTCGGAAGGCGAAGCGACCGGGTGAAGGTCCTCTTCTGGGACCGAAATGGCTTCGTGCTTTACTACAAGCGACTCTCGCAAGGCCGATTCCGGCTGCCGAAAGTTGCGGCCGGAGCCACCCGTGTCGAGATCGACGGCACTGCGCTCGGCATGTTGCTCGACGGAATCGACGTGAGATTCGTGGTTCGCCCCGAGGCCTGGAGGCCGATGCTGGGAGCGGCAAGTCGCTAGACGCAGAATTTTCTGCGAGGGGGATCGACACGACGCCCGGACCATGATCAAAGATCATTGTTGGCGTCGAAAAAGCACGAATGCGAATGGCGTGAGCGCGCGGCAGAGCTCGAAACGAGGCTCGCCGAACGTGATTCGCAGTTTGCTGCGTTGATGTCGCGGGTGAACGAGATAGAGCACAAGCTCTCGCTCTCGAAGAAACAGGCGATAGGCCCGAAGTCGGAGCGCATGCCAACGCCCGAGCAAGAGGCCAAGGCACGTGAAGGCGAGCCTCCAGTGCGCGGCGGTCACACGAATCCGGAGCTTCGCAAGAAGAACGCGAAAGCTCGAGCGGCGCTGCCGACGTGCGTCGTCCAGCATGCCATTCCCGAGTCGGAGCTACAGTGCTCGAGCTGTGGCGAACCGGTGAAGCCATTCGGAGGCGGCGATCGATCCATCGAGTACGAGTGGGTACCCGGCCGAATCGAACGCCGTGTGCACGTCGTCGAGACAGGCCGATGTCCTTGCAAGGCGCACTACGCACGAGGCCCCGCGCCCGTCCGAGTGCAAGAGGGCTGCGTGCTTGGCCCGCGCTTTCTCGCCAAGATCGCGGTCGAAAAGTTCGGCGACGCAATACCCATATACCGCATGGAGAAGTCCCTCCGGCGACAAGGCATTCCGATATCGCGCAGCACAATGAACGATGGCGCATTGCTCGCCGCCGAAGTCTGCGCGCCTCTGTGGCGCGTGATGCTTGCCGAGATTCGGGCCGACGAACACGTGCAGGCCGATGAGACCAGCTTTCGGACGCAGACAAGGAAGGAGCGGGCCTTCGTGTGGACCTTCCTTTCGAAGGTGCATACAGCATACATCTTCGCGCCAAACCGCAGCGGCGACACTCCAAACAAGCTTCTTGGGGGCACAAGCGGCGCAATCACAATCGATGGCTTTACCGGATACAACACGGTGACGAAGGTCGGCGGCCGCGAGCGCTCGGGATGCTTTTCGCACGCGCGTCGGTATCTCTTCGACGCCCTGCCGTACACGCCAGAGGCTCGCGATGGACTCGACATAATCCTCGATCTCTTCATGATTGAGCGTGAAGTCGCAGAGCGCGGCATCGTCGGAACTCTCGAGCACCTTGAAGTACGCAAGGCGCTCGGCAAGCCAATTGTCGACCGCCTTCGCACGTGGCTCGACGAAATGCTGCCTCGTTTCGAGCCGAGAACGCCAATGGCGATCGCGCTCCGCTACATCAAGAACCAGTGGCCACGTCTCATCGTATTTCTCGGTGACGCGGGAGTGCCGATTCACAACAACGCTTCAGAAGCCGCACTAAGGATCATCGCGCTCGCGCGCAAAAACTCGCTCTTCTTTGGCAGCGTCGAGGCCGGCGCGAAGCTAATGCCGCTCTATTCCCTCATCGCAACGTGCGAACGCCACGGCGTGAATCCCGAGGTCTATCTCGCGGACGTCATGATCCGCATTCAATCGCACCCCGCCAAGCGCGTCGCC
>JAYUKI010000452.1:0-1329 GCA_043764595.1 Myxococcales bacterium | reverse complement strand
GCGTACATCGGTGTCTTCGTGCTCGGCGCCATGGGCATCGAGAACCCGCTTCTCTCGGGCGCGTGCGCCATCGTCGTGGCCATGCTCGGGGCCTCGCTTCTCGGCATCACGGTCGAGCGCGTGGCCTATAGGCCGCTTCGGGGACGCGGAAAGGGCGCCCTCGTGCGCGTCACGCCGCTCGTCACGGCCTTGGGCGTCTCGGTGCTTCTGCAGAACGCGGCCCAGCTCTTTTTCTCGGCGCGCTACCGCTCGTATCCGCAGCTCATCACGGGCAGCCTCGTGCTTCCTGGCGTCGGACCGGTGGGAAAATCCCGCGTCGTCATCCTCGTGGTCGCGGTCACGGTCATGGTGATCCTCGAGCTCATCGTGAAAAAGACATGGTTCGGGAAGTCGATGCGAGCGCTCTCGGCGAACGAAGAAGCGGCGCGACTCATGGGCGTTCGCACATCCCGCGTGATCTCCGCCACGTTTGCCCTCGGCTCTTCTCTGGCCGCCATCGGGGCCGTGCTTTTCTGCATCGATCAGTCGTCCGTGTACCCGACCATGGGCACCGCCATCGGCACCCGCGCCTTCGTCGCGGCGGTTTTGGGCGGCATCGGAAGCATCCCGGGCGCCATGCTCGGCGGTCTCTTGCTCGGCGTCCTGGGCGAGCTCATGAAGCTCTCGAGCTACTCGGGAAGCATCGACGCGCCGATTTTCGTGGTTCTCATCGCGGTCCTCTTGGTCCGGCCTGCCGGGCTTTTGGGCTCGAATCGCGCCGAAAAAGTCTAACCCCGCGGTTTTTCGCGCGCAAGACGCACCGAGGCGCTCCACCGCGACACGCGCGACCGCCGTCCGTGGCCGCTCGTTCACGTTCCGCCGGAATTCGCGTGGGCGGCCCCATGTTTGGGGAAAAGGGCCGCTGGCCCGGGCATTGCCTCACGGAGGCTTCGCTCCTTGTCGAAACCCGAGCTAACCTAAAGGCGCCATGCGATCCCTCCGACTGCTCCCCGCCGCTCTCCTTGCGACGTCCCTGTTCGCCTCGGTGGCTTCGGCTCTCCCTCCGTTGCCAGGCGCTGCACCCCCTTCGTCGGCTCCTGCGGCTTCTGCGTCCGGAGCGCCGTCCGGAGCGCCCGCTGCGCCTCTAGACCCGGCGGAGAAGCTCAGGCGCGGCGTGGTGGCCATCGAGGTCGGCGGAAGGCCCGCAGCCATCGGGACAGTGCTCGCGAACGATGGGCGCATCCTCACGTCGCTGTCCGGTCTCGGAGGCGCCGAGCAAGCGCAAATCCGCTACGCCGACAACTCCACGGTCGCCGCCAAGGTCGGCCACAAAGACTCCGATTGGGACCT
>JAYUKI010000451.1:0-4428 GCA_043764595.1 Myxococcales bacterium | reverse complement strand
CCTGCGCCGACTACGACGCGTTTCGGCTGCGCGACTCCGCTTCGTTCGACCGCGTTCCGCCCGAGCTTCGGGAAACGCTCCGTGGAAAGCGCGTCATCGGCATCGTCGGATCGCTCAATCGATCGTACTACGGCGTGGAGACACTGGATCTCGTACGACGAGCGCTCGAGCTCTCCGACGACCTCCACGTGCTCGTTTTGTCGGCCCAAACAGCCGAATGGAAAGCCCTCCTCGACCGCGCGGGGATCGCGCCTTCTCGCGCGACGGTGAGCGTGGCCCCGCACGAGGCGATGCCCGCATATACGGCGCTCATCGACTTCGCCGTCATGCTTCTCGTGGTGAACGCCGCGAAGCGGGCTTCGGTGCCCACGAAGCTCGCCGAGATGTTCGCTTCGGGCGTTCGTCCGGTGTACTTCGGCTGCAACGACGAGGTCACGGAGTGGGTAAAAAAGGCCGGATCG
This sequence comes from Myxococcales bacterium, assembly GCA_043764595.1. Classification (GTDB taxonomy): domain Bacteria; phylum Myxococcota_A; class Polyangia; order Polyangiales; family Polyangiaceae; genus JAAFHV01. The sequence goes on along the minus strand of JAYUKI010000451.1, from coordinate 3,967 downwards.
GGGCACGTCCTCGATCGGATTTCCGATCCCGAGCTCGAGCGAGCGGCTCGGTTCATGGCGACCACTCGACCGGATCACGAGGCCCTCTCGCGCGCCCGCGAGGTCACGGCGCCCCACTTCTCGCTCGCCACCGGGCTCGACCGCTACGAGAGTATTCTTCGCGAGATCGTGGCCTTTCGCTGACAGGGTACGGTTAATCCCGTTCGAGATAGGCGTCCAAATCGTCTTGCCACGTGGGCATGCGGTCGAGTCCACGAAGCTCGATCATCCGATGCAAAAAGAGGGAGTTTTTCGGTCGAACGGCCTTCGATGGAAGGCCTTCCGTCGGTACGGACGTGCAGGTCGACGGAACGCCGAGGCGGGACGCGAGCTTTTGGGCGAAGTCGGCCCAGGTCGTCTTGCCGCGTGCGCTCACGTGGTAGGTCCCGAAGAGATCGGTTCGTGCGATGGCTAGGACTTGCCGCGCTGCCGTGCGTGCCCATGTAGGCTGCACCTGACGCTCTCCGTCGATTCGGAGCGGCGTTCCGGCACACAAAAGGTCTCGAAGGCGCGATGCGAAGTTCCGCCCGCCGTCGCCATAGACGCCTTGCACACGCACGACGAAGACACTCCGGGTCACCTGCCGAGCGAGCACTTCCCCCGCCCACTTGCTCCTCGCATAAACGCCAATCGGTGCGGGGCGGTCGAGCTCGTCGTACGGAGCTTCTTTTTGGCCGTCGAACACGAAGTCCGTCGATACGTGCACGAGCGCCGAGCCATGGCGATCGGCCGCTCGAGCGAGGTTCTCGGGACCGAGCGCGTTCGCGCGGTAGGCGGCTTCGTCGTTCGACTCTGCGGCTTCGACGTTGGTGTAGGCCGCGCAATTGACGATCCGGTCGGCGCCACGGGTCAGCGAAAGGACCGCCTCGAGGTCCGTGATGTCGCACTCCTCGCGGGTGAGGGGGACGACGTCTTGGTCCGACGCACGAAGCTCTTGGACGACGTGCCTCCCAAGGAGGCCACCGGCACCAACGACCACGATCTTCATGAGCCGAACTCCTCGGTCGAGCTACCGGGCACACGGGCTGGATCGCGTAGAAGTCGTGGAAATCGCATCAAATATCGGAGACTACGCCGCGCCCTTTCGTTCGGCAACGCGAGAACCCCCGGGATTTTGGCGCGCTGCGCCACGTGGGCCGCTGAGAAGGAGCGCGCCGCTCCTACCGCACGGACCGATCCTGTGACAGAAACGAGAGTGATGTTCCGCCCTCTTGTTTCGACCCTGGCCCTGTCTTCCCTCCTCGCCCTCGTCGGTTGCGCGACCGAAGTCGTCCAAGGTCCGACCGATCCCGTGCCGACCGATCCCACGAAGCCCGTCGAGGCCAGCGGCAAGACGTTCCCGTCCGCCGCCGAGGCGCCGAAGTACACGGGCACCGCGTTCGGCTCGATGCAGATCTTCGACGCCGAGAAGAACGTCTACCTCGACGAAACGGCGCTCGTTTCGGCGCTCGGCGAAGTGTCGCTCGTCTTCTTCGGCGAGCAACACGAGACCGCCCCCGTACAGGAGCTCGAGCTCTGGGTGCTCACGCGCATGACGGCCAAATACGCCAACATGTCGCTGGCGATGGAGCACTTCCAGCGGGACGAGCAGCCAATCCTCGACAGCTACGTGGCTGGCGATCTGACCGCGGAGGCCTTCGAAAAACAGAGCCAGCCGTGGGCGAACTACGCCAAATACTGGAAGCCCCTCGTCGACCACATGAAGGAGAAGAATCGCCCGGTGGTCGGCCTGAACGTGCCCAAAGAGGCGCTCGAAACGCTCTACGCGGGATACCCGAAAAAGCCACTCGAAGTGTTCAATGCGCTCCCGGATAGCTACAAATATGCAGGATCCATCGCGCCCCGACCCGTGGCCGCGGCCGACGACATTTTCAAAGCCTACTTCTCCGCGAACTTCGATCCGAACGCACACACGGGAATGGGAATGAGCAAAGCCGAGTCGCTCGCCTACTTCACCGATCTGGCCGTGATTCGCGACGAAACCATGGGCTATTTTGCAGCAAAAGAAGCAGAAAAGGGCGGTCGCGTGCTCACGGTCGCCGGCGACTTCCACGCCCAAACCGGGTATGCCACTCCGGACCGCGCCGTGCGCTACCTCGGCAAACCGCAGAGTGCCTATCGTCTGATCTCGACCACTCCGACGGCGAAGCTCGGCGAGGCCCAAGCCTCGACCGTGGGAGAGCGCAAGCTCTCGCGCTTCTGGCTCGTATTCGACCCGAAGTGAGAGGCTCCCCAATGATGCGCTCGACGCTCCGAATCCCGCTTCTATCGCTGCTGTCGCTCCTTTCGGTGTGCGCATTCGCTTCGGTTTCCGTGTCCGGATGCAGCGCGACGCCCAGCGCAGATGGGCCCGACGCAGCCCCTACTCCCGACTCGTCCGCCCAGGAAACCTCGGCTCCGAAGCCGGGAGTGCTCGTGCTCGAGCCCGGTGAAGCGGCCGAGCTCGTGGTGGAAGAGGGCCGCGCTTCGGTGCGACTCGCGTCCACGGGGGTCGAGTCGTACGTCGCCATCGTGGCTTCGACGAAGCTCGACACGTCCAAAGGCGATCATGCCTACTCGGCTGCGCAAGGGCCTGCGGAAGGCGCCAAAGAAGCCAAACGGCTCGACGGCTGCGCGCTTCGCCCCGACGCTTGGAAGGGCAAAGCCGTCCCTACCGAGACGGGCCCGACGGGCACGCCGCCAGCGGTCGGGACGACGCGTACGCTCAAAGTGCCAGTCGGTACGAGGCTCGAGACGATCACCGCCGAGGTGCTCTCGGTCAGCGAAAAAGCCGTCGTTTGGGTCGACAAGACTCCGGCGCACCCGGCCACGTTGGACGCTGCGTTCGTGGCGGAGTTTCTCGCGGACTTCGACAAGAACATCCTCCCGCGCTCGCGAACGATCTTCGGTGTCGAGTCGGATGCGGACGCGGATGGCCGCGTGGGCCTCGTGTTCACGCCACTCACCAAAGACAGCGCCGTCGCGTTCTTTCGTCAGTGCGACCTCTTCGAAGGCACGGGCTGCGGTGCAGATTCCGGCAACAAAGGTGAGTTCCTCTATCTCACGCCCCCAGCCGACATCGCGCCTCCGTACAACACTCCTGCTGCCATCAAAGAGATCTTGGCCCACGAGCTGGGTCACCTCCTCCACTTCAATCGCAAAGTGGTGCGGAACAAGCTCTCCGATTGGCCGGATGCCTCGTACATGATCGAGGGATTCGGTGGGTTCGCCCAAGACGCGAGTGGCTATCAATCTGGCAATCTCTACGTCACGATGGCGGGGCTCGACGGCATCGGCGACTTCTCGCTGTCCGAGGTCGTAGGCACTCGCTCCACGTACGACACGAAGCGCGACGGCCTCCTTCGAGGCGCGTCGTACCTGTTCGTCCGGTACCTTTACGACCGCGCAGGTGGAGACACCGCCAAGGCGGACGGAACCATCGAAGGCCGCGGAGGCCCGGCGTTTTTGCGCGACGTGCTCGATGCAAAAGAGTCGGTGGCCCAGAAGACCGTCGCCACCGCCGGCACCACTTTGGCGGACGTAGCCATGGACTTCTACACGGCACTCGCCCTCTCGAACTCCGAAAAGGGTAGTGGAACCGCACCGAAGAGCTCCTGCTTTTCGTTCGGCCCAGTCGAGATGGATCCCCTCACCAAAAGGCCTCGAGGCGCGGACGTTTTTGCGTCGTTCCACGGGCAGAAGATGAAGGGCCCGAAGATGCAACCGCTCGCGGCCGCCGACGGGAAGGTCCGCTCGGGAGGCGTCGAGTATCTCTCGTTCGCTGCCGCGCCATCGTCCCAGGAGACCGGTCTCGAGGTCTCCGTGGATGCCGCCGCGTTGCCGCGCGTCCGCGTGGTGCGCCTGAAGTAAGGCGCCCGGTCGAAATAAGTGTGCCAGATTCCGTCGAGACCGACGCGAGGCAGGTGCTCGAGGAGCGAGCACAGATCGG
>JAYUKI010000450.1:0-4433 GCA_043764595.1 Myxococcales bacterium | reverse complement strand
GTGCAAACCGGGTACCCGGGTGACACTTTAGACCGGGTTCTCTGGTGACACTGGCTCAACCAGTTGGGTTTCGGGTCGCACTTACGGCCGAACGGCAGCACTCCAGCTGTCATGCCGTGGAAAGCGACAAGACCCATGGACGAACGTGTTCGATTCATCGCCGCCGTGCAGGAGGATCCTCGCGGCAACTTTGCGCTGCTATGCCGCTCGTTCGGCATATCGCGGGCGAAGGGCTACAAGTGGCTGGCCCGCTACGAAGCGGAAGGTCCAGCCGGATTGACGGACCGGAAGCCGGTACCGAGGGCGTGCCCTCACCGCACCTCCGACGACATTGCAGACCTGGTCGTCGAGCTTCGGAAAAAGTACCCGCACGACGGTCCGAAGAAGCTACGCGAGCAGCTGCTCACCGCGCACCCCGAGCTCGTCATTCCGGCGGCGAGCACCATCGGAGACATCGTGAAGCGCAATGGTCTCGTACGCCCTCGAAGGCCCCGCATTCGCGTGGCGCCGAGCCCGAATCCGCTCGGCGAGCCGGCGAGCCCGAACGACATCTGGTGTGCGGACTTCAAAGGCCACTTCGCAACGAAGGACGGAATGCGCTGCTATCCGCTCACGATTTCGGACGCGCACACGCGTTACCTCATCAAGTGCGAGGGCCTCACGGTGCCGCGCTTCGAGCCGGTCCGCGAGCAGTTCGAGCGTGCGTTTCGCGAGTTCGGTCTGCCCGCTCGGATCCGCACCGACAACGGCCCTCCCTTCGCGTCGAACGCGTTCGGTGGGCTCTCGCACCTGCAGGTATGGTGGGTTCGTCTCGGGATTCTTCCTGAGCGAATCGAGCCCGGTCACCCCGAGCAGAACGGTCGTCACGAGCGTATGCACCGCACGCTCAAGGAGCAGACGGCCTCGCCGCCTTCGGCGACCTTCGCCGCGCAGCAGCGATCGTTCGATGCGTTCCGTGCAGATTACAACGAGCGACGCCCTCACGAGGCGCTCGGTCAGAAGCCGCCTGCGTCGCGCTACGCACCGTCATTTCGTGCGATGCCGGACCGCCCAGAACCACCTACGTACAGTGACGATTTCGCCGTGCGTTGGGTCCAGGAGAACGGCGTCATGAAGTGGAAGGGAATGCCAATCTACCTGGGGCCGCCTCTCCGCTCTCAGCCGGTCGGCCTTCGTCAGATCGACGAAGCCGAGTGGGAAGTCCACTTCGGCCCGCTCCTCCTCGGATACGTGCTCATGCGCAACGGCGCTCCCGTCCTCGAGAAGCTGTCGTGAGCGGACCGTGTCACACGGAGCCGGTCCGCGTCGCAGTGCGACCCGGTCTGCGCCGTCATGCCAGTCCGCGTCTCGCGAGATCCGGTTCGCGTCACGAGGTTACCCGGATGGGCATCCCAGCTCTCCCGGTTCGTGTCTCACGGGTACCCGGATGCCGTGGCGATCGGTTCGGGTTTGTGATTGAGAGGAAGAGCGATCTGTAACCCAAGCTCCCGGTCTGATCTGTCACCAGGGAACCCGGTCCTTCAAAACCAACCGCCTCATCTGGTCGAAGCCGTCCCCCTAACGGCCAAAACCAACCGCCTCATGTGGTCGAAGCCGTCCCCCTAACGGCCAAAACCAACCGCCTCATGTGGTCGAAGCCGTCCCCCTAACGGCCAAAAGCGACCCACGCATCTGGTCGAAGCGTCCGACCCACGGTTCGGACAGATGCCCCATCCCTCAAAGCCGTCCCCCCCACGGTTCGGACAGATGCCCCATCTATCTAACCCCGCGAAACTCTTCACGCGCCCCAGCACCGACATCGGCGACCCGATCGGGATCAAGACGCAGCTCGGGAACGTCTGCCTGGGCTGCGGCTGCGGCGCGATCGGCATCATGGGGCTTCGCTTTTCGTGGCTCGGATGGCGGAAAAACTTGTGCTCTTGCTCCGGATCGCCGCCATCGAGGAACGCCGTTGGCTCGCCCTCCACGGTAGGCAGTTTTCGATACGAAGCGAGGGCCTCGAACCGTCGGCGCCACAGCCGATCGACGATCGAGGAGAGCTCCGGGAGGCCTCCGGATCAGTAGAAGGAATACACCAGCCCATCCGAGAGATGCGCGATGGAGCTTGGGTCCGTGACCACGATCTCAACAACACAATGAGGATGGGTTTCGCACTCGAAGTGCCGGTCTGCATCGACACGTCCGTGAATGGCCTCGAGCGTCGGCACGGCGGAAGTCCCAGCTCTCACCTCCGAGAGGACCTTTACGTCACGGTAGTAGCGATAGGCATTTTCGCGAATCCAGTCGTCGTTCCACAGCTGGGTATGGAAGTCGATCTGGCGAGCGAGCACCGAGGTCTCTTCTCGACCGTAGTCGCTCCGCCCATCCGGAAGGAGGAAGTCCCCGCCGTACGCGAAGACCTTGATCACGTCGCGCGGGTCGTGGATGTCGAAGCTCTGGTCACCGTCTCCGTCGATACGAAGCCACAGACGAGAGCCCTCCTTCTTGATCACTTTGACGAGGAAGATCGGACACGACACCGTGCCGAGCGTAGCCAACGCTCGGCGCGAGTGTCGAGAAGGTCACGGGCCTCGAGTCGGCATCTCGGAGCGAGCCCGTGCGCAAAGCGCACTACGGACGCAGCAGACACGCGCGAAGAAGAAAGCCCGCCAAAACGCACCGGCTCGTGGGGCCAACCACGGAATAGAGCGGCACGCCGAGCTCGGCTCGACTTCGCCGTTTCCAACGGATTCACACGCATTTCACGCGCGTGCGCACGACGATTCACCCGCGCACGCGCCCCGCGTCCATGGGGTGCCTTCAGACTCTCGAGATGCCCTCCTCGATCGGCTTCTCCATCCGCTCCTCGGCCCTCGAGCACGCGGGGCGCCTGCTCCTCGCCAGCGCGCTTCTCCTCGCCTGCAAGAAAGCGCCTCCTCCTGCCCCCCCTTGGAACGGCATTGCCGAAGATCCCGAGCCACGCTCGGCCTGGCGCATCCGCAGCCTCGTGGCGAGCTCGGCGCAGGTGTGTGCACTCTACAACGATGGTGGCGTGGCGTGCTGGGGGCGCGGTGCCGAGATCGCCCTCGGGCGTTCGATCCCCGAAGGCACGGCCGCTCGTGTCTTCGGGGTCACGGGTGCTCGTCGCTTGGCGGTAGGCGACTGCAACGCGTGCGCGCTCGACGAGGAAGGCCACATGACCTGCTGGGGCCATAGGGGCCTCTACTGCGAGCAAGCACGCCCTGATCTCGGTGGAACGCTCCTCCTCCCGAAGCCGCAAAGAATCACGGACATCCCGAAGATGCGCGTCATCACCGGCCAGCCCCTCGGCGACGGGATTACGGCCATCGGCGAAGATGGCGAGCTCTGGAGCTTCGGGACCAGCTGCGATTCCTATTCCGTGTCGCCCGGCGGCTCCGACGGGGTCTGCCGCAGCGTGAGTTTTTATACGTTTCGGCACTCGCACGACGGGAGCCCCTACGACTCGTTTACCCGCGCGGCCGCGCACGACGCCACCGACCTGGCGAAGGGCGAAATGGAGTGCGCCCGCAACGCGAGCGGCCACACACGCTGCTACTCGGGCAACATCACTGGCGGCGACGGGCAGCCTTTCGCCGCGCTCCAGGCTCCCAACGAGACCGTGAGCCGAATGAGCACTTCGTACCGCGAGACGTGCTTCGTCCTCGCCTCGGGCACCGTCGAGTGCCGCTCCACCGAAGGCATCGTCATTCCCAAGTTGCCCGGGCCGGCCCGCACCGCCGCCTCCGACGGGATCTTCGGATGCGCGACGGGCCACGACGGCTCCCTGTCGTGCTGGAAGGCCCCTCCGCTTGCCACGGGCCAAACCTCGCCGGCGCCCGTGCTCACCCCCGAGGTCGAGACCCACGATCCAGCGGCCGGCGCGCGTCTCGTGGTCGCCACGGGGTTCGACCTCTGCACCCTCTCGATTGACGACACGGTGACGTGTGGAGTGGCCCGAGGCGCCTCGGAATCGCGTCGCATCACGCTGCCGTGAGCCGGCACGCGGCGCTCGCCGTTCGAGCGTACCGCTCCGAGCCTCGTGGATTCGAGGAAGGCTACGGTCCCTTCATCCGTCGTCGGATCTCCCCGAGGCTCATGGGTTTTTACTTTACTCCGGCGACATCGATGTGGCCCGGGAGCGCCTTCCGCATGCACTCACCGTTGGCGGGGGTGCAGTCCGGACCGCCGAAGGTCTTGAGGTCCCAATCCATGCGCGCAGGCTCCGTGAATCCCGGGAGCGCCTTGCCGCCATCGTCCCGTGCGAGGTCCTGGAGGCCGAGACGATCCGTCTTGACGACGCCTTGGTTGAGGAAGCGCACCATCTCTTGGAAGAGGGTCTTGTAGTAGTAGTTGATCATCCCCTGGCTGCGGGAATCGAGCCCGTTGATCGGGTGTGGCACGCGCTGCTCTGCACGGTAGTTGTAGAGCACGTG
>JAYUKI010000449.1:0-4433 GCA_043764595.1 Myxococcales bacterium | reverse complement strand
GGTGTCGGCGAGGGCTCCCAAGCTCCTCGTGACTTAGCAGGTCCTCCCCGCAGCGAAAAGCATGTATCCCAAAGTCGTACCTGGCAGGATTTCCGTGGTGGCGACGCGACTTGCGCGTGGGCGTGGCCGGTCCTAAGCATCGCCTCGCATGGCTTCCCCTCCCCGTCTCACCTCGTTCGCCAAGTACGCCTGGGGCTTTCTTGCGTACAACGCGCTCGTCATTCTTTGGGGCGCCTTCGTTCGCGCCAGCGGCTCGGGCGCGGGATGCGGCAGCCACTGGCCCACGTGCAACGGCGACGTAATCCCGCACCCGAAGAGCATCGCCACGGTGATCGAGCTCTCCCACCGCCTCACGAGTGGGCTCGCGCTCGTCGGAACGGTCGTGCTCGCCGTGTGGGCCTTTCGCGCCCACCCGAAGGGTCACCGCGTGCGCAAAGCGTCCTTGTTTTCGCTGGGTTTCATGCTGGGCGAGGCGTTGCTCGGTGCGGGCCTCGTGCTGTTCGAGCTCGTCGCGCACAATGCCTCGGCGAAGCGCGGGCTCAGCATGTCGCTCCACCTCGTGAACACGTTCTTCCTGCTCGCGAGCCTGGTGCTCACGGCCTATTTTGCTTCCGGAGGGCGGGGCATCAAGCTCCGGAACCAAGGCTTCGTGAAGTGGCCCATCGCCGTGGCCCTCGGTGGCGCGCTCTTCGTGGGCATGTCCGGAGGCATCGCGGCGCTCGGGGACACGCTCTTCCCTGCGAAGACCCTCGGAGAAGGGATCGCCCAGGATTTCTCGACCAGCGCGCACATTTTTCTTCGTCTGCGCGTGCTTCACCCGATGCTCGCGATGGCGTGTGGCCTGCTCGTCGTAGGCGCGGGGGCGATGGCACGAGCGGTTCGTCCGAACGACCGTGCCGTTTCGCTCTGCTCGCGTGTGCTCACCGGAATTTTCGTCACGCAGCTTCTCGTGGGTCTCGCGAACGTGGCCCTCCTCGCGCCCGTGGCCATCCAGCTCGTGCACCTGCTCCTCGCCGACGCGGTGTGGGTCGGTCTGGTGCTGCTCGCGGCCACCACGCTCGGCGAGCGCGACGTGGAAGTTCGGATGGAAGGTACGGCCAGCTCGGTGGTGTAGGATGCGGGGCGAGGTTTCCGAATGACCACGCACGCACGACTCCCGGCGCTTCTTTTTTCCCTCCTTGCCACGACCGCTGTCGTCGGGGGCGCCGGCTGCAAAAGCCAGGATGCCACTCCGACTCCAGCCCCTTCGGCAAGTGTCGCGGCAAACGTTGAGGCCGCGGCCCCGTCGGCCGATCCCTCCGCAGTAGCCAGTGCTCCCTTGGCGATTCCGCCCGCGAAGCACATGATTCCTCGGAACGCGGGACGCGCAGGCCTCTTGCTCAGCGCGGCGTCGAACCTCGAGCTCAAAGAACCCGAGAAGACCCAAAAGCTCGACGCGATTGCCAAGTCCTTCGCGGACGACGAAGGCAAACAAAACGAAGCCAAGGCGATTCATGACGAGCTCGTGGCTCAAGTGAAGGCCGGGAAAATCGACACGGCGAAGCTCGAGCCGCTCTATGTCGCGCTGGAGAAAGCCGCAAAAGCGCATCACGAAAAAGAGGTCGTCGCGCTCGATGGCATTTACGCCGCGCTCGGTCCGCTCGAGCGAAAGACGATGACGGACAGTCTCCGCAAGAAACTCGCCGCACGCGAAGCGATCGCTCAGTCCCACAAAGCGGCGACTGACGCCGGTGCGCCCAAAGGCCCTTCGTTGGTCGATCGCATGACCAAGAACCTTGGCCTCGACGAGGCCCAGCAAAAAAAGGCCGAAGCCATCGTTCCGTCCGACGAGCTCAAGAAGATGGAAGCGGACCGCGAGGAAGAAAAGAAACACCTCGAGGCTCTGCTCGCTGCCTTCGAAAAAGACGGTTTCGACGCGAAAAAAGTGCCCACGCGGGATCCGAAGAAGGTCCGCGCACCGTTCCTCGAACAGGCCAAAGTGTTCGAGAAGCTCGTTCCCATTTTGAAGCCCGAGCAACGAGAGAAGCTCGCCTCCGGAATGGAGCACGCGCGTGGAGGCGGCGGGCCGATGGGCGCCGGAGGCCCTGGAGGGGGCCTTGGTCGCCGCTCGATGCACCCGGGTCAAAACGGAGCACACGGCTGGGGCGATCACGAGCCTTAGCGGCTTGGAACCGACGAAGTGACGTTCATCGACGCGTAGTTTTCGCTCCCCGCTTCCTTCCAACGCAGTTTCGGTTCGCTTCGATCAGGATCATCTCCTCTCGGCGGGACTCGCACCCGCTAGACGACGCCCATGCTGGGCGCACAAAAGGAACGCGGCACCTGGAGCTTTCCAGATGCCGCGTTTCAATCAGGCGTTGTCTCTCAGGAGAGCTTGCGGCTCACCCGCCACCGCCGAGCGGACCTTCGCCGAAGATATTTCCGACTTGGCGCACACCATCGAGGAGCCCGATGTAGCGGCGAAGTGCGGGAATCTGATCGGAGGCCTTTGCGACCGGTGCTCCGTTCACGAGGATGAGCTCCGGCTCGCCGAAGGCGTCGAGCACGGGTGCTCCGTTGAGCTCCTTGACCTGGTAGGCCGCGATGACGAGCTCGTTTGCACGTTGGAGCATGCGCGAGGCGATGCCGGTCTCGACGTCGCGACCTTGGATGTTCTCCGTACCGAAGCGGTTCGCGTCGTAGCGGAAGCCCGTGACCGGGTCAGTGAAGGATACACGCTTCGCGTCGGGGATCTTCGCACCGTTGTCGTTGGCGAAACGGATACGAAGCTTGTTCGCGAGGGTGAGATCAGTGGAGAACCTCGAGAAGAGCATCGAGTAGATGCCCATGCCGATGGCGTTCGAGTAGCCGGTGTTCGGGAAGATGATCCTCGAGCCGGCCGGCCTCGTGAGCTTGCTCGGATCACGGTCGAGGAGGCTGAAGGTCTTCAGGGTCTTCTTGTCCGCGAGCATCGACGGGGCGATGGTCTCCCAGTCCTGCGAGAGGATACCGCCGAGAAGACGGTCCATGGCCTGGGGGTTGTCGGTGCGGAAGCTGATGTACGGATCGCGACCGTCGAGGGCGTTCTCACGCGAGATGGTCGAGAGCGTCGGACGGGAGTCGACCATTTCGCGCAGGGCGAGGACCTTCTCGTCGTCGAAGCCAATGTGCTCGGGGTAGCGGCCGTAGTCCCAGCTTCCACCAAGCTCGTTGTTGAAGTCGATTTGGATGTAGCGGCCATCGACGATTCCAATGTCACCAATCGCGGTCTTCGCGTCGGTGGAGACGTCGAAGATGGTCAGTGCATTGGCGCGCTTCGGCGTGCGCAGCGTGGTGTCCGTGCTGGGACCGTACTGTCCGGGCTCCGGCATGAGGATGACGCGCTGGAGGAAGTTGAACATCTCGTCCGAGGCGTACACGGCCGGCTGGTCTTGGTCCGGATTCGCGAGGTCGGTGCGGCCTGCGCGGCTGATGTCCGTGGTCGTGTTCCAGTGGTAAGCGCGGAGGCGCGAGAACGTGCTGGAGCCGACGGCGTTGGGCACCGACCACCACGCGAACTCTTTGTTGAGTCGGCGGAAGTACTGCCATGGGTACGTGAGGTCGAACCGACGCGTGACGTTCACGGTGGTTTCGTAGATGTCCGCGCCGCTGTCGAAGAGCTTGGCGTGGATGTATCCACCGCTGGAATAGTCCTCGCCGTAGCGGTAGTGCCAACGAACGAGCTTGGTGCCGTTTTCGTCGGTCCCGGTCCAACGAACGCCGTCCACGCCAATGGGGGTGTTGACGCCCTTGTTGTCGGTAAACTCGATGGTGGACGACTTCATGTCGTCGTAGGCAAGGTGATTCTTCGGCGAAGGCGAGCACACCTTGCCGTGAACGATGCGCCATTTGGCCGATTCTTTCTCGGCTTCGGTGGCAGGTCGGCAGTCGCGGTTCGGATCGAACACCTTCGCGAGGTTGGCTTGTTTCGTATAGTGCACGCCATAACCAACGCTCGGCACGAAGACGAGGTTGCTCGGAATACCCTGGGAGAGGGTCTTCACCGCGAAGTACTGCTGCTTGTCCGGCGCGATTTCGCGCTCGTCCATGGTCTCGAGGACACGACCGTAAACGGTCTTCATGAAGTGGAGGTCGTACGTTCCCGCGCCGACCGTCTCGCCGAAGCGCTCGATCTGGTACTCCATGGTGGAGGTGTTCGCGAAGTACTCGATGCCGGGGCGCGGCTCGTTCGGCGCGAGGCCTTGTTCGTCGTCCGTGAGCGGATCGAGGTAGCGCGGTCCCATGCAGTTGTCGTCACCGCCGGTTCGGCCGGTGTCGGGGCACTTGCCGGTGGCTTCGCCCTCTTTGGTGCGAAGCTGCCAGTATTGCGGGGCGTAGTTTTGCGAGTCCCACGAGCTCGCAAAGTTGTGGCGCATGCCAATCGAGTGGCCGATTTCGTGGAAGCCGATGCCCTT
>JAYUKI010000448.1:0-1333 GCA_043764595.1 Myxococcales bacterium | reverse complement strand
CAAGTCATGCAACACGATCCCTGGGGAAAGGCCACCACGGACACCCTGTCGGGCGGATTCGTCCGAGTGCCCTTTGGCTTTGCCGGGGGGATCTACGATGAAGACACGAAGCTCGTGCGGTTTGGAGCTCGGGAGTACGATCCGGAGACCGGCCGGTGGTTGAGCAAGGACGAGGCGAGGTTTGGCGGCGGGTGGAATTTCTATGAGTATGCGGGCGGGGACCCGGTGAATTTCAGTGATCGGTCCGGCAGAACTCCTGCTTTGGTGGTAGCGGGCGGAGCCGCGGTCGTTGATTGGATTGGGAGTGCCGGGGCGACCGCGATAATTTTGCACTGGCTCTGGCCGCCCAATGTACCAGAAATTCCGCCGGCTACAGGCGGCCCGACCCCAGCACCGGGCGCCAGCTTGCCGCCGACCGCGCCGCCGACGTCGCCGTCTTCGTGCGACGCGGGGGCGGATTCGGCGTCGGGTCGCCCACCCGACGACTGCGGAGTGGTTCGGATGGAACCCGGCTCGCCGCCAGAATGTCACTATGAATGCAAAAGCGACGGCGCGAAGTTCTTCACATACGGTGAGGTGCACTCGGAGAAGATGTGTAAGGCCTTCGACGTTCCAGAGAACGCAGGGAAGAACAATTGGTAGCGAACAAGCTTTCACTGGAAGATATCGGATTTGACGGCTACCCACTTCAGCCGGAATTCTACTACTCGCTCACGCACGACGCTTTCGTCGTATGGTCACTCCGGCGCGATAGGCCGCAGTATCGCGAGCTCCACGCTCGCCGCTCGTCCGACTCAAGCTATTCGCAGGTGGAGCTTCCTGCCGGAGACGCATTCTTTGGGCGCCTTCTGGTAACGAAGGAGGGCTTTGGCTACGCTTTCGTGGAGCGCGGCGGCGCTCGCGACGCTCGCGACCTAGTGAAGGTCGACCTCCGGCAACGTAAGGTAGAAGTCTGTCCACCACCTCTCAAAGCGGACGGCGCTGCGAGGGCATGGATCTCCCACCTGTACGGCGACGCGCCTGGTGAAAATGAGCTTTTGGTCGCAATTGCCTCACATCCGCCTGCCGGGCCCGACGGCTATCGGGTCACGCAGGAGGTCGCGGTCCTCGCGACAGACACAGGGGTTGCCAGGGTAGTTGCAGCAACTTTGGAGGGGTGGTTCTTTTAAAGCTTTGGTTTTAGTTGGCTTAGGACGCTCGCGTTCTGTGGCGGAGCGCTCCCTCAATCCAATCGTGGTGCAGCCGCGGGCATCGGTATTGGAGGCTATCTGTATTGCCTCCTCGTCGACTGCGGCAATGGACCGCTTGGCGACTATCCGGCAGCGGACGAAGG
>JAYUKI010000447.1:0-4441 GCA_043764595.1 Myxococcales bacterium | reverse complement strand
GGTGCACGATTCGATAGTGGTAGGAGTCGAATGGCGTGCGGCTCCGGCGGTCGGTTTCCCGTCGCACGTGCCGGACTCCGAAACGCTCCAACGCTTCGCTCGCAAGGGTTCTGCCCATCGTCGGGGCATCCACGAAGGTGCCGACCCACGCGATTTCTTCGCGGTACGTGGCCACGGGAGACATGGCCGTGGGCATCGTGAATGGCGCGTCGATGCCCACCGCCAAGTGGCTCGTCTTCAGGATGTCCGAAACGAGCCAAGGGAAAACGACCTCTCGCTCCGGCGCTCCGGCAAGGATTGCCAGAGAATCGACCGATACCAGTCGTGGCTTCGATGGGACGATATCGAGCACGGCGCGCCACGCGGTCAGCCCGGCAAGACGCGCTCCGCTGAAGTCGACCCCATACACTCTTGTCAGCGACGAAAGCGCCATCTTCGTACGTGGTTCAGGTTGGATTCTTGATCCGCAAAATGGCCGCGCCAACGGCCTCGACGCACGCCTCGGCATGCGTACCAGGACCAAGGCCGACGAAATAGGTTCCGGGACGTCCCTCCGTTCCAGGAAACCCCGAACTTGTGATTCCGTCGTCGGTGGGGGCATCGACGTTGGCGCCGAACGCGTTCTGCAGTGCGCTCCCTCGGGAGACGGTCGCTTGGACGAGAGGCAGCGAGAGTACGGAGGTGCCGCGGGATGGGCCGTGGGTGCCAACGAGCACGTGCGTCGCGTGCAAGACGAGCACCACGTCGTGCTGCGGATCGGGATCGACGGGGTTCGAGCGTCTTCCGAAGAGGCTTCCCAGGAAGGAGGTCGAGGTCGGGTTCTCGCGATGCGTGAGCCATGCACGCACATCGCGAAGGAGTAGGGATGCTCCCTCGGCGTGCGTTTGGAACGCCGAGCGAAGCGGCTCCGGCATGTCGTCGAACGCAAGCTCGCGTGTTGTGCTCGTGTAGAGGGGAGAAGCCATTTCTGGCGGAGGCTACTCGATCCGCGGCGCCTCCGTTGAGGCGATGGCGCTCGGCACGGGCCGCTCGCGAGCTCGGGCGCAACGTCCACGCCCTCAGTAGCGGTAGAGGGCGGCAATCTCCACGGCGACTCCGTTCGTAGCCACGAAGCGCGCGCAGCGCTCCGCAGCATGAAGCTCGGCCTTGTTGCCGAGGAGGCCTTGGAGATCGTCGTAGCGATTCGGGGCAGGCGCGAAGTCCCAAACGTAGATGATGGGATAGGTATTCACCATCGGCATCGTGCCGAATCCGAATCCCACGCCACGCGTGCTGGCGGTCGCATCGTGACGGTAGTCCGACGCATGGCGGATGGAGAACCTCGGTTGTCCTGCCTGTGAAAAGAGCACAAGATGGGTCGGAAACGCGAACGTCTTGTAGTCGGTGACGACTCCACCCGAATAGGTAAGAAGCGCCTGGGTGTGAGGAACGGGAGCTCCCCATGCACCACACGTTTCGGGCCCAGGCCCCGTGCATCGTCGCTCCCTGCGCAGCAGCGTGGCATCGGCAAGCTTGATGCGTGGGGCCGCCCCCAGAGCGATGGTTGCTTGTCCAGCGGTCATGGCCGGCGCGTCGCAGCTTCGCGGATCGAAGGGATCGTCGATCGCGATTTGCGCATCGCTCGCGTCGATGTTCGCGGCCTCCACTGCGCCGTCGTTTGCTGCGTCCGAAAGGTCCGCGTCACGTGCACCACCATCCACGGACGGGCGCGAGGCATCTTCTGCGGTGGCCCCGTCGGCCGTGCCCGCGTCCACTTCCGGAACCGTCCGATCGCTTGCCAGATTCGCGTCGAGCTGCGCGGTACCTGCGTCTTCCGAGCCCGTGTCGCCGGTTGCACTGCACGCAACGGCCGAAACGGTGGCCATCGCGACAGCGAGGCCGAATGGCAGGAGCTTCGAACGGGAAAGGTATGGGGACGGGCTCACTTCTCCGCACGTACGCGCCCTCGGACAGAATCTTCCTCGCGGGGATCGAACGGCGCATGCGAGTCGGCGGACATGCAACGGAAGCCGCCACCGGGCTGCTAGGCTAGGCACGTGGTCAGCGCCCGCCAAACGAACGTTTTTGTCCTCCCGCGCGCTCCGAAGCGCGCAAAATGGCTCGACCGAGCCCTTGTTGCCGCTTCAATGCTCGGACTTGCGGCACTTTCCACGGGTTGCACGGAGCTCCGCTATTTGACGCAGGCGTCGGCGGGCCAAGCCGACCTCATGGACCGACAGATCGAGATCGATCGCATCGTGCGCGAGGGACACTTCTCGAAGCGCACCCGCGCGCTCTTGGCGGAGGTCGCTCCCATCAAGGCCTATGGAGAGCGCCATGGCCTTCGCGCGACCGACAGCTACCGCACCTTCGTCCATCTCGAGCGCCGCGCCGTCGTATGGGTCGTTTCGGCGTGCGATCCCCTTTCGTTTCGCTCCAAGACGTGGACCTTTCCGGTCACCGGAAGCATCACGTACCTGGGGTGGTTCCACGAAGACGAAGCCCACGCGTTCGGGAACGACCTTCGCGCGCGCGCCTGGGACGTGGACGTGCGGCCCTCACCGGCCTATTCGACCTTGGGCTTTTTCGACGATCCGGTGCTGTCCACGATGTTCGTCGAGGGCGACGCAGGATTGGGTGAGCTAGCCGACACGATATTGCACGAGTCTTTGCACGCGACATACTTCGTGCCCGGTCAAAGTACGCTGAACGAGAGCGTGGCGTCGTTCGTCGGCGAGCACCTTGCGGAGTCCTATCTCGACGAATCACGTGGAGGCGGCTCGGCCGAAAAGAAGGCCTACGTCGAGCTCGAGGCGTGGATCGAAGAGAGAGGCGAGCGCATGAAAAAGGCCTACTCCACCCTCGAAGCGCTCTACGCATCGAACCTCGGCCCCGGCGAGAAGCTTGTCCGAAAGGGCGCACTTCTCGCCGAGCTTCGGGCGAAAAACCACTCCAAAGGCGATCTCAACAATGCCACTCTCGTTCAATACCAAACGTACGGTTCGGGAAGGGCGGAGCTCGAACGCCTTTATCAGTCGTGCGAAAAATCGTGGCCACGGTTTTTGCGAACATTGAAGGAATGGCGACCCTTATTTTCCAAGACCCAGCCGCACGAGGACCCTGCGAAGCTGCTCGCTCCGCTCCTGGGCCGAGGATGCGCGAAATAGCCTTTTGCCCGCTCGGAAACTTGCTCCTCTCGCCGGTACCGCGCGCGCCGGATGCGGCGTTGCGGCTCCTCCAAGTACAGCAGTAGTCGTCGTCACGCCTTGCCTGCGATCGGCCCATTATCGAGGGCACGCAGCGCAAAGCACGGGCGATTTGGACGCCTCGCCTCGACGCGCTTTTCGAGCTCGCCGTCACGCGTGCCACGAGGGACGGATCGGCCATTCTCGGGTGCCCGGAACGGAAGGGTGGCGGCTTCGTATTCGAGTGCCAGCTCGATCGCACACGCTGCATTCGCCTCCGAGCGCTTCCTCACAGTCCCCTCGGAAGCGGCCAAGCGGCGACCAGCTCGTCCAGTACGCGCGCGAGACCGGGCGAGCGCGCCGAAATCGATATGCTTTGCATCACCAGGTCGTTCCATGGGCTCTGGTCACTCCACTGCGGATCCAGATGGTCAGAAACATCGGCGATACCGCCCTCGTCGAGAAAGTCGTCGGCCATCGCAAGAAGCCGCGGGTCGTCCGGCGTGGTGAAGGATCGAAGGATGAGAAGTGCGAGGCGGAGGGTCGGGGTCGAAAGGTAGTGCTCGCACTCGAGCAGCCACGCGAGCAACGCCTCGGCGTGGAGTCTTGCCTCGATCTCGAGCGCAAGAGCGCTCTGGATAAGCACGCCGATCGAGAGAAAACCGTTGTCCCACGGGTGCTCGTCGCAAAGGAGCAAGAGCGTGCACGCCATGGCTCGCCGGTGAGCCGGGTAGTCGGTACTGCAACGGTACGTGGCGATAGGAAGGCCGTCTGGGCTCCAAAACTCCTTCGGTAAGAGGCCCGTCGCGCAGATGCTTGCAATGTACCGATACTCCTTCCAAAAGCCGGGGCTCGAATCGGACAGGTGGGAGACGTCCGCCAGCGTCATTCGGCGGCGCAGCCAATCGAACCACGCCGACGGTGACGCCTGCCACCCCGTCGGCGCCGATGTCCGCGAGAGCTTCGATTCGGGCGCCACCCAGCCCTGCTGAAGTGGAACAGCGAGCAGGTTTTCATAGTCCTCAGCGTGCTCGCTTCGAAGCGCCCCGCGGAGTGCTTCGCCCGCAGAGTCAGAGCTCTGTTGACGCACGTTTGCCATCCGATGGGTCACCATGCACCACAACGGGTGCACGGGGCATGCCTTGGCAAAAATGGCTTCAATAGTAAGGAAAATTAGCGCTTTTTTGAGAGCGAGCGCCCAATGGTCTTATCATTTCGTATAAACCTTAGAAATTCGCCCGCGCTCAGGAGCGGGACTCAGGGCCGACATTCGCTTC
>JAYUKI010000446.1:0-16218 GCA_043764595.1 Myxococcales bacterium | reverse complement strand
TCATCGATGGAACCGAAGGTCGTGCACGCCGCGGCGAATAGGAGCACCAGCGCGAGCGACCGCAAAACCATGCCCATTCCCTAAGGGTACCATTGACGTCGCCAATCGTGAAGGTGTCGAGCCCAAAGCGGGCCCTCGCTCTCGGCGCGGCGTGGAGCGCATCGCGCTACCGGCGTGGCATCGGCGAGCCGACCGACGTGCCGAAGCGGCCGCCCGCTCGAGGACCTCCGTACTGGGCAGTCGTGTGCTCCGGCGAAGCGCCGGTAGCGTCGATACTGCCGAATAAGACATGCGCGGTCCGCGTGAAGCCGTGTCGCGCCCGCATGCAGCGCGTGGACCCTATTGGAAAAGCCGAATCCTCCGAAGAGCGGCCCCGCGCGACGATGCCGCCGAGGAGCGCATCCGGCTTGCGCCGACTGAGGCAGGGATCGTTCGATTGTGGGGATGGGCCAAATTCGAGTACCGAGGCCAATCCCCAAAGGCCGCCCGCGACTCGCGGTCCCGATTCGGACCTGTTTCACTTCCGCCCCGTGCGAGGTTTCCGAGCTAGACTTCAAGCATGGCCACGGATCCGATTGGAGCGACCTGAAGGTCATTCTTGCGGTTGCACGCGCGCAATCGGTCGCCGGCGCAGCACGAGCGATGGGTCGATACGAGAGTCCCCCGTCGGGGACTTCCAAGGGTCGTATCCGTCGTCATCGCTCCTAGCGATGCTTGCTAACCCAGCGAAATCCTCGGTCCGAAAACCTGATCGGTGCTCGGGCGCCAAGGGCGCACTCGCGAGCCCCGCGTGAGGGGAGCTCGTCCCGTCGCCGGCACGCGCGGGCCCTTCGCACGGCGTACGGCGATGCTTGGCGAGCAACCCGAACCGCCTCGGGAGGCGATTTTGATGCTCGGCGAGCATGGAGAACCGCCTGGGAAGGGCGATCCTCATGCTCGCCGAGCAACAGCGATCGCCTCGTCCGCCGTCTCGAGGGCCGGCAAGCTACCGCGTTCGTTGGACAGCGTTGCCGCTGTGGTCCGCAGCGGCAGCGCGCTGCCCCGTCACGCCGGCTTCGGAGGAGTCGGGGCAGGCGCGGGCGTGGGCTCGGGCTCGGGCTTGCTACGCCGCGCGGCGCTGCGACGTTCGGCGTTCGCGGCGGCTTGATGGAGGAGGCCGAGGACTTTGCCGCGGTCCTCGCTCGAGATCTTTTTCACGAGGTCGAGGTTGCTCTCGAGCGCGCGTGCGATGCGGATCCACTGGAGTCGTGCAGCGCGAAGGGCCTGCGAATCGGCGCCATCCTCCGGGTTCGCGAGCTGGTGTTCGAGTGCGGCCTTCTTGGCCGCGACGGGGCCGAGCTGCTCGCCCGCTTTCACCCAAGCCTGCACCTCGTCGTCGAGAGTGCGCCCCTCAATCGACGGGATGCGCTTCAGCTCTGCACGAGTGGCCTTGTCCAGGTCTTGTCGTACGGTGGCGGCGTTGCCGGCCTCGTCGATCCACGAGGCGTTGACTTGAGAGAGCCCGCCCGGTTGGAGCTTTTCGCGGAGCGCGAGGAGCGATTCCGCCGTTTCGGGCTCATCCGTGAGCTCCACCAGCGCGTCGATGAGCTTCCACGTGCCGCGGTATTTGCGATCGTGCCGCTCGTCGAGGACGGCTCCCTCTTTGCCGAGCGCTTGAATCTGTTCGTCGATGGGAGAGTTGTCTTCTCCGCCTAACGCTGCGCACAGAGCGTCATGGGCCTCGGTGACGTCCGGGAGGAGCGCCGCCGTTTTCGGGTGTGCCGACAGGAACGCGTGAACTTCTTCGTCGCGAAGCCAACGCGCCGAGATCGTGCGCATCCCCGAGGCCGAAAGACGGGTGTAGTTGCTCATGGTTCTTCAATGCTCCTCGAGGTGGCGGGAACTATTTCCGGAGGTAGCCTCGCAGACGACGAGCTCGCCTGGCAAACGGTAATTGCGAGTCATCGTGGCCTATGCTCTGTGAGGATGAACCCTTCGACGGCACGATGCACCTGTGGGGATCCGCCGCATTCTCTCGATCCGGTGCAAAGGCACGTCCTTCCGTGAGTTGCCGCGCAAGCAGAACGCGCGACGGACGAAGATGGAGGCCACGTAGGCGAGTCCCGGCTTCGATGCGGCTGAGCTGATGACCTGCTGGCCGAACCCGACTGTGTGGCTCGGCTCGGTGGCTCGGCCGGCGAAGATGCTACGGTCCTAGGCATGGTGCACCGCGCAGCGAGGGTTGTTTTTGTCGGCGTGCTCTTCGTGGTCTACCAAGCCGCGTGCACCACCTTCGGGACCGGCCCCGAAGCCGCGGCTACGCCGACGGGCTCCGAGGCCGTCGCAAAAAAGGATGCCGCGCCAATGGAAGCGGCAACGGCAACGGAAGCGGCAGCCGAGGCGTGAGGAGCGCGTGGGTATTGCGATCGGGAGCACCGGCATCGTCACCCATGGCCAATTCCGAGGACGCGCACTCCCTTTATCCACCGCGCTTTCCCTCAACAATGGGGACCAACGGGCACACACCAGTGACGGCTTTGGGGTCTTCCTCAAGCCGTAGGGTCGTTCGAAGGGCTCACGCAGAACCGGGAGATTCACACCATGACGTTGTTCCACGATGCTCGGACTTTGCTCGACGACGTTCGTGTGAGCGAGCGCGAGCCACAGATTACCCTCGGCGCAGCACCAGCCGAGGGCGCGCGCTACGAGCGAGGGGCGCTCCTCGGCGAAGGGGGGATGGGGGAGGTCCGGCGCTGCCGCGATCGGCGCATCGGGCGCGACGTGGCGGTCAAGACCGTCCGGGAGGAGGCTTCCGGTGCGGCGTTCGTGCGTGAGCGCTTTCTGCGCGAAGCGCGCGTGCAGGGGCAGCTCGAGCACCCGTGCATCGTGCCGGTCTATGACCTCGGAGTGGCCGACGACGGCGCGGCCTACTTCACCATGAAGCGCGTCCGTGGGGTGACCCTCGAGCAGGTCATCGCCGCCTTGCGCGCCCAAGACCCCGCGGTCCAAACGAGATGGTCTTCGAGGAAGCTCCTCGCGGCGTTCGCGACCGTGTGCGGTGCCGTCGAGTACGCGCACGCTCGGGGGGTAATCCACCGCGACCTCAAGCCCGGCAACGTGATGCTCGGGGACTTCGGCGAGGTCTATGTGCTCGACTGGGGCATCGCGCGCGTGCTCGACGGGAGCCCCGACCTCGTTGGCGAGCAGATCCACGCGCCGATGCCCGAGGAAGGCCGGACCGCCCAGGGCGCCGTCATTGGCACTCTGGGCTACATGCCCATCGAGCAACTCGCTGGGGCCGACATCGACGCGCGCGCCGACGTCTACGCGCTCGGCGCAATCCTCTTTGAGCTCCTTTCGTGGGAGCCACTCCACGTCGGAGACTCGACCGACAGCATCGTGCAGTCGACCGTGGCAGGCGTCGAAGGACGCCCCTCGCTGCGCCCCTCCGCGCTGGACGTTCCTCCGGAGCTTGACGCCATCTGCGCGAAGGCCACGGCACACGCCCGCGACGATCGCTTTGCCAGCGCGCGGGATCTCCTCGACGCGGTGGAGCACTTCCTCGACGGTGACCGCGACCTCCAGCGGCGGCGGGACCTCGCGTCTAGCCTCGCCACATCGGCAACAGAGGCGGCGTCGCGCGCCCTCGCCGGCGACGAGAGCGCGCGCGCGTCGGCGATGCGTGACGTCGGGCGCGCCCTGGCTCTCGACGCGGAGAACCCAGAGGCACTGCGCACCTTCGTGAAGCTCCTCGTCGAACCGCCGCGCACCGTGCCGGTTGAGGTCGCGGAACGAATGGCCGTGGATCAGGTCTCGCAGCACCTTGGGTCGTTTCGCGGAGGTGCGATCGGCTACGGCATCTGGCTCGCAGTGATGACTCTCGCATTCTGGATCGGCGTGCGCGACCTCATGACCTTCGCGTTTATGGTCACCCTCGTCGCGCTCTGTGGGATTCTCTGTGTCTACGTCTCCCGGACCGGGCGCCACATCGCCGGCGCGCAGCGTGTCCTCCTTGCGCTCTCCGTCACTGCCGTGGCCGTCACCGGACGCATCATGGGACCATTCGTGCTCGTGCCCGCGCTCACGGTCATGCTGACCTTCGTGTTCGCCCACACGCCCAACCGAACGTGGCGGTGGCGCTCGATGGCCCTCGGTTCGCTAGGCATGCTCGCTCCCGCGTTCTTCGAGGTGTCCGGTCTCGTCGCACCGTCCTACGTATTCCGCGATGGCCTCGTCGAGGTTCACCCCCGCATGCTCAGCATTCCCACCGCGCCGACGTTCTTTACCACCATCATCTTGGTACACTGCGGCCTGCTGCTCGCGGTGGCGATGGTCTACGGGCGCATGCGCGATTCCTACGACGCCGTGATGCAGCGCCTCCATCTCCAAGGTTGGCAGCTCCGACAGATAGTGCCACGCCATTCGGGCTCGAACGCCACCGAGTGACGGCGGCCTCGTATGGCGCGGTGGAGGAGCGGGCGCTTGCGACCGCGTTACCAAAGTTCGTGAGACTTGATCGATCGAGGGTCCTCACGCCTGCGCAGTAGCGCCTCCGGCGATCCGACAGCCAGCTGCCTACTTGACGCCCTTGTCGAGGGGCTTCGCGTCGCATGCGTCGCCGGCGCCGTCGGCGTCCGCGTCGGCCTGGACGTTGCGGTCCATTCCGCGCGGCGGGTTGAACACGGTGGGGCACGTGTCGGTCGCGTCCGGGACTCCGTCGCCGTCGCGATCGGTCGCGGACGTTCCGTTGGGGTAGGTGTCACGGTAGGGGACGCAGCTCGGCTCGTCCTTGGGGGTTTCGCCGCGGCAAAAGAAGAGCGGATAGTTGCCCGCTTTGATCGACGCGTCGATGTCGGCCCACTTGACGCCGCCCTCCACGTCCGCGAGGCATACGCGGCGATCGAGACCACAAATCGCCGCCGCTTCGCAGCCCTTGGCGAGCGCGTCGACGAGCGGTGCGTCGCCGTAGAGGGGCACGCCTCCGCGGAGGACGAGGCGCATGTCCTCGGTGCTCGCGTCGATGACCGCGCGAAAGCCCGCGTGCGCGCGGCCGTCGAACACCGTGACGTCGCCCAGATACCCGACCGTGAGCTGGCCAATCTCGGCGCCGTAGCCCGCGGCCTCGGCGCCGTTCTTGGTCGCGATGTCGAAGAGGTCGCGATCGCTCAGCGCCTTCGCGAAATACTTCTCGTTCAGCGACGACGCACACGCGAGCTCTCGGAGCATGTTCATCGAGCCCGAAGGGAGCCAGTCGGTGCCGAGCGCGATCGTGAGGCCGGTCGCCTTGAAGAGCGAGATCGGAGCCGTGTCTCCGTAGAGGACGATGTTCGACCGCGGCGACCAAATGATCTTGGCGCCCGCGGTCTTGGCGGCGGCGGCCTCCGAGGCGCCGAACCCCACCGAGTGAATCATCGCCGTGCGATTGTTGATCACGCCGACCGAGGCCTGGGAGAGGCACGCGAACTCGTCCTTCGCGGCCTCCGCGGTGCCTTCGCCGACATGGGGAACGTAGTTGCCGCCTCGAAACGCGCCGGCCGGAGCGATGACCTTGGTCGGATCGCACGTTGCGGGCGTCCGCGCGCCGTTCTGATCGTTGAGCGGAAACGTGTCGAAGTTGGCGGTCTTGCCGACGAGCTGCGCCGTGTCTGCATTCTTGGGGAAAGTCGCGAGGTTGCGGACGAGGCCGTCGAGCCCGCCCGAGCCGACCACAGCGGCGGTTCCACCCAGCACGAAGCGAAGCTCCGCGATGGCGGACTCCGTGTTTCCGTTCACCTTCGGCATCGAGGGGAGCTTCTTTTCCCCGAGCGCGCCGGTACGCCAGCCCTGCCGCCAGGTCCAACGGGTCTTCTCGACCGGGTACGGTCCCTTCACGTTGTAGTCCGTGTGGTCGTGCGCGTTCACGAGGGCCGGCGCGATGACGCCACCCTTGCTGCAGTCGAGGAGCGTGGCCGTGGGATTCGCGCTGTCGCACTGGCCGACGCAGGTGATCTTCCCCTTGCCGTCGATCGCGACCTCGCCGTCTTGGGGCTCGCCGGTCGGGAGCAAGAGCGAGCCGCGAAGCACGACGCCCGCGCCTCCCGCGCCGGCCCGCGCGACCTTGCAAACGTCCCCGGTCGGAACGACCACGGGCGCGTCGGGCGCTTCCGCGTCGGGCTCCACGCCGCCGTCTTCCGTCGTCCCTGGGGTGGCACCGGGCTCGCTCGAGCAGGCGACCGGGCCCAGGACGAGACCACCGAGCAAGAGCGCGAGGGTGGGCGGGAGAACAAAAAGACGGTTCATGGGCCGAGGTCTAGCTGTCGAACGTTCCTTCGTCGAGGTTCGCCGCGGCGAATCGCGAAAAGCGAAATCGCGCGGCAGCCAAAGCCGGTAGTTGGCGAAGGCGCAAGGGGGATGATTCAGGCGAAGAAGAGCTCAGCCTCGCTTAGACTGGGCATGAAGCCCAAGCCGCGAGACGGCCTGTCCCAAGGAGCACGAGCTATGCGGTCCATCCTCGCGTGCGTCGATTTTTCCGACTTTGAAGACCGGGTCCTACTCGCGGCGTCGTCCCTTGCTCGCGCCTTCGGAGCGGAGCTCCACTTGCTCCACGTCGCCGAGCCGGAGCCCTCGTTCGTGGGCTATGCCCCAGGACCGCAGAGTGTGCGCGACACCGTCGCCGAGACCCTGCGCGCCGAGCATCGTCGGGTCGAGGCGCTCGCTGAGCGAGCCGCAACCGACGGCATCAAAACGCATCCGCACACGCGCCGCGGTGCCTACGCAGAAACCATCCTACGCGAAGCCGAGCACCTGCAAGCGGACGCCATCGTCTTGGGCTCCCACGGCCATGGGCGTCTCCACACGCTGCTGGTCGGAAGTGTCGCCGATGGCGTGTTGCGAGGGGCGAAGGTGCCCGTTCTGGTCGTTCCCCGGCCGTAACCGCCATCGCTCTAGGAAGGAGGAAGAAACCCGACGAGCACGTTGAGCGCCAACGCGACGATGACGGTGTTGAGCAAGAAGGCGATCATGGCGTGCCCCAAGACCGTCCGACGGATGCGTGTGCACGTGACCGTGACGTCGCCCGACTGGAACGACATGCCGATGCCAAAGGCAAAGTAGGCGAAGTCGACGTCCGAGGGCTTCGGAGTGCCAGGAAACGCGAGCCCGTCCTCGCGTTGGGTTCGATAATAGAGCTTGGCGTAGCGCAAGGTGTACGACGTGTGCGTGAGGAGCCACGAGAGCATGACCGCGGCGAGCCCGAGCAGCGTCCACGTCTGCGGCGCGCCCGGACCGAGGTGGGCGTTCCGCAGAACGAACACCGCGGCGAACAAGCTGAAGAGACTGGAGGCCACCGCGATGACCCAAACCATCGAGCGCCCTGGATCCTCTGCAGAGGCGCGTTGTTTGGTGAGCTCGGGCGTGGACCTCAGGATCACGTTCCACGCGAGCAGCAGGAGCACCACCGAGCCCGTGTCCCAAAAGACGACGCCGCGAAGAAAAAACGGGCACGGCGAGGGAACCCCGATCGCACACGCTGCGCCGAAGAGCGAAGCCACGACGAGCCGACCCGTCGCGCGCCGCGGATCGAAAAAGAGGTGGCGTCGTCGCGGAGCGTCTTCGTTCATTCCTTACCGAGCAAGGTAACGGCTTCGTCCGGCCTCATCCACATGGCGCTCTGGTCCCCTTCGTAGATGCGGGTCTTCCCCTGCGTGAATACGAAGCCGTACCTGCAAAATACACTCTTTTGCATTTTGCGGACTTGGTTCGCTTGGCATTCGAGGACGAGGGGCTCGCCCATCGACGCGAGCGCCAAGAACTTCGCCATGTGGATGCGACCGCCGTAACCGACCCATCCGTCCGCGTGGCGAAGTCCGAGCACGTAGTACGCGTGGACGAAGCCGACCATGCCGGTCATGTGGACCATCAAGCCGCCCGAAACGTGCCGAGGGTGGCGCACGGGATGGGCCCGCTGCTCTCGCGTGAGCGGGAGATCGTCGTACGTCGGCATGCGGGCCACGACACGACCCTTCTCGCGGTCGATTTCGAGGATGTCGTCGATCAAAAGTCCGCCGGGGCCGTAAGGGCAATCGGCGACGAATTCCGGGTCCATGGCCATGAATGGACTCGTAGTCCGAGGGCTCGGGAGAGGGCACCTGAATTCGGCAAAAGAAGCGCCGCCCGAGTCGACCACGTTGAATGGTTGGTGCGCCGGAGCGCGGCCAACGGGACGAACGTTCCGCTCTTTGGTCCAGAAATACACAACAGTATCGACGTGTTCGCTGCACGCGGCCCGTGCATGGGCGCGCGCGCCCCCCCGCCTTTTTTGGCTTGCTGAGTCGTGCACACCGTCGGCACGCGGGGGCTCGGTCTTCGAGGCACTCGCGTTCCCCGTCGATTCGATGCTGGTCGAAGCGGTGCCGCTGCCTTAGACACGTCCCCGATGCCTGCACCCCCGCGCGACTATTCGCTCTACCTCGTGTCGCGCGGCGCGAGCATCGTCGGCTACCAGATTCTGTCGGTGGTCATCGGCTGGCACGTGTTCTCGCTCACGGGTCGCGCGCTCGATCTCGGCTACGTCGGGCTCGCGCAGTTCGTACCGGCGATCGCGCTCTCCCTTGTCACTGGGCAAGTCGCCGATAGGCTCGATCGCCGGCGCATCTTGATCGTGTGCTTCGTCGCCGAGCTTGCCACGGCCGCTGCGCTGCTCGGGGTGATCACGAGCGATGCGACCCGGAAGCATCTCGTTCCCATCTACGCTTTGCTGGTCGTCTTCGGAGCCGCGCGCGCGTTCAGCGGACCTGCGGCCCAAGCGCTGTCGCCGAACCTCGTACCGAAAGAGATGCTCCCGCGCGCGGTCGCTTGGTCGTCCACTGTGTGGCAGCTTTCCACCATCGTTGGGCCGGCGCTTGGTGGGTTTCTCTACGGCGTGGTCGGCGCTAGGGGGGCCATTGGGCTCTCGATGCTGCTCGTTGCGGGGGCGACCATCGCGGTGGCGCTCGTGCGCGGCGGAGGTCGGTCGGTCCCTGTCCCGTCGCCCAGCGCCGCGAAGCTCCCCGCCGAAGGCAAGCTCCACGAGCTCTTCGCGGGCCTCACGTACGTGTTTCGCGAGAAGGCCATTCTAGGCACGATCTCCCTGGACCTCTTCGCCGTCCTTCTGGGCGGCGCGGTCGCGCTTCTGCCCATGTTTGCGGCGCGCTTGTCGGTCGGCCCCATGGGACTCGGGCTCCTTCGCAGCGCACCGGCGTTCGGCGCTTCAGTGACGGCCATCCTCCTAGGAATCCGCCCACTGCGACGCCACGCCGGCAACCGAATGCTCATTGCCGTGGCCCTCTTCGGCCTCGCCACGATTGGGTTCGGGCTGTCCAAAAGCTTCGTGGTTTCGCTCGTTTGCCTCGTGGTGCTCGGGTCCGCCGACATGGTCAGTGTCGTCGTCCGTCGAACGCTCCTTCAGGTGCGCGTTCCCGACGTGATGCGCGGTCGCGTGTACGCCGTTGGGGACGTGTTCGTCGGAGCCTCGAACGAGCTCGGAGAGTTCGAATCGGGCCTCACGGCCGCGTGGCTCGGACCGGAGCTCGCCGTGGTGGTCGGCGGCGTCGGAACCTGCGTGGTCGTGATCCTCTGGGCGCTCTTTTTCCCGGACTTGCGGAAGATCGACCGCCTCACCGAAGAGGAAAAGGCGTCTTAGTCCCGGGAGTGGGTCTCGAGCCAGATCTCAGCCGAGAACGGCGTTCGCGCAGGCGGCGAGCGAGAGGAGCGCGAAGAATCCGAACAGAACGGACATTCCGAGGGAGTGGGGGGTCTTCGTCTCCATGCCCTCCCATACGCCGTCCGCAAAGCTCTCCTTCCCGGGAATCTTCAGGGCTCACCCTTTTTTTGGGAATGGGCGGGAAACAGTCCGTTTCTGGCGCGCGAGTGACTCCAAGAGGCGCTTGCCGGTCACTTCGTGAGGGACGCGAGGTCTCGGCAGAGCTCGCTCAGGGCCACGTCCGAAATTCCGAGGGGCGTCGCCTTCATGCCTTGGCGGATCCCCGAGGCTCCGTCTTCGTCCTGTCCGATCACCTCACCAAGGACGGAGTCTCCGAAATTTCGGCCAAAATTGAACCCGATCGAGATTCGAACTTTCCCTCCGTCGACCGTTTTTTGGAGGTAGCTCGCGTCGTGCAGGGCGGCCGAACAATGGGTGCGATAGAGGCGGAATCCTCGGCGATCCATGAGACGTTCGAGCCTTCGGTAGGGGACGACCGTCCCACGTACCTCCGGCCACGCGCTCGGACGCGGAAACGTTTCGCGGTCGAGCTGCTCTACGCATGGCTCGATTCCCTCGAGGCCTTTCCGAAAAGCGTCCCGCAGGTGGGCTCCGAGAGCATCGATCTCGAGCGGATGAAGCACGCCGAAGAGCGCGGCCCCTTCGATGGAGATAGGGGTTCCGCTGACGTCGATCGTCGTGCCGTCGGCGCGTCGACGAAACGCGACCCGGTTTCCCTCGACGTCTTCGGCTCCGACCACGAGGCCCTCGGCGAGGCGGCGCACGAGGGGATGCTCGACGAAAGTACGCACGTAGGTGGCTCGGTCGAACCTTTCGCCATTCGAGAGCGCGAGCTCGAGGCGGTGCACGATGGCCGCGCGCGTGTCGGCGAGCCCGTCCTTGAGCTCGGACCATCGTGCGAGCCCGTCGGCGGAGAGGTCCTTTGGCGCTCCCTTGCTTTTCCCTCTGCGCAGCGAGAGGCCGAGGCCAAGGTCGATGCTGGCCGTAAAATCGCCTTCGATCGCAACGTCGCCGTGCTCGAAGCCGTAGGTCGGGAAGGCGAGCGTGAGCACGTCCGAGGGGATGCCTCGGGCGCTCTGGATCCAGCCGAGCCATCGTTCGGCGGCGAGCCGCAGATTCGGATCGCGTGACTCGGTCGAAATGCGGCCGAGCAGCACGGGCGCGAGCGGAAGTGGGGACGCGGCGAACGCTTCGAGCAAGATCGTCGCGGTCGCCAGCTTCTTCTTTTTCTCCCAAGCGGTCACCTCGTCGGCAAGCGTTCGCAAGGCTCTTTCGCTCCCGAGATGGCCTACGGCGGTGGCGGCGAAGCTTTGAGCCTCGGGCGCTTTGGCGTGTTCCCAAGCCCGCAAGAGCGCCCAAACGAAGGCATCGA
Source organism: Myxococcales bacterium (assembly GCA_043764595.1). GTDB lineage: Bacteria > Myxococcota_A > Polyangia > Polyangiales > Polyangiaceae > JAAFHV01. The sequence goes on along the minus strand of JAYUKI010000446.1, from coordinate 5,128 downwards.
GCGACGCCTGTGTGCAGGATGCACGCACTTCGGCGAGGCCCGGATGCGGAAAAAGTGTCTCGGAAATTCGCAACAACGTACCGAGTGACGCGACCGCCTCTCCCGAGAGGGCCTCGCCCGTGACGAGCACCGGCGGCGGAAAGCCCTCCGCCAGGAAGAACTTGGGGAGCGCTGGGACCTTGCTGGGGACGATGGCTTCGGGCGCCAACAAAAGGAGGTCGGCGAGCGCACGTTCGGCTTCTTTGCCCGAGGCCGCGATGACCTCGCGCACGACAGCCGAGGCCCCGGCGAGAATCAACAAACGGAGCCCTTCCCGTGCATGTGCGTCCCCCTGCGCGGCGAACGGGACGAGCCCGATGGCGGCGGCGCGCGGGTGCCGCACGAGGGCCACCTGGGCGTCCCGTCGGGAATGGCTCGTGGCTTCCACGGCGAGCCTCGCCATGGGCTTCGCGATGCGTGGCGAGTCGATGCACCGCATGGGCTCGAGCCCGCCGCCCATACCGCGTTCTTCGGCGTGCACGAGCAAGGGCTCGATGGCCGCGAGCCCACGCAGCGACAAGAGCCCTTGACGCATGGCCGTGTCTCGAAGCGTATAGGCGACGGCGTGCGCCGGTGAGCCGGGAGCGAACGGATCGGAGGCTCCGGCGTCGGCGAGCCAAGGAGTCGTCTTGGCCTCTTGGGCCCAGGTCTCTTGCTCGCCGCGCTCGAAGTCGACGGCGTCTTCGTAGGGAAGAGTCGCGACGTCACGGGCTGGCTTTGCGGCCTTCTTCTGCTTCTCGTTCCAAGGTGGATGGACGAGCACACGGGGAAGTTGGGACTCTGTCGCTGTCTCGTGCTCCTTTCGAATGGAAGCGCCAGTGCCTCCTACGTCGAGCGTGGGAGACTCGAGCGAAGGAAGCTTCTGGGCCAAAATGCGCGCGAGCTCTTCGGCGCGTTTTTGGTATTTGCCTTTCGTGCGTGCCAAAGTTGCCAATCGAGGAAAGGCCAAACCGGCGTGCCGCTCGACGTATTCCGGGCCGGCCTTTCCGAAGGCCTTGTGTCCGACGTGCTCGACCACGAGAGCTACTATCGCCTCGCAGCGCGACAAGACCGTCCACGATGGCCCGTGCCGTCGCCCATCCTCGTCCCGAGAGGTGCTTGCGTGCGCGGGTTTCCAAGAGGGCCACGAGCGCATCGAGGCGACCTGCGGCGTGCTCCAGGACGATCCACGTGAACACCGGGTTTGCATCCTTCCAGCGCGCGCAGGCAAGCTGGTCGTCGATGGCGTCGAGGATGCGCTCGGCGTCGCCTTTTGGAAGGGGCACCGACAGCATCCATCGAAGCCATTGAGCCCGCGCCATTCTGTCCAGACCCTTTTCGGACGTGGTCCCCAGGAGAGCTTCGACGGCTCGATGGACGAGGTCGGGCTCGTCGGGGAATGCGAAAGCGAGGCTGGACAGCGTCCATACCGTCACGTCGGGACGAAGTACGATGTCTCGCGCGATGCCGACGGCTCGTTCGTACGTCCCCACGTCGACCCCCGCGAGAAGCTCGCGCAGCGCACGCGAGACGGGCAGCTCGACCGAGCTCCCGAGCGTTCGGAACATCGTCCCTCGCGTAGCGATGGAATGGCGCGTCTTCGTCTCGACGTCGATGTGCACGAGGGGCTTCAACCCCCACGCCAAGACGACGTCGAACGCGTCGAGCGCCGCAAACACCTCGACGGCATGCGTCGCATCCGTCTCGGCCCACGCGCGAACGAAGACGTCGACGCCAACCGCGTGACGAAAGGTCCGAAAAAGCAGCGCGTCGGTCGCAACGCTCGGCAACGAAGGCACCGAAGCAGGAACGTTCTTCGAGTCCGGCCACAGCTCGCGCTCCACCGCACCCATGACGTTCATGGCGAGAGGCGCGTGCTTCTCCGCGTAGAGGTACGGCCATGGCCCGCACTGCGCGACGACCTCGCGGCATTTCTCGAGGAGCGCAGCCCTCGCGTTCTTCGAAGAAGAGGGAGATTCACCCCCATTTCCCAGAGACTGTGTCGGCAGAACGCGTTGGGTATGCTTCTTTTCGAAAGCAAGCTCGGTCGCCATGTGGCCAGGCTAACACCGTGCGAAATCCGAATTCCAGGGACCGGCGCGCGAGTGGTCCCGGTGGCTATTTCGCCCTATTCGTCGGCCCTACGGGCAGGCGGGGACCAAGTCGACGCCACCAAAATACGTGTCCACCATCGACTTCCAACTTCGCGCATTCTCGGGTGGTCCACACTTGAAGGGACCTCGCTTCGGTCCGAGCCCGAGCTGGGCGCGCTCTTCGTCGAACACCCGAGTGGAGAGCTCGGCGGCATACTCGAGGACGATCCGGTTTCCGGGTTGGAACGCGTAGTACGTCCCACCGCGAACCTGGAGGGGCGTAGGCGCATAGGGCGCAAGGCACGGGGTGCTCGCCCCAGCGGCTTTTACGTCGGGTACTTTGCACTTCTTCAGGATGGCCGAAACATCGGTTCCAAGCGCGCCGTCGGACCAGGTACGGGATTCTTCGGTGTCGTTCAAATGGAAGATTTCGTGCACGGCGAGGTTCAACACGGCCTCGGCGGACGTGTTGAGCGAGCCCTCGACGTTGTACGCGTAGGTCCAATCGAGCGCGAACCCCGAAGGGGTGTGTTTGCCGTCCAGCGAGCGCACGAACTTCACGAGCACGGGCCTGTAGTGGTACCTCATGGTCACTTTGGGATCCTTGGCCCGCGACGCGAGCGCGGTCATCACCCGATCGATGGTGTCGAGCGCCGAGTGCAGCCAAACGAGGTGCTTTCGGTCTTTGCCAATGGGCAACGTGGGAACGAGGCGGATGTGGCCGCGGTATCCACCATCCATGGTCTCGCTTTCGCCTTGCCCCACCACCGTACGAAACCGCCCGTAGAGGTCCAAAACGAGCTTTTTTGCTTCTTCGTCGCTCGCATAACGTACCTCGAGCCAACACGCGATTTTCGTTCGTGTGTCGCCTTCGCACTTCGAGGCTTCGACGGGAATCGACGTTCCAAAGAGGGCGCGCTTCGCGACGTCTTCTTTGATTTCAGGCGGTGCGAACGGATCCTTCGGCGCCTCGACGGACGCGACGCTCCGGGGCGGCGCCGCGTCTTCGACGGGGGAGCTTGCCGTGCCGCTCGCCGTTGGCTGCGAGGTGGGAGGTTGCGCAGGTTTCGAACTAGCGGTGGAGCGGCTGTCGCAGGCCGTGGTCGCGAGGCACAGCACCAACAAGCCAAGGATCGAACGTCCGGCGGTCCGGCTCATCGCGTCCGACTGCTGGCCCCTCGAGGGGAACTCGCGCGCGCGGCCTCTTCGGCTTCGGCTTCGGCTTCGGCCCACACTTGGTCCTCCGCCGACGCACCCGAACCCACGACGCGCGGACCCGTGCCGCGGGCTACGTCGACTCGAACGCCGACGCGAGGCCGCGCGGCGATGGCGCGGAACCGAAAGAGGACGTTTCCCGAATCGTCGACGTCGACGGCGATGTCGTCGGGTTTGGTCTTGGCGAGGTGCGTGAGGTAAGCGTCGCCTTCGAGCACGGTGACCGAGAGGGCACGCGCAACGTCGTCCTTCGTGAGAATGCCTCCGTGCGTGGAGGCGAGTCCTTGAATGGCCTTCTCCCGAACCGACTCTTCGGTGTCCTTTCCACTCTTCGCGAGGGATTTACCGCCCACGAGCAAGCTTATGCCCATGGCCAAAGAAACGAGCGCCATCGGGATTCCGAGCGCCCATCCCACGATTCCCGCCGGCCAGATGGCTTGGAACAACGCGCCGATGACGATTGCAGCCGTGAGCCCGAAGAAAAGAACGAGCCAGCCGAAGACCTTGGCGACGACTCCTCCCACTTTGGAGGGCTGCCCGGCCAGGTTGATCGATTTGGTGGGCAGCACCGGCGGCCGCACGGCGCCGCACGCCGTGCAGTAAGCAACCATGCCGCGGTACACCACTGGGGCGTCGTTTTGACAGTAGGGGCACACGCGCACACAACATGCGCCTTCCACGCCGGGACACAAGCGCGATTCGTTCATCGCCTCGTCGGGCGACGCCCGAAATGGAAGGCTCCGCCAAACCGTTGGGTCTGGCGGAAAGAAGGGGGGGCGGAACCTCTCGAAACGAAGGGTTTTAGCTCGACTTGACGAGCAAGAACGCCTGGGTCTCGTTCGCGTCCGCTTTCGGGCTGATGGCGCGAATCTCGCTCGACTTCGAGATCTCGCGTTCGACTTCTTCCCAAGGGGGAAGGCCAATCTCGGTGGGCGAGTCGTCGAAGGAAAGCTCGCTCACGTTGGTGGGGGCGATGGCGACGGTGGCCCGCGGCGCGCTGATGGGAATGGGGCGAATGGTCGGAGGAAGAATCGTCCGCTTGGTCGACACGATCTCGGGACCCGCCTCGTCGACGCGAACGAGCGAGAGGTTTCGGCCACGAACGAACTGGGTCGTCGCGTCGGGGTCTCCACCGGGCTCGTACACGACCTCGGCATCGACCACGACGCCCGTGCCGAGCATGCCCATCGAACGCGCCGAGGGGACCACGCCGGACCGTTCGACGATGCGGGTGTCGTTCTGCGAGGGTCGATCGGCAGGGACCTCGCCTGCGGGCGGCCAGCCCACGAGGGTGTGTTCGTGCGCAGCCTCCTGCGAATCGTTCGCCGCGAGAATGCGGCGGTTCGAAGCGCCCGGCAAGCGTGGCGTACTGGAGGGGGCGGGCAAAAGCTTGTTCGAATCCACTCGAGCGAGCTGGGGCGTGGACGGGCCGGGCTGCATCGCGCCCGGGTGGAACGAGAAGAGCGCGGGCACGGCGCGCTCGAAGCCGGCGTCCGGCTCGAGGTTCGTTCCCGCGGCATGCCCACTGCGCTCGTCGCGGTCCAAGCGTCGCGCGACCACGACCGCGACCACGCATCCGAAGGCGAACACGAGCAGGCCGGTCACGATGGCCCCTTGGATGGGCGAGAGCGAGCCAAGCAGGCCGTTCGTCGACAAGGTCGCCCGCACTGCGGCATCGCCACTGGCGAGAGAGCCAAGGCTTCCGTCGTCGGCTGCGAGCGCGAGGCCCGGGACGAGAGCGGGGAGGAGGGAGAGGCTGGCGGCTCGGAGAAGCGCGGAGAGTTTCATGGCTTCGTCAAGGT
>JAYUKI010000445.1:0-1337 GCA_043764595.1 Myxococcales bacterium | reverse complement strand
TCGGCGAGCGTCATGGGACCGACCGACGCGCGCGAGAGGTGCATGGGAACGGGCGGGATCACCGTGCGGGCCTGATGCACGAGCAACACCATGAGGCCGGCGGAAATGCCAATCGCGAGGAGCACTCCGCGCTTTCTGTAGGCGGCGAGCTCGAGGTGCATCGTCCAGAACGCGATGGTGGTGACCCCCGCCGCGATCATCAGCGAGTAGAGGGTGCGCGTGTTCGGGAAGAGCGCCGGCACGATGAGGTTCATGCACCCGAAGAGGGCGACGGCGTGGAACACCGAAGCGAGCCAGACCCACTTCAAGAGCACGCGATCCATGATGACGTCGAGAGTCGACAAGAGGGCGCAAACGCCCAAAAGCACGATGAACCAGCCGTTCTTGGAGTCGAGGGTGCTCGACTTCCAATAGAAGGGCAGGAGGAAGAACAGCATGCCCTGATAGAGATTCTTCAGGGCATAGGTCATCGCGTAGAAGCGAAGCTTGGTCTTCGTCTCGGCGCCCTCGATCGAGGCTTGGCTCTTCCCCGAGCCGTGCACGCGGAAAAAGAGCAACATCAGCATCCACGCACCGCCCGCGGAGACCGCGAGAAAGCGCGCTTGTTCGAAGCCCTTTTGCGCGAAGAGCACGACGCCCGTTCCGAGCGCGAGTGCGTACACGGAGTGCAGCCACCACAGCTTCTTGCCGTGGCGTGCCATGAACGCGCGAAACTTGTCTTTCACTCCGAGGGGAACGGGAGCGACGGAGAGGGCCGGGGGTCGCACGCTTGGCGAGGAGGCAGAATGGGCGGTCCGTGGCTCGACGGGAGACGCCGGCGCGGGTGCCACGAGCGCGGGCGGTTCGGGCGTGTCGGCGGACGCGAGCACCTCTGCGCCGTCCGGAGGCGGCGTGGCTTCTTTGCGGGAGGGGGGCGCGGGAACCACGTTCATGGGATGTAGCGCGTTTCCGCGAACCGCGACAGGCGGCGGCCGCGAGAGGCAAGGGCCCACGTCGTCGGGACATGACACCTGCAGGATGCACGTGTCACCGAGCCGCGAGGCTCCCCCTCCGAACGTGCGCCGACCCTAACGGGATTCCCCCAAGAGGTCGAAAAAGTTGCTTTTCTAGTTCGAGGGGCGCAGCCCCTCGAGCTCCTGCGAGAGGTACGGGCCGGGTCGAGGACGAGTCTGCGAGGTCGAGACCCCCGCAGCCTTCGTAGCGAAGCGGAGAAGTCGAGGACTCTCAGGCCCGCCCGTTCGCGCCGCTCTCCCGCCAAAGACTTCCGCAGGGTGACAAGTCTTCGGGCCGGGTCGAGGCCGAGTCTGCGAGGTCGAGACCCCCGCAGACTTCGTAGC
>JAYUKI010000444.1:0-4453 GCA_043764595.1 Myxococcales bacterium | reverse complement strand
TCGGTCCACAGATTGAAGTTGCAGATCGTGACGCCGACGACGTCGCAGAGGGCGGGGTACTCGTCCGCATTCCGGAGCTGCATGACGTACGCTTTGCTGGCGTGGTCCCCCGTCGGGGCCTTCCAAGGGTCGTACACGACAGGCTTCTCGAAGCCCTCGACGTTCAAGAGTTGGAGCTTTACCACGAAACTGCGGCCGGTCCCGTCGGTGCACTTCACGTCCACGATCGAGAGCCTCAGCTCCGCGACGACCACGCGCCGGTTGGTGGAGAGGTGCTCGAGGTCCCGAATTTCACTGGTCCCCGATAGCTCGAGCAAGTGATTCAAGAGCGCCATCAAAAAGGGCTTACGTCCCTTGACCCCGAAGATCCGCTTGAACACGAAGCCGGTCTTTGGATCGGCAAAAACGGGGTACACGCGTGGAATTTACCTCTCTCGCACGACCCCTGCAACTTTGCCTGGCGTGCCTTCGCGCGGAGACGCTTGGATTGTGCTTCGAGCTTCCAGTCGCGAAGAAGCGGCCTGGCTCGAAGCCAAAGTTGCCATCGTGACACCGAGCGAGAAATCGGTCACGCGGTCACGGCCGGTCACGGCCGGTCACGCGATCACGGACCCGTAGATGTCGTCCACGGACCTGCAACTTTGCCTGGTGTGGCTTCGGCCGTGGCCCGTTCGGCTCGGCGCTCGGGCATCCTCCCGGCGCGTGCTACGTCGCTCTGGCGCTCACTCGTAGGGCGGGAACCGCGCTCCGCGGAGACCTTCGGCAGCTCGTCGGAACGCACCGGGCGATTGGCGCATTGGCGCTTCGGGGCTACCGAGGGGCGTGCGGCGCGCGCTTTCGTCCTTTGGTGGGCGAAGGAGCCGCTAGACTCTTCTCACCATGCTGGACTTCCTGCGGGCGCTCTTTTCCTCCGACGGCTTCATGCCGCATGGGCACTGCTACCTTTGGCGGCCGGAGGTGGTGTGGCTGCACGTGCTCTCCGATTCGTTGAGCGCGCTGTCGTATTTTTCCATCCCCATCACCCTTTCGTACTTTGCTCGGCAGCGTCGCGATCTCCCGTTTCGCTGGCTCTTCCTCGCCTTCGGCGCATTCATCATCTCTTGCGGTATCTCGCACGCGCTGGAGGTGTACACGCTGTGGAACCCGGTTTACTGGCTTTCGGGCTCGGTGAAGGCCGTGACCGCGCTCTCTTCGCTGCTCACCGCCGGGCTCCTGCTCCGCGTGATTCCTCAGGCGCTGGCGCTCCCCAGCCCGGCGCAGCTTCAGCGTGCGCACGCCGATCTTTCCCGTGTGGAGGCGCGCTTCCGTGCCGCGGTTGACGGCATGGTCGACGGCTTCACCATCCTCGAGGCGATTCGTGACGATGCCGGCGAGGTGGTCGATTTCTACGTTCGTGATGCGAACGCAACCTCCCTTGCGCGACTGGGAACGACCCGTGAAGCGCTTCTCGGCGTGCGCGTTTCGCAGGTGCTTCCGCCCGAGCTGGCTCCCCAACTGGAGCGCTGCCTGCGCGTGGCTCGCACCAAGAAGGGCGTCGTTGCCGACTACAAGATGCCGACCTTGGCCCAGAACATTCCACTTGCTGGCGTCCGCTGGATGCAGATGGAGGTGGTGCCATTGGACAATGGCGTCGCGGTGACGTCGCGCGACATCACGGTTCGCCGCCGCGCCGAGCAGTTCTTGTTGCAGAACATGGGCGAGGGTGTGTGTCTGGTGCGGGCTGCCAACGACGAGATCGTATTCGCCAATCCTCGTCTCGAGTCGATGCTAGGCCGCGAAGCCAACGCGCTGGAAGGCCAGTCGGCCTCGACCATCGGGCTCGACGTCGCCACCCTGAAGGCACGCCCGCACGTGTTCGAGGAGGAGCAGGTTGACAAAGGCGGTAGACGCACCTGGCTACGCACCCACAAAATCGAGCTCGAGCATCCGGAGTTCGGCCCCGTGCTTCTGATCACCAAAACGGATATCACCCAAAGGCGCACGGAGGAGCTCGACCGGTCGCGTCTGGCTTCCATCATCGAGTCCACCCACGACGCCATCACCAGCAAGAACCTCGATGGCATCGTCGAGACGTGGAATGCCGGCGCGACCCAGTTGTACGGGTACTCGGCGGCCGAGGTCGTGGGCAAGGCCATGTTGACGCTGGTGCCGGCGGAGCTGGCGGACGAAGAGCGCGATCTGGTGGCCCGGGTGACCTGCGGCGACCGGGTCGACGTGCTGGAGACGGTGCGCGTGCACAAGGACGGCCGCCGGGTGGATGTCTCGCTCGTGGCCTCGCCCATCGCGAAGGAGGGCGGCGAGATCGTCGGCATCTCCACCGTCGCGCGCGACATCTCGCAACGCCGCCGCGACGAACGGCTGCTCCAGGCATCGCTGCGTGAGAAGAGTGTGCTGCTGACGGAAGTGCACCACCGGGTGAAGAACAACCTGCAGCTCGTGCTCAGCCTTGTCCGCATGCACGCCGACCGGGTCACCGATGTGGGGGCGCGCGGGGCTTTTGCCGACACCGAGTCGCGGGTTCGGTCGGTGGCGCTCATGCACGAGCTCCTGTATCAATCCAAGGATCTCGGCGAGGTCTCCCTGGAGGCGTACGCCAACGCCCTCGTGGCGGCGCACGCGCACACCACGCGCGCCGTGACCTTCGATATCGTTGCCTCGACCGTTTCGCTCCCCATGGAGAAGGCAGTACCATTGGGAATGATCTTGAACGAGCTCGTCACCAACTCCCTCAAGCATGCGGCATTGGCCCAGCCCGACGGCGACGCCACCATCCGCGTGGAGGTGTTGGCACCCGAGGTGGGCGGACCCAGAAGCGACGCCGACTGGGTGCTCACGGTAGCCGACAACGGTGCCGGATTTTCTCCCGACTTCGATCCTCGGGCCTCGGCCGGCCTCGGTATGCAGATCATCCTGGCGCTCACCGAGCAGCTTGCCGGTGAGGTGCGGTTTCTCACCACCGAACGCGGCGGTGAGGTCGTGGTGACCTTTCCGCAGGCCGAGCGGCAGGAGAGTGGGGCCTCGTGACCGCGGTGCTTGTGGTCGAAGACGAGGCGCTCATCGCCGGCGACATCCAGCGCACGTTGGTGCGTCTCGGATACCAGGTGCCGACCACCACCGGAACCGCCGAGAACGCGCTTCGCGAGGTGGAGCTCCGCCCGCCCGGGTTGGTGCTCATGGACATCAAGCTCCGCGGGAAGATGGATGGCATCGAGGCGGCGCAGGCCATCCGCCTTCGCTTCGACATACCGGTGGTCTACCTCACGTCGCATTCCGACGAGGCCACCCTGGTGCGCGCCAAGGCCACCAACCCCCACGGCTACCTCCTCAAACCCTTCACCGATCGGGAGCTCCGCACCGCCATCGAGGTGGCGCTCCATCGGCACGAGCTCGAGGTGCGCATCACCACCCGCGAGCGATGGTTCTCCACCACCCTGCGGTCCATCGGCGACGCGGTCATCGCCACAGACCAGCACGAGACCATCACCTTCTTGAACAGCGTGGCCGAGCGCCTCACCGGGTGGGGGCAAGAAGCGCTGGGGCGCCCGCTCTCCGAAGTGCTCGTGCTGGTGGACCCCGAAGGCCGGCGCGTGTCGAGCCCCGTGGCCGCCGCGCTCGCCCGGAGCGTGCCTGTGGAGCTGCCCCCCAACACCGGGCTGGTGGTCAAGACCGGAAGGCAGATCGCAGTGGACGACAGCGCCTCGCCGATCATCGACGAGAAAGGGCAAGTGCTGGGGGGCGTCGCGACATCACCGAGCGGCGGGAGCTCGAGGCTCGCGTGGCGCGTACCGAGCGACTCGCCTCGCTGGGGACCATGGCCGCTGGCGTGGCACACGAGATCAACAATCCGCTGACCTACGTGAGCGCGAACCTCGAGTTCTCCAGCGAAGGTTTGCGAGAGGCCATCGATACGTTGCGCCGCGCCTCGGTGCCCGGCGCCCGCGCAGGCGCGATCGAGCAAACCATGACGCAGCTCGACGGCCTTCGCAGCGCCCTCGCCGACGCCAGCGATGGCGCCGAGCGCGTCCGTCGCATCGTACGCGACCTTCGTAAGCTCGCCCGCGGCGACGAGCAACCGCAGTCGGAGCTCGATCTGCGGAAGGTCATCGGCGATGCGGTCAAACTCACCGCCCACGCGGTTGGGCATCACGCGCGGGTGCGGTTGGAGCTGGGGCCGGTACCCCGGGTCACGGCCGACGAGGGAGGCCTGGGGCAGGTCTTCGTGAACTTGCTCTTGAACGCCTGCGAAGCCATCCGCGACGGCCGCGCCGACGACAATGAGATCGTCGTATCCACCCGCACCGACGCCGCCGGGAACGCCGTGGTGGAGGTCAAGGACACCGGGCCCGGGATCGAAGCGGCCGTGCTCCCGCGATTGTTCGATCCGTTCTTCACCACCAAGCCGGTAGGGGCTGGCATGGGCCTTGGCCTTGCCATTTGTCACAGCATCGTGGGC
>JAYUKI010000443.1:0-1340 GCA_043764595.1 Myxococcales bacterium | reverse complement strand
GATCTCGCACGGAAGCTCCTTGCCCAGAACCCCGAAGCGTCCACGTCGTTCGGCGCGGCGAAGATGATCGAAGACGTGCAAAAGCAGCTCTTGGCCGCGCTCGGGATCGACGGTGGCGTCGACTCCGGCGACCACGTGGTCGTGCTCGTGCGGCGCAAGACCGAGCTCGAGGTCGACGAGGACGACGTGGAAGATGCCTACCGCCTCGACGACGGGAGCACCGCGCTCCACACGTTCGTTCCGCTCGCTTCACGCGATGCCCTCGTGAGCGAGCTTTCGGGGCCTCGCGCGGAGTGGGTCGCCGAGCACGACGATCCGCGCGGCGTGCCGACGTTCGTGTCCGCTCACCTCGACGACTTGACCGACGTCACTTCGTACGAGGACGTCCTCGAGCGCCTCGGCGACCACGTGACGTTCGTGCGCCCTCGCTGAAGGCGAACGGCGCCCAGTGGCATGCGAGTTTCGCTATGCTGCCGCGGGTGTCCACACTCTCCTCCGGCGTGCGCTTCCACGAGAACGTCGACGGCATCTACTTCGACGATCTGGATGCGTTCCAGATATTGCACAATGCACGTTACCTCTTGCTGATCGAGCGCACGATCGGCTCGTTCTGGCAGAGGCTCGGCTGGGGAAGCTGGCGCGACATGCAGGAGAACGTGGACGCGCAGCACCTCGTGCGCGAAAATCACGTGGAGTACCTGAGACCGGTCGTCGGCACGGGCGAAGTGCGCGTGCGCATCTGGATCGAGAAGCTCGGCAAGACCAGCCTCGTCTTCGGCTTCTGCGTCATGCCCATGGACGAGGACGTCGACTACGCAATCGGCACTCGCGCGCTCGTTCGCATCGACATCGAGACCCGCAAGCCCACCCCGTGGACCGAGGGCTTCCGACACAAGGTGCTGCCCTATTTGCGCAAAGACAAGCTCCCGATGTGACCACAGGACGCGCTGTTCGCTCGACGGGACATCGTCCGAAGACGACGCGCGGCGAGGCCATCGACGAGAGCGATCAGGTCGAATGACTTCGCTTGGTCAGCAAGCATCGCTCGGAGCGACGACGAATACTCTCGTAGAGGAGCGCAAATGCGAGGCGACGCGACGCGCTGGTAAGCCGCCGAAAGCCGACGGGATTCAACCTGTTCGGTGCTCTAGCCCTTCTTCTTCTCGACGAACGCCGAAATGCGGGCGATCGAATCGAGATTTTCCGGCAAGAGCTCCGCGTCGTCGACCTTGATGCCGTAGGTCGACTCGAGGTGCGCCACGACCTCGAGCACGCCGGTGGAGTCGATGACGCCCTTGTCGAGGAGCGATGCGTCGTCCGCGAGGCCCGCCGGATCGGCC
>JAYUKI010000442.1:0-1341 GCA_043764595.1 Myxococcales bacterium | reverse complement strand
CCGGCCATCACGCTCGCGAGGCCCCACTGGAGCCGATTCATGAACGTGTGCTCCGTCGGCATGTGGATGGGCTTCGGCAGGTTCGGAAACCCTGCGTCTTCACGCTTCATGACCTTCTTCATTCCACGAGCAAGGAACGCGACGGTCTCCCGTGCGGCCTCGTGGGAATGAATGTAGTGCGCATCCTTCGTGAGGGGAATCATCACGAACTTGGTGTACTCGGTGTAGAGCTGGAACGACTCCTCGTCGGTCGGATCGAAGCCGAGGAAGTCCACGCAAGCGCGATAGAACTCGTCCCAGTTTTCGTCCATCGCGGCGACCACGTAGCGCTTCTCGCCGGCGATGAGGGCAGGCGAGAGGATCTTGTGGCATCCGAAGTCGAGGAAGGCCACGCGCCCTCCGCCCAAGAAGCGGTAGTTGCCGGGGTGCGGATCGGCATAGAGCACGCCGTGACGGAACAGCGCGCGCATCATGAAGCGCCAAATGGTCTCCCCAGCGCGACTCTTGTCCTCGGCCGAAGCTTCGGCGCAGAACGTTTTGTAGTCTTGTCCGCCGATGAGCTCGGTCGTGAGCACCCGTCGCGTGGAGAGCGAGTGGTGCACCCGAGGAATGACGATGTCGTCGTCTTCTTCGTGGATGTTCCGGAAAAGCTCGGTCGCCTCGGCTTCTTTTGCGTAATCGAGCTCGGCGAGGAAGACGGACTTGATCTCGTCGAGGGTCTCTTTGGTGTGGTACCGCCGCCCCACGGGCGCGAACATTTGCTCGAGCAGCGAAAGGCTCTTGAGGTCGTTTTCGATGGCCTTGTCGATGCCGGGGTACTGCACCTTCACGGCCACGAGGTCTCCGCCGTGGGTGGTGGCTTGATGCACTTGACCGATGCTCGCCGCTGCAAAAGGCTCTTGTTCGTACGCGCGAAAGACCTCTTCGGGGACCCCGAGCTCGGCGGTGATGACCTTGCGGGCGGCCTCGCGCGAGAGTGGCGGGGCCTTGGCTTGGAGGCCCTTCAGGACCTCTTGGAACTTTTCTTCGTAGCCCGGCGGCGCGAGGCCATCGATGTACGAGGCCATCTGCCCGAGCTTCAGGGGGAGGCCCTTCATTTCGCCGAGTGTCTTCAGCATGGCCTCGGCGGCGGACTTCGCGTTCGCGCGAAGCTGTTCCCGCTGCTTTTCCTTGTCCTCGGGCTTGGATCCCATCCCCATGGCCTTTTTCATGGCCGAGGTGGCGAAGGGAATGGCCTTCGGGGCGAGCGCACCGAGCCGAGCAAGGCGCCCGAGCCTGGAGGTCGGAGGCGCGTCGGGGCGCTCGTCGTCGTCGCTCTTGCCACTCATCGGGGGGGATGGG
>JAYUKI010000441.1:0-4471 GCA_043764595.1 Myxococcales bacterium | reverse complement strand
CGAGCCCCTTCGCGCCGAGAGCGACGCCTTTGCCCTCGAGGCCGAGGCCAGGTGTGCGGAGGCGGGTCTGATGGAGGGCGATGCGCTCGAGCATTCGTGGCGGGAGAATAGGTCAAACCACGGGCCGCACGTCGCGATTTCGGTGGGGCCTCGGTCGCCCGGGCGAAACGACGAAAGGGCCGGCGTTTGCCGACCCTCGCGCAGAATTTCGGTGGCTCCCTCCTGAAGACGCCTTGCCTCGCTCGAACCCTTTAGAGGGTCTCGAGGTACGCGACGAGGTCGTTGAGCTCGTCCGAGCTTAGCTGCGAGGTGTCGCCGTGCCGGTTCCCACCGCAGGCGCCGAAGCGATCGCGAAGGGTGGCCGCACACCCGTTGTGGAGGTAAGGCGCGTGGGTCGACACTCCGACCAAGGAGGGCACCTGAAACGCCTCGCGAGGCCCCGCCTCGTCCGCGCCGTACCTCGGAAGCGTCCCCGTGCCGACGTCCATCGTCTCCGAATTGGTAAAGCGTGGTCCCGAGTGGCAGGAAGCGCATCCCACGTCTTTGCGCACGAAGAGCGCACGGCCACGATCCGAGGCCGGCGTGCTTTTTGCGACATTCGGCGCAGGGATCGAAAAGAGCCAGTCACGCAGCGTATCCTTTTGGCCTTGGTCAAGCTGTGGACCGTTCATTCGGCCGGTCATGATGGCGTCTGCCAGCTTGGACATATCGGCCATGTCGCCGCGCCAATGGAAAGGCGCAGTGCCGGCAAGGGTTCCGCGAAGCGATGGCGTGCGCGAAGGTCCGTTCTTGTCGACGTTCCAGATCTGGCCGTCGTCACCGCCTTCGATGTGGCACGAGGCGCAAGCGACGCCCGAGCCCGAGCTCGAATGGAAGATCGCGTGGCCCGTGTCTTCGCGGCTCTCGTCCGAGAGCGGGAGGATGACATGCTCGGGGAGGAGCTCGAGCTCGGCGGGCTCGCGAGACTGGACGACGAGCGCGTTGGGCCTCCGAAACGCGACGGCCACGGCCTGTCCATGGAGGACGTGCCCCCGCATGCTGGGAGGGCACGGAAGCAGGCCCGTGCTCGTTGCCGAGGGCGTCGTGGTGGATGCTGGGGGCGCGGCGTTCGCGAACGTGTACACCTGCGGTAGGGTGCGGGTGTGGCCGTTGCCCGCCGCCACGATCGCTATCGTTTGTGCGTCTGCCGCGACGTCGACGGGAAGGGCGGCGAGGTCGGGCGCCCGGAATGTTCCCCGCGCCACACCGAGTCGAGACACGGCGGAGAGCACCACCGGCCCTTGGCTCGCACCACACTCGAGCCCTGTCGTCAGCCTCGCACCGGGAGCGTAGTACGGGACGGGCTCGGTCGATTGGGGGATTCCCGGGTCGCGTGAGACCTCGTGCACGAAGATCGGATCGACGACAGGATCTCCAGCCGGCGGAGCAATCATGCGCATGGCGAGCATCGGGCGGCTTCCCGCGCTCACGGTCGGCCGAGCCCGCGCGATGGATTTGAAAGTGGGGGATAGCTCGATCACTTCGGCGCTCCGCAGCCGGCTCACGAAGATTCTTTGCGGCGTCACGACGATGTCGCGGAGGTCGCGATCGAGCTTCGCCACGAGCGTCGCTTCGGGCTTCTCGACCGTCGGATCGACAGGCAACGCGACAAGCTCCCCCCCTTCGCACGCCACGAGCACTTGGTCCTTCGCGATCGAAATTGCGAGCCCTCGTGGCGACGGACACACGTCCCGCCGGGAAACCACGCGTGCGGCCTTCGGGTCCACGGTCACCACGGCGCCACCACGCCGCAACACCACGTGCACCCGACCCGCCTCGTCCTCGACCACGCGGCCCGGCTCGTCCCCGGAAACGAGCGCGATCGACTGGACGTCGTGCGTTTCCACGTTGACGACGAAGATGCGGTCACGGTCCGGATCGGCGGCGATGACTCGGCCGTCGCGCAGGACCAAGAGGGTTCCGCCCGAGATGGGAGGAGGCGACACGGCCGCCCGAACGGTCGTTCCGAAGTTGGGCAGTGGGCCCTTGGGTGGAGGCGCTGCTGGACGGCTCGAGGGTTTCGTAGTCGGGACCGGCTTCTGGGAGCCGTAGCCGTAGTCGTAGTCGTAGTCCGAGCTGCATGCGGCGACGAGCGAGGCCGTCGTGGTGACGAGGACGAGGGCGACGAGGGACGAGTGGCGCATGATTGGTCTTCCCGTTGAATGGTTGAACCAGTGCCCCACGCAAGCCTCGGGCCACCTCAAAAACGCGGCAAAAGCCGCAAATGTGTCCCGATCGTGAAGGTCGCTTCACGGTCGTGCTCGCGCGTGGGGACCGTCCCTTCGAAAAGCCGAGAGGGCCGACCGTTGGGGCCGACCCTCTCGCGCTCGGTCCTTCGACCGGCATCCCTACGTCACGCCCACTCGGGCATTCCACGTCTCACCAGACGGCGCAGCGGTCCTTCTTGACCATCTTCTGGCCGGGCTTGCACTGGAAGGCCTCGGCAAACTCGGTGGTGTTCGAGAGTGGCCCGTTCACTCGGTATTGCGGGGGCGAGTGCGGGTTCGTGGCCACCAAGAGGCGCATGGACTCGTCGCGGTAGCTTCCGCACCAGGCCTGCGCGAATCCCAAGAAGAACTGCTGGCGTGGGGTGTACTCGCCCGAGGCTTGGCGCGCGTTTTTGCCGATCTGGTGCTCGAGCGCCAGGAGGGCAAGCTTCACTCCGCCGAGGTCCGCGAGATTTTCGCCGAGCGTGAGCTTTCCGTCCACATGCACGTCGCCGAGCACGGTGTATTCGGAGAACTGCTTTTCGACGCACGAAGCGCGCTTCACGAACTCTTCGTCGACCTTGGGCGTCCACCACGACTTCAGGTTTCCGTCGGCGTCGAATTGGCGACCTTCGTCGTCGAATCCGTGGGTGAGCTCGTGGCCCATGACCATGCCGATGCCGCCGAAGTTCGCCGGTGCAGCCACGTTGTTCGAATAAAACGGAGTGCGGAGGATGCCGGCCGGGAAGACCATCTCGTTCAAGAGCGGCTCGTAGTAGGCATTGATCGTGGGGGGGCTCATTTGCCATTCCGTGCGGTCCACGGGCTTGCCAACTTTGCCGAGCTGGCGGGCGATCTCGAAGGCGTCCGCGGCCTTTGCGCTGGCAAAGTAGCTCGCGCGGCTCGACTTCAGGCCTTCGTACGAACGCCAATGGTCCGGATAGGCAATCTTGTTGGCGATCTTGGCGAGCTTGACGAGAGCCATCTTGCGGGTGGGCTCGTCCATCCATGCGAGGGTGTCGAGGTTGCCCTTCATGCCCTCTTCGATGGCCAAGATGAGCTTCTTCACCGCGTCTTTGCCCTCGGCGCCGAGGGTCTTTTTCACGAACGGTTGGGCCAGCGCCTCGGGCATCGCGGCGTCGGTCGCGCGCACGCAGCGCTTCCAACGCGGGGGCAGGCTCTTCGCGCCGGAGATGGCCTTCTTCCACTCGAAGCCCGCATCCACGAACTTTTGGGGGAGCGTGGGAAGTGCGTCTCGGATGATGTGGTAGGTGAGGTATGCGCGGATCTTGGCGAACTCGAGCTTCTTGCCGTCGAGCAGCGCCGAGAGCCCCTTGAAGTATCCGTCTTGGGCGACGTTGAAGTCGGGAGTCTTCTCCATGCCGAGCTCGGTCAGATAGAGCTCCCACGAGACGTTCGGCGCGGCCTTCGCGAGGTCGTCTTTTTTCGTGAGGTGGTAGTTCTTCTGCGGATCACGAAGGTCTTGTTTGGTCGACGAGACCTCGGCCAAGGCCTTTTCCACGGCGAAGACTTGCTCGGCCTTCTCTTTGGCTTTCGGCTTCGAATCGCCCGAGAGCTCGAAGAGGCTCGTGACGAACTTTATGTATTCTGCACGAAGGTCTTCCGACTTCTTGTCGGGCTTCAGGTAGTACTCGCGTTCTGGCATGCCGAGGCCCGCCTGGTGCACGGCAAAGATGACCCGGCTCGCGTCTTTGAAGTCTTGCTCGGGGCCGTAGTCGAAAAAGACCACGGTGCCGGTCTTGTGGAGCTGCCCAATGACTTTCGATAGGCTCTTTGCGTCTTTCGCATTGGCCACGAGCTTGAGGTCCGCCTCGAGAGGCTTTTTCCCCGCCTTCTCGATGCCCGCTTCGTCCATGCAGCTTCCGTAGAAGTCGCCGAGGACCGAGGCATACGGGTCGCTCTTTCCTTCGCCTTTGGCGTACCCCTCGAGGATCTCGTGGAGGGTCTTTTCGTTCTCCTCGCGCATCACGCTGAAGCTGCGCATCCAGCTGGTTTCCTCGGCCGGAATGGGATGGGCTTTGACCCAGCCATTGCACGCGTACGAGAAGAAGTCGTCGCAAGCGCTCACCGATTTGTCGATGGCCGCAAGGTCCACGCCCGAAGCGCCCTCCACCACTTTCCCTTGCGGGGCGGGCTCCGGAATGGCGCTAGGCACTGGAGGCGGAGGAGGCGGAGGCATCGCCGCCGGAGGCGTTTCACACGCC
>JAYUKI010000440.1:0-1344 GCA_043764595.1 Myxococcales bacterium | reverse complement strand
GTCAAGACGAACATCGAGAAGATTGGTGGGACCGTCGACATCAGCTCGCGCTTCGGTCACGGCACCACACTCAAAATCAAGATTCCGCTCACTCTCGCTATCATTCCGGCACTCATCGTGACTTGTGGCTCGGTCGAGCAGGAAGGTGCTCCGGAGACGATAAACCGATTCGCGATTCCGCAGGTCAACCTCCTCGAGCTCGTTCGTCTCGAAGGTGCCCAGGCGAGGCGTGGCATCGAGCGACTCCACGGCACGACGGTTTACCGGTTGCGCGGGCATTTGTTGCCACTCGTCTTCCTGAGCCGTGCCCTCGAGCTCAAGAGCGCACCCCCCGAAACCGAAGTCATCAACATCGTCGTACTTCAGGCCGACGACCGCCAGTTCGGGCTCGTGGTGGACGGAATCCTCGATACCGAGGAAATCGTCGTGAAGCCGCTCGGAAAGGAATTGAAGAGCATATCGGCTTTCGCCGGAGCGACCATCATGGGGGACGGCCGCGTTGCCCTCATTCTCGACGTCTTGGGAATCGCCCAGCGCGCCAACGTCGTCTCTGCATCGCGTGAGCGGGCAGTCGCGAAGAATACCCAAACCCAGCACGAGACCGATACGCGCGAAGCACTGCTTCTCTTTCGCGTCGGTAACGCGCGAATGGCCACTCCGCTCTCGATGGTCGCGAGGCTCGAAGAGATCGCGGCCGACAAGGTCGAGCAAGCCGCTGGTCGCGACGTCGTCCAATACCGAGGAGCCATTTTGCCTCTGATCGGCTTGCGTCGCGAGCTGATGCACGAGCCTCGCGTGGATGACGGTACCCCACTCCAGGTGATCGTCTACTCGGAGCATGGACGAAGTGTCGGTTTCGTCGTCGAGCAGATTCTCGACGTCGTCGAGGAGAAGATTACCGTGCGAAACCAGACGGCACGAGACGGAGTTCTTGGCGCTGCAGTCGTGCAAGGCAAGGTCACCGATCTTCTCGATGTTCACGGCGTCATTCGCCGAACGGCTCCGAGCTTCTTCGATCGGGGGGCAGCATGAGCTCCGTCGAAAGAATGAATGCCACGGACGCCACCCGTCAACTGTGCACCTTTTTGCTCGATACGCTGCTCTTCGGAATCGAGGTGACCAATGTCCAAGAGGTCATTCGCTACCAGGAGATGACGGCAGTGCCGCTCGCGTCTTCGGTCGTACGCGGTCTCATCAACTTGCGTGGCCAGATTGTCACTGCGATCGACATGCGTGCTCGCCTCGGCTTGCCCGAGCGAACGAACGGCGATCTCCCGATGAACGTCGTCGTACGGACGGCGGATGGCATCGTGAGCCTCTTGGTCGACGAAATCGGTGACGTTG
>JAYUKI010000439.1:0-16323 GCA_043764595.1 Myxococcales bacterium | reverse complement strand
CGAGAAACGAGACGAGGCCGAGGCCCGCGAACGCTCCGACCGCCACCGAGGCCACGATTGCTCCGGTGTAGTTTGCATGTTTCTGCGGCCCGCGGTCCGGAGGCGGGGTGACGCTCGACAGATCCGTGGAGGGCTTGGTGGGCTCGCTCGACGAGGGCGGCTGTGTCGTTCCGGCGGGCACCGGAGCGGGCACCACCGCCACCGCAACGGGGCTTGGGTTCGGCGCCTGGAAGACGATCTTGATCTCTTGCGTGCTGCGCTCGGGAGTCTCCACGTTCGCACGGAACGGCGGCACGTTCGGTGCGGTGGCTTCGACCTTGTGCGAGCCCGGCGCGACGCGCTTTTCGACTCCCCAGTCGCTTTCCGCGAGGGGTCGCTCGTCCACGAGCACCTTCACGTCTGCCGTACCTGCCGGGACGACCACCACGAGCTTCGGGAGCCGCTGACCAAGCGCGGTGGATCGCGCTTCGACCTCACGCAAGACGTCGGGTTTTCCCTCGGCCTTCGCCATCGCTTTCGCGCGGTCGTAGTCGTCGGCAGCTTCGAGCAAACGGCCGAGTTTTTCCTTGCAGAACGCGATGTGGAACACCACTGCGCTTCGCGATTTGATCTTCTCGACGGCCTCGAACTTCTGGAGGCCTTGGGCGTATTGGGCCGCCAGCTCGTCGGCGCGGCCTTTCGTGAACAGGTCCTTCGCTTGCGCGAGCTCCTTCACGGTCGGATCGGCGGATGCAACGGCCGTCACCAGAAGAGAAGCACCGAGAGCTGCAGAGACCAAAGCGATTCGAAGGGTCATGGACGAGTCTCGTGGAAGAGGGCTTTCGGCCGCCCGATTCTACTCGCGATGCGCCGCGCGGTTCGCCAATCGCCGCCGAGTGGCGCGTTTTTTTGCGGACGAATCGCGCCAAAAGTGGCGTGATTTGTCCCGGTGCTCAGCGCGCCGGAGTGAAAAGCTCGGGCCACGCCGAGAACGCACGCTCGAGCGCGATGCGGCCTTTTTGCCCCTCGGGCGCGCCTGGAAGAGCCTTCGGAGGACCCGCGTCGCGCGGCACGGGCGGGGGAGGTCCGCCGCCACCACCGCCGCCGCCGCCGCCCCCAGGCAGGCCTCCGCCGAGCTGAGACAGGATGTCGGTGCAATCTTCCCCGCACTTGCCAGTCACGCACTGGAAGATGCTCAGGAGCTGGAGGGCTCCTTGGGGAGAGCTCTGGGCACATCCGAGAATGCACTTCGTGTCGAGGCCGGCGCCGCACTTCGTGATTACGCACTGGAAGGCCTGCTGGCACGGAGCATTCGTGAGGCACGAAAGAATGGGCTGACCGCACTCGCCTACGAGGCAGATTCCGCAGTCGACGATGGGCGGAAGGTCGGGCCCCGGAGGCTTCGTCGACGCGTCCGAGAGGGTGCCCGTCGTCGTAGGAACGGGAGGCGGAGGAGCTGCGTCGAGCGAGTCGATCGCTTCCGAACCGTCGAGTGGGCCGCGGCTTCCGCAGGCAGCGGCCGTGAGGCAAAGAATCCCGAGGGCGCCCAGAGCATGCGAGGTGCGGAAGGACATGGCGTGCGCAGCCTAGCATTCCCCTCGGCCACGCGCAGCCTGGGTCTCGGCCACGTGGTCATGTCGAGCTGCAAGGCTCCAGTTGCGCTCCTTTTGGGAACGAAGGGATCCTCGTCCTTTTCGCAGTCGGTGGGGCCTATGCCTTCGAAAGGCTTGGGTAAAGGTCCGTATCGTTGCGCCGCTCCGGAGAATGGGCTTCGGGCATGGCGCGGATGTGGGCCACGGCTTTCGTGAAATTCGACTAAAAAGTGCCGCCGCAGGACCAGCCGA
Source organism: Myxococcales bacterium (assembly GCA_043764595.1). Classification (GTDB taxonomy): domain Bacteria; phylum Myxococcota_A; class Polyangia; order Polyangiales; family Polyangiaceae; genus JAAFHV01. The sequence continues at coordinate 14,500 of JAYUKI010000439.1, read as the reverse complement.
GAGTGCCGACGGTGGGGACGCACGATGCGGACACCTTCGTGGCGTTCGGTTTCGTGCTCGGCGAAAAGAGCACGAGGGACAGGCCGGCCACCCCGAGCACTCCCGCCCCGATGAACGATGCCAAACCGACCGTGCGCCACGTGGTCTCGGCGTCCAAGATCTCTTGGCAGACCGCCGGTTGATTCGGCTTGTTCACTCCGGGGCAGTCTTGACGATCGTTGTAGCGGCCGGTCTGGAGCTCACGAACCAGGAACGAGACGCCACCAAAAGCTGCAGCGGCGGCTCCGGTTCCGACAAGGACCCAGCCGGCCGTTCGAGGAATATTGGTCGGCTCGGCGATGACGTTCACCGTGTTTCCCTTGTCGGTTCCGCGCCCGCTTTCTTTCGGAGCGTCGGGTGGGAGCTTGGCGAGGGAGAACGTCTCGCGGGCCATGCCCTCGACCGAGACGGAGACCGAGCGCGATACGGGGTAGTAGCCGACGGCGCGCACTTCGACCTGACGTGGGCCCGTCTCCACTCGGATGGGGGTCGAACGTGGCAGCGTGCCCACGAGCGCCCCGTCGACGTAGACCTCGGCTTGGGCCACGTTGACGCGGACCTCGAGGGCGCCCACGTGCCTTTGGATCGTCCCGAGCGCTCCCTCGAGCGCGGCGCGGTTTTTTTCGATCCACGTGTCGTTCTTGGCTTCGAGCGCGGCGGACAAATGCGCATCGGCGAGCACCCACATGCCGAGGGCTTGCTCGGCGAGGGCGATTTGGGCCGTCGAACGTGGCGATTTCGATTTCGCTTCGGCTCTGCGGAAGAGGTCGAGCGCTTGGTCGTCTTTTCCCTGCTCACGAAGGGCGATGCCCTGGGAAATGAGCGCGTCCGCCTCTTCCGGCGCCCCCGCGAGCGCGTTCGAGCTCGCCGCGAGGCCCATGCACATGAGGCCGCAAATCATCCACGGTTTCACGGGACGTGAGCTTATGCGGCTGCTCGAAATATGTAAGCCTCTTTGCGCCGATCCTCTCCTGGTCGACCGGACCGAGACGGCGCCTTCGGAGAGCCGCCGCCTCTGCCGCCGGTCCCGAAAGGCCTTGGCTTTTGGCGAACGCGAGCCCGAGCTCGAAAATGCAGGTAGAGTGAACGAGTGAAAAAAGCTCCTTTCGTCGTCGCGTCGAGCTTCGCTCTGCTGCTCGTGGCGTGCGGCCACGTTGGCTTCGTGAACAACGAACGGCCAGGTCTCTCGGGAACGCACGCGGTCGCGCACACGTCGCCGCAGGCAGACGATTCAGACGAGTCGAACGGCGCCGAGCCCGACCACCCTCTCGTGGACACGAAAGAAGAGCGTGCGATGGTGCACATCCACGTGGGCGATACGGCATGCGCCGGAGTCGCCCTCGGTCCGAGCGTCGTAGCGACGTCGCGTCGGTGCTTGCGCCAAGCCCAAGGAGTGCATTCGCTCGAGAAAAGAGACGTGCGTGTGGAGCTCCCGTCGAGCTCGCTCACGTGGACCCAGCGCTCAGGTTCCCATGTGCTCGTCCCCGGCTGCGAGCGCCGCGACTTCGACGTAGCCCTCGTCGTGTTGGCCGAGCCAGCGGCTTGGATCGAGCCTCTCGTCCTCTCCAGCGCGCCCGGTCCAGGGGCCACCGTGGAGACCCTCGGCTTCGACAAGTGCGAGGGCTCGAAGGGCGTGAAGCGTGCCCACGTCATCGACCGCTCGGGCCCGGAGATCGTGCTCGATCGCGGTCTCTGTCCGAGCGATCTGGGCGGCCCGGTGATCGACGCGGGCCACCTCGTCGGCATCCAGTCGCACCGCAAGGGGCCCCGCGAATCCCCACGCAAAGAGACCAGCGTCACGCGCTTCGATTCCACCCCGATGCGTGACCTGATCGCGCAGGCCAAGAGTGTCGTCGAGGGCGCGGACGTGGCGGCGATGAAGCCGGTCGCGTGCGCCGCGCCGACGCCCAAGTGAGAGCCTCTTCGGCATAAGCCGCCCATCGTTCGCCCTGCGCCGGCGAATGATGGGCGTCAGCGAATGATGGGCGCGCCGTTGACCTTGGTGCTTGCGGACGTAGTTGGCGGTGGCGTCGGTGCCGTGGGAGGCGCGGACGCGGGCTTTTCGGTGCTCGCCTTGGGTGAAACCGAAGGCTGTGGTCCGGGCTTCTTCACCGACGAGGCTGGAAGCACGGGGGCGCTCGCAGATGGGACGGCGGTCGTCGTGGGAGCGACGGCGTCTGTCGAGGACGGAGCTGCGCTGGGCGGAGGTGTTGGGCTTTGGGCACTCGCGCTCGCGAGGGACGCGCTGGCCGCGACAGGCTCGGGCGTTGCCCCAAAAGGACCGAGGGCGAGGCGCAGCCCAATGCCGACGACGGCGAGGGCAAGCACCGCCGCACCTGCCACCCCGGCGTAGGTGGCGTAGGTGCGACGCCGGGTGCTGCTTTGGGTGTTTCCCCAAGTATTCTGGGTACTTTCCTTCTCGAGCTGGGCGCGGTCGGGGACGCTCGTGCGGTTCGATTCGGCCAAGGCGACGGCTTCGCGGGCCTGTCCGAAATCGCCAGAGGACGAAGCGTCCGCGGTGTCCGAGAAGCTGCGCCACGCGCGGAGCTGGCCTCCCTTTTCGGCGCTTCGGGAGTACGGCTCGAGGGCATCGGCCAGCGCGGCGACGCTCGCGTAGCGGTCGTTTGGTTCTTTCGCCAGGCAGCGATGCACGACCTCGGAGAGGCCGGGTGGAAGATCCTCGCGGAGCTCGCTGACGGGCGTCTCTTTTTCGATCACGACCTTCAAACAAAGCTCGGTCACGGTCTCGCCGTCGAACGGGACCTTGCCGACCAGGAGCTCGTACAAAATGACGCCGAGGGCCCAAATGTCGCTGCGCGCGTCGACGTTGCGTGCCGAGCGCATTTGCTCGGGCGACATGTAGAGGGGCGAGCCCAGCACGGTGGCCGAGTCGGTCAGGTTCATCTGGCCGACGGCGGCGGCGCCCGTGGCCTTGGAGATGCCAAAATCGAGGATTTTGACGAGTGGAGCGCCATTCATGCGCCGGGTAACGAAGAGGTTCTGGGGCTTGAGATCGCGGTGCACGATGCCCGTGGCGTGGGCCTCGACGAGGCCTTCGCAGGCTTGCAGCACGTACTCGACGGCGTCCGGCACCGTGAGCTTGCCGACGCGACGTCGGAGCTGGGCGAGGTCCGAGCCGTCGAGCAGCTCCATGACGATGTACGGAGCGCCGCTGTCGAGGGTTCCGACGTCGTACACGCGCGTGATGTGCTCGTTCGTGAGCTTCACGGTAGAGCGCGCCTCGCGCAAAAAACGCTCGACCGAGACGTTTCCCGAGAGCATGTGCGGGAGGACGAACTTCAGGGCCACGCGCTGCTCGAGCTGGGTGTGCGTGGCGGCCACGACCACACCCATGCCACCGGCCCCGAGGACTTGCTCGACGAGGTATTTCCCGCCGATGAGGTCCCCAGGCGCTACGGGCGATCGCTTTTGGTCATCCGAAGGGAGCACTGCCCGGGCAAGATATCAGATTTTTACGAGCGTTCCGAGAGGGGCCCAAACCACCGGTTTCGAGGGGCATTTTGCCTCTGGGCGGCGCTCGCCCTCAAATGCCGCCGAAACCGAAGGCCTGTTCGAACGCGACATAGAAGTTTAGCAGGTCGATGGGGGCGCTTCGCCCTCCGAAAGGCCCTCGGTCCATGGGGAAGCCGATGTCGGCGCGAAACACGGAGCGGTTGAACTGCGGGAGAAGGACCCGGAGACCGGCGCCGAGCGACTGCTTCACGCGAAGCTTGTCGAAGCCCGTCATGGCGTCGCCCACGTCGTAAAAAAGCACTCCGCCCACCTGGCACGAGAGGATCTCGACGGGGCGCGAGCGAAACTCGAAGTTTGCGACCACCGAGTCTTTCCCTGCGAAATAGCTCGTTGGATAGCCTCGAAGGCGCCCTTCACCTCCCAAAAAGACCAAGCTGTTCAGGTAGTTTTCGTAGCGGTTCGACGCGGTCGCCGTGAACACGAGGCGCCCGATTTTCAGGCGTGGCGTGACCACGTGGAGCCCACCACTCACCGAGGCGTCGGTGAGCCGCGTTTTGCCGTCCCCGCCTTCGAGCTGCAGCTCCCCGAACGATTCGCTGAACGCTCGAACGAGGCCGTCGCGGAGGGCCCACGTGTATTGCGCCCCCGCCGACCATCCGGTGAGCGTGCGTGTGGACCCCGGTAGAACCGTCACCGGTGCGACGTAGAGATCGTGGCCGAGGCGGTAGTCTTCTTGAAGGCCGAGCGTGCCGAAGTCGGTGATGGTGACGAAGTTCGTCGTGTACGTGTGGAGGTTGACGAAGGGGCCGAGGCGCGTTTCGCCGATCGGCACGTTCCTTTGAACGAACTCGGCCACTTTCGCCGGATCGAGCCTTGGATCCTGCGGGCTCTCGTTTCGTGTGTGGGTGACGCCCAGACCGAACGAAACGTCGAATTTGTACTGCCAGCCGAAGCTGCGCACGAGCGAAGCAGTCAGGCTCGCGGAGGTCGTGCGGTACTCGAACGGCACCTTGGTGCGAGGGTCGACGAAGAGCGTCGCGTTGGAGTACCTGCGCGTGAATCCCGTGGATCCACCGCCCGAGACGCCCCATGCCCAGGGCGTGCGGGTCGAATAGAGAGGCTGCGCGATCGTGGCTTTCACGACGCCGCCTTCGAGCTCGCCGCTCCGCCGGTTCACCGTTGCTCCGAAGTCGGTGGAGGCGCCTACCCACGACGTTCCGAAGCGCGGAATCTTGTAGCCTGCACCGAATGTGAGGCTCTCGGGTTGGTAGGTGAACTGGGTGCGTCCCGTGTGGTGGAAGCCGCCCACGTTCGTTTCTTGCGGCACCAGCGTGAATTTCTCGAGCCCGCCGGAGGTGACGCCGAGGTCCCACGAGAGACGAAGGCTCCACACGTCCTTCGTGATCATCATGACACGCACGTGCTGGTCGTCCGAGCCTTTGACGGGGACGACGATGACGAGCGAGAGCTGGAAAAGGCTTCGGAGGTTTCGCTCTGTTTCGTCCGCCACCACCTGGACGAACGGATCGCCGGGCTTTAGCAAGGACTCTCGGCGGATGACGTAGTCCTTCGACGTGGCGTGGAACGCGTTGAAAAATCCAGGAAGGGGATCCCGATCCTCGATCACCTCGAGGCGCACCACCTCGATTGACTCGACGATCTTCCCTTCGGGAGCCACCTCGGGCGAGAGCCCGGTCTTCCGAAGAGACGCCTCGATCGTGGACTGCTCATACGGCGAGTACCCGACGCGGGTGGATGAAGGCTTGGGCGAAGCCGCTTGGCCCACCGAAGCGCTCGTCAGGGAGAGGAGCAGAGCCGAGAAAAAGAGGCCTGCGAAGGGGCCTTGGGAACGCACCCGTCGAGCCTACCGGGGAAGAAAGAGCGTCGTCGGAGAAACGTTGCCGCCGCACCGGGGGGCCGAGGTAGGTGTGCCTGCGACAAAAGCGTTGGTCCATTCGTTGCTAGGCTTTGAAGTTCTGACATAAGATTCGCACTCACATGAAGTCGCCAAAGTGGTTGGGGATGGGGTTCGTCGTGGCCGGATTGGCGCTCATGGCCTGTGCTCGGGCCGCTCCGACCGCTGAAGACGACGAGGACATCACCGGCCAGCCCACGGTCGATGCAAGCGCGGACACGTCGAGGCCGACGCCCAAAGATGCCGCGACGAGCCAACCCGACTCGGCCACGGCGCCCAACGACGCGGCCGTACCCGTGGATGCGAGCCGTGACGCCACGCCGCCGCCCCCTCCGCCCCCCGACTCGAGCACGACCGGCCCGGCCCAGTGCACGAGCTCCCTCGACCTCGCGAAGGGCGTCGTTCAGATCGGAAATGGGGACACCCCTCCCTGCGATGCGACCTGTCGGGGGTGCTGCTATCCGCTCCCGGCGTTCTGCGTGAAACCGCTATTCTGAGCGACTTGGGTCGCTAGCGAACGCGAATCGTCGCCTGCACGCCGAAGTGGTCCGTCGGGAAGGTGCCTTCGTGGGGCTCGTCGAAGCACACGCGTGACGTGAGCACGTCTCCGTGGCGCGAGGGATCGTCGTGTCCACGCACGAACACATAGTCGATGCGGCGATCCGGCTCGCGCATCGGCTCGGCGAACGGGTTTCGCGTCGAGTAGGTCGTGCCGTCGCCGTGGCCTCGGGTTCCGAAGGCATCTTGGAAGAAGACGCATCGCCCACCCAAGCCCGTGAGTCCCTTCAAGAAACGAATCTCGTCGGAGTCGGGCTCGGCATTGAAATCGCCCACCAAGATGGGCGAAAGACCCTCGCGCGAGGGCGCGTAGCTCTCGACGAAGTCCGCGATGGCGCGGACTTGTTTGGTGCGCACGTGACCTTGATCGAGCCTCCACGAGAGGTGCGTGCAGAAGAACGGAAGCTCCCCCCAAGGCGTTGCCACACGCGCCGCGAGCAAGACACGGCGGTCGTGCCCGTCGTTGCCCTCTCCACTCGGTAGCACCACGGTCTCGTGGCTGAGAATGGGGAACCTCGAAAAGAGGCCGTTGCCAATTTCGACGTCCTCGGCGCGGTGCGCAGGCGAAAACGCGACGTGGTACGCGCCGCGGCACAGCTCCGAGCCTTGGTCGAATCCGGGAGCCACCACGAGCTCTTGCACTCCGACAAGGTCCGGCTCTAGGGCGTCGAGGCCTACACGCAGCGCTTCGCGCCGAGCTTCCCACGGCCCGAAGCGATTCCACAGGTTCAGCGAGACGACCGAAATCGTTTGCATGATCGTGACGCTAGCGCACGAAGCCGGTGGAACGCCGTCGACTTCGGCGAGTCGGCTTTGCCCCATCTATCCCGTCCGGTAGCGCCGTCGGCCAACCTCGAGCAGATTCAAGTGCTTTCCGTGCCAGAGGTGCGCTGGCGCGGGCCCTCCGTGCTGCGAATCGGCTACGCTCGTCTCCGATGCGCGTCCTCGTACACGACAGGGAGGGACCCCGAAGTCTGCCCGCACGGACGGCGCTCGCGGGCGTCGTGTGTCTGGTCGGAGCGCTCTCGGCCGCGGTGTTTCTCCCGTCGGGCTCCATCGGCGTACCGATCGCCACAATGGCGTGCGTCGGCTTCATTCTTCTGTGCCTGGCGGTGACCGATCCGTTTCGCTTCGCTTCGCGGGTCGTGGAGGTGGAGGTGCGTCCTGGCGAAGTGCGTGTCCGGCGGGGGCTCGGCAGCTTTCGGATTCGACCGAGCGACGTGAGCGGCGCGACGACGTGCCACCACGACGGGAAGGTGGCGCTCACCATGGTGCTTGGAAAAAAGCAGCACGCGGGCCGCCCGCCCGTGTCTTTTCTTTTTGACGACCCTGCGGACGCCGAGCGCGTTCGCGCGGCCTTGGGCATCTCGCGCGAGGGCGTCGGGGAGACCCATTTCCCGACCGAGGTGCCCGTGAACGTGCGCACGGGCCGCGTCTTTGCCGTCGCCGCTTTGATGCTGTCCACGGCGACCTTTTTCTTTCTCCTGGCGCAATTGGCCGGGAGGGCCGAGAGCTTCTCATTCGTGTTCGCCGCGCTGACGATCTACCTCGGGATCCCGAGCTTCCTGCTCTCGCTCATCAAGTACTTGCACCCGAACGCGACGAAGATGCGTCGCATCGCGCTGCGCCCCGAAGCCGCCTATTTCCCGACTCCGCAAGGGTTCCGTCCGTTGGCATACTCGGCGATCCGGCGTGTCCTCCACCAGGGCGGAACACTCATCGTCGAGCCCGATTTCGGGCGCCCCATTCACACGAAGACTCTCCTCCCCGCGGACGAGTGCGCCGTCCTCGCGAGCCACGTCGAAGCAAGTCGCCGTCGTGCCCTGGGGGACGTGGCGCGGCGTGCCGAGGTCGAAGAGCGTCTGTCCATGCTCATGCCCGGAAGCGAGCCGGTCGAGGCCTGGATTCGGCGCCTCGACGGCGTGGCTTCCCTCTTGGCCACACCGGGGTATCGCGGCTCTGCCATCGACCGCGAGGACCTTCGAACCGCCCTCGACGACATCGACTCTCCCATCGCATTGCGTCTCGCCGCGGGTCGCCTTCTCGCGCGCGTCGATCCGGAAATTCGCGTGCGCGTGGTCGAGGCCGCCGACACGTCTCCGAGCGAGGCCCACGCCAAGCTCTTCCGAATTTGCGACGGGGCCGCGGCCGAAATTGCACTGGCGTACGCGGAGGTCGAAGCGGCCGAGACGCAGGCGGGCATTCGCTCGTCGGCCGTGGCAAGGAGGGAGTGAACCGTGGTTCCATCGCTCCTCTTGGTTGGGGCTTTCGAGCCCGAAATAGCTCCCTTTTACGAGCACTTGCCGCCGGATGTCGTCGCCCGAGCGGTGGGCATCGGCGTGGTCGACGCGGCCCTCGGGACAGCGCGTGCGCTCGCCGAGACGTCCGCGCGCGCCATTGTGTTCGTTGGGACGGCCGGTGCGTTTCCGGGCTCGAAGCTTCGTCCGCTCGACGTCGTCGCCCTCGGCGCGACGTTTCTCGCCGACGCTTCGGTCGCCCTGGGGCACGGCGCCCTACTGCCGCCGATGGCCGTCCGACGTCCGGGCCACGAGGCCCTCACCGAAGCCCTCGTGCCGGCGCTTCCGCGCGTCATCGTGGCCACCACCCTCGCGATCACCACCTGCGACCTCGCCGCGGCGGCCCTCGAGCGCACGACGGGGGCCGCCCTCGAGCACCTCGAGGCGTTTTCGGTCGCGCGGGCCGCGGAAGATCGCGGAGTGCCTTTTGCTGCGGTTTTCGGCATCAGCAACACGGTAGGGGCGGGCGGACGCGAGGAATGGCTTGCTCACCACCGGGCCGCGTCCGCCGCCGTTCTTGACGCACTGCTTCCTGGCCTTCGCAAAGGAGCCTTCCGCCTTGCCCCGAGGGACGGCATTGTCTAGGCTCTCAAAGAGCATGCGTTCTCCCGAGCGACACCCCCCGAGCTCCCCCCGCCGGTCTTTCTCGGGCTTGTCCATTCGCATGTCCATCCCGCGGTTAACATCCGCGGCGTTCACGGCGTTCACGGCGCTTGCCGTGAGCGGAACGGTGCTGGCCACCACGGGCTGTTCGTTCGCGGCCGTCGCCGATGGCGCGGACGCCGACGGCATTTCGGATACCAGCTCCACCCACGCTGCGTTGGTCACCATCGAGCGCACGTCCGACTCCGCCAAAGCAGAAGTCGTCGCGCGTGTAGTTCGCGTCGGGGGCATCGGCTCGCTCGACGAGCCCGCGCTTCGTCTCGCGGGATTCGCGGACGACCTCTCGACCGCGAAGGGGGCCCTTGGCACCTGTACGACGGGCTCGCGCTCCGCTTCGGTCCCCGCCGCGCCCGTTGCAGCCGTTGCCGCCGGCGGCAATCGAAACCTCGAGCTGCTCGATCTCGGCCAAGTCGCACTCGACCTTGGCGATGGCATCAAGACTCCGCTCGTGGCCCGGCACGTGCCCGACCCGGCCGGTGTGCTCTCCGGCGTGATGTACAATGCACGCATCGGCGAGGCTGGCCTCCCTGGCCTCCCTGGCCTCGCTGGCCTCCCCGCCTCGGGCGCGGCGCGCGCTTCGGTGAGGGCTGCTGGGGCACCGAACGACCCTGAGTCGGTCGGGTTCGTGGCTCAAGTGGCCGCGCCCGCCGATGTCGCGAATCTCCGCTTTGCGGGCCAGGATCCCAAAGACTTCTCGGCGTCTCAGGGCCCGATCGAGGTCACGTGGCTCACGCCCGAACGCTTGGATCGCTCCGACCGCATCGCCGATTTGGAAGACCTCGTCCTCTTCGAGGTCCGGGGAACCGATCCCTCGCGGCCTATGTCGCGCTGCACCTTCCCGGATACGGGACGCGCGATCGTTCCCATCGCCGTGGACGAGGGAACCGTCGTGGTTCACCGCATTCACCGCGAGCGCTTCCACTTGGACTTCTCCACTCCAAAGGCCCGCCGCGACCGCGACGAAGGCGAAATCCGCTTCGACACCTCACGCACCATCGCCTTCACGCGCAGCGGACGCGGGACGCGTCCCTGAGCTCGGGCGTACTCGGGATGATCGGCTCGTTTCGCTTCCCTTCTGGAGATCCGGCGTCTGCGAGACGGATTGGGCTCTTCGGCTTGATTGCGGTCTGCGTGTCGCTCGCTCCGGACGCGCCGGCCGCTCCCAACGCGAAACCGCCTGTAGCCCCGAAGCCTGCGGCTCCCGCGCATCCCGCTCCTCAAGCGCCTCATGCCGCGGCGCCGCACGGAAAGGCCGCCAAAGTCCAGAAGCCAAAGCCGCCACCGCCCATCCCAAAAGGGTACGCGAACAGCGTTCGTGCGTGGCACACCAAGGCTCCGGGTCAAGCAGCTCCCTTGGACGAGCACGGCCGACCCAAGTTGATCCTGTTCGCGCTCAACACGAACGAGCGCGTCGAGCTCACGCCGCTCACGGATCGTGGCGGATTTTCGGCGTCCGATCTGGACCACGCCGCGCAGCTTCTCCGCGATCCACGCACGGGAAATGAGCACCCCGTCGAGCCTCGGCTGCTCGACTCGGTCTACCGCATCGCGAAGAACTTCTCGGCCCCCGAGATCCGCGTCGTGTCGGGCTACCGCACGCCCAAGGCCGGAACCCACTCGAACCACGGTCGTGGCCGCGCGATGGACATGGTGGTGCCCGGTGCTTCGGACGAGGACGTGGCCAAGTTCGCTCGTGAAGCGGGATTTTCCGGGGTTGGCGTATATCCGGTGAGCGGTTTCGTTCACGTCGACGTTCGGGAGCACAGCTACTTTTGGGTCGATACGAGTGGCCCCGGCCGGAAGAGTCGCCTCTTCGGAGTGCTCGGCGACGTGGCCAACAAGGCCGACTCTTCCGCTCTCGCGCGCGGCGAGCGACCCATGCCGGGCTTCACGCTCCTGCCCGACGTGGATGCGGCACTGGCCGCGCGCGCCCGCGCCTACCTCGCCTCGCACGCCTCCCAATCGGGCACTCCCGAGACACCTTCCGATCCGGCGCACGTCCACGAAGAAGACGAAGACATGGAAAGCGCGGGAGTCGGGGGCGGCGGTTGAGCCCTGAGGTCGCCGCGCTCGAACGCTCGGAGCGCCTCCTCGAAGCGGCCGCTCTCGCGAGCCAACAAGGCGACCACGACTCGGCAAAGAGGCTCTACGAGCGCGCCTGTGCGTTCGGTCCAGCGGCGCGGGAGGCCTTGCTGGCCGGGGATCCCGCCACGGCGATGTCGTTCGCCGCGGAAGCCGGGGATCAGGGCCTCGCTGAAGAAGCCCTGGCAGCGCTCGAAGGCCACGGGGCCTTGCGTGAGCGTGTCGCGCTCACCCTCGAGACCCGTGGACATGCGGTGTGGGCGGCGCGCCTCTACGAAGCCGCTGGCAAAGCCAGAGACGCCGCGCGCGCGTTCGACAAAGCCGGCGATGCGATCCGTGCAGCTCGCCTCCTCGAGGGCTGCCAAGACGTCGTCGCGGCGGCGAAGGTACTCGAAGGGGCCATGCGACGAAGCCCCGATCGCTACGCGCTTCACGTGGCCTACGGCGCGCTGCTCTTGCGGTACGGCAAGCCCGATCACGCGACCCGCGCGCTCCAAAAAGTGCCGCCGCAATCCAAAGAGCGACGCCTCGCGCTCACGTGGCTCGTGCGCGGTCTTCGCGAGCTCGGGTATTCGCAAGCCGAGGCCGAAGCGAAACACGAGCTCGATCGGCTCGGAGGACCCGCCGACGTCACGACCGACGAAGAACGCCCGCAAACGGCCGTAAAGGCTCGTCTTTTTGGACGCTACGAGGTCCTCCGTGAGGTCGCGAGCTCGCCCTCGGCGCGGGTCGTCGAGTGCGTGGACACGGTCCGCACCGAGCACGTCGCGGTGAAAATTTTCGCAGGCTACGACGCCCGCGGAGCCGGACGCGACGCGCTCGCGCGCTTCGAACGCGAGGTCCGTGTGCTCGGCGCGTTGGACCATCCGAACGTGCTCCCGCTCCGCGACTACCTCCCCGAGGGACCGGCCCTCGTGCTCGCGTGGATGACGGGCGGCACACTCGACGACATGCTTCGAAAGGAGCCCATCGCGCCCGCGCGCGCCGTCGAGATTGCCGTGGCCGTTCTCTCGGCGCTCGGGGAAGCGCATCGCGTCGGAGTGCTCCATCGCGACGTGAAGCCCGCGAACGTGCTCTTCGACGACGCGGGCGTCACACGGCTCGGCGACTTCGGCGCGGCCCATCTCGGAGATCTCTCGGCCACGGCCACGGCGGGGCTCATCGGGACGCTCGCGTACATGAGCCCCGAGCAACGCGAAGGACGTCCCGCGACGGTCAAGAGCGACCTCTACGGGGTCGGGGCCATCCTGTGGGAAATGCTCACGGGCGAACGTCCTGCCTTTGGTACGGACGACGAAGCTCCCCCCAGCACGACGCAGCCCAACGCCACGTACCGCGCTCGGCCGAGCGGCGTGCATCGCGATCTCGACATTCGTCACGACGCCGTGGTGCTTCGTTTGCTCGCGTCCGATCACGAAAAGCGACCCGCAGATGCCTTTGCTGCACGCCGCGAGCTCACGGCGCTGAAATGGCCGAGCACCATCGAGCGAACGCCCCTGAAGAAGGCGTCGGAGTTTCCAAGGCCGGACCTTCGAGGCTCGTCGCGCCTCGAAGCGCGCCTCGACGGCATTCTCGTCGACACTTGGACGTCGCGACCGGTCGAGTGCGTTCCGCTCGATCCCGTGACCCTCGGACGCGCCAAGATCCTCGCGCGCCTCGAGCATCCGATGCTGCAGCCCGTTCTCCGCGTGGACCGCGAAGGCGGGACGATTTGGCTTGGAAACCCGGACGCACCGCGTGTCTCACGACCTCTCGGTCCGGAGGATGGCGCACGCCTCCGCGACGCACTCGCGGCCCTTCACGCCGAGGGGCTCGTGCACGGACACGTCGACCCCTCGCACCTTCGGGAGCTCCCCGATGGCTCGCTCATGCTGCGTTTTTCGCCCAACCAAGGCCCAACGGGCACGATCGACAACGACCGCATCGCGCTAGCGCGACTCCTCACGGGAGCCTAGCCAGCCTTCTATTTGGTTTCGTCGACGATCGGCAGACGGAGCTTCTGGGGGGCGCCGTCGCGTTCGTAGTCGACCACGAGCTCTTTTGCGTTCGAGAGCGATTGGAACACGACGAGCGCCTCTTCCGGATGTTCCACCGACTGTCCGTTCACACGGATCACCACGTCGCCCGCTCGTAGGTCGCAGGCATCGAGATCCCCACGGAGCTCCACCACGCGAAAGCCCAGGAATTTCCCGTTCCGAAACGCCGGTGTGTCGTCCACCGTCACGTCTTGCAGGAATCGCCCGATGCCGCCACGTACGGTCTCCCGCACGCCCGGACGACGAAGCTGCGTGACCTTGGTCTTCGGTTTTGGAGCTTCGCGCGCGGCACCCGAAGCGGACGTCTTGGGCGACGCGGCCTCGGGGCCCACTTCGGCACCTGCGCCGCACGCCACGAGCACGAGCGGGGAGAACGCGCCCGCGAACGCGACCGCGAAGCTCCCCAACGCCGACCAGGTCTTTCGAGCGCGGGTCTTTCGAACGCGGGTCTTTCGAGCCATCCTGGTTTCATGCCTCGCGGGAGCCTAGTGCGTCAAATTTCCGGCAACCCGCACGTGGCGTCGATGGCAAAGGCCACGCGCCCGTGGACCTCTTCGACGGTGCCGGTGCCATCGACCACGACCACGCGGTCCTTGGGCATGTGCACCGCGAGGTCGCGGTAAAACGCGGCGAGCTGCTGCTGCATCTCGTTTTGTTCGTAGAGCTGCGCGGCCTCTCCGCGTGCTTCGCGCCGAACGGCGGCCATGTCCGCGGGGACGTCCACGACGACGATCACGTCGGGCCTCACCGCGTGGTGGTTCAGCGTCCGGATCCACTCGACGGCCTCCGGAGCCCCGCGGCCGCTGGTGACCGATTGGTAAGCGAGGCTCGATGCGTCGTAGCGATCCGAGATCACGACGCCACCTTTTTCGAGCAACGGCTCGATCTCGGCTTCGACGTGATCGAGCCTGTCGGCCGCAAAAAGAAGCGCCATCGTGGCCCAGCCGGGCGCGCGCCCGCCGGGCAGCACGAAGCGCCCACCGAGCACCTGACGGATGAGCGTGCCCACGGGGCCGTCGCTCGGCTCGCGGGTGCCGCGTGTGAGGTGGCCCGCGGCGCGAAGCTTGGCCACCAGGAGGGCCGTCTGGGTGGTGGTGCCCGCGCCGTCGATGCCTTCGATGACGATGAAGCGTCCAGGGTGCGTCTTCGTATTCGCCCCGCTCACGAATGGCTCCCGGAAAGGCTCGTCATGGGATCCTCTCCAAGCACGACGTTGTCGAGGAGGCGAGTTTTTCCGACACGGCAGGCGATCGCGAGGAGGGCGCGGTCGCCCACGGACGCTTCGGGATCGAACGCCACGAGCGAGTCGGCATCGGTCGCCGCGACGTAGTCGATCGTGTCGGCCGCGGCCGCGACCTCCTTTTGAACGAGACCCACGAGGGCCGCTGCGCGTCGCTCGCCGCTGGCAAACGCCGTGTACGCTGCGCGAAGCCCGC
>JAYUKI010000438.1:0-1346 GCA_043764595.1 Myxococcales bacterium | reverse complement strand
GTCCCCATGATCTCTCCGTCAACCACGCGCGCCACCCTCCTCTCCGCACTCGCCATCGCATTCCTCGTTCACTGTGGAAGCGCTGCAAACGCGCCCGTGGTCGATGGTCCCGACGCCCAATCTCCCGCGATCGACGCGGGGGTTCGAGATGCGCCGTCGCCGCGGCGTGACCATGTGCGCGACCTCACGGCGACCACGGACCGGCCCGAGGACGTACGCCTGTCTTGGAAGGCCCCGGCCGACGCGAGAGAGCTCACGGGGTATCGCATCTTGCGCGACGGAAAGCCGTTGGGCCAAACCCCGGTATCGACCACGAGCTACGAAGACAAAACCGCTGCCGCGCCCGGACTCCTGCCCCCGAAGGCCTCGGCGAGCGATGGCACACGGGAGACTGTGCTGCTCACGTGGGTTCCTGTTGCAGAAGGTGGCGGCCCCGCCGTGTACGCGTACACGGTTGAGGCCCTCTACGGAAACGAGTCAAGCGCTCCGTCCTCGGCAGCAGCAGGCGGACGCACTGGAACGCTGACCGGATACGACGTGAGCCGAGACGACGGCGCCACGTGGATCGTTGTTCCCGGGCTCAAAACTTCCTACGAGGACCAAGCCGCCCCACGGGTCCCGGTGGTGTTTCCGGCACCGCTCGTCACTCCCGACGATCCGCGTTCGCTCGTACGCCTCGAGCTGCCGACCCACCCCACCGCGGGCACGGCCAACGCCGTCACGTATCGCGTGCGGGCACGGATTCAAACGCGGATCAGCGCGCCATCGCTGCCCACGATCGGCCGGCGCGGACCTGGGCATCTCGATGCCATTCGCGTTCAATGGCAACGTTCGGCAGGCCCCACGGACGCAGCGTATGCCGATTTGCCCAACGTGACCGGACGCGTGTGGATCGACACGACGGCACCGACCGACGCGGCCCGGTTTTTCCGTGCTCGAACCGACGCCCCATGGGCCGAAGGCGTGTCGACGGCCGCTTCGGCCCGGGCCATGGCGTGGAAGCGAATTTCCGCGGCGGAGAATCGCACTTGCGGGATCCGTGCCTCGGACGACACCATTGCGTGCTGGGGGCAAGCACCACTGGCTCCCACGCCCGCGGGAACGTTCAAGGAGCTTTCGATCACCCAAAGTGGGGGCTGCGCCATTCGGCTGACCGACGACACGGCCGTGTGCTGGGGGATTGGTGCACCTTCCGATCCCATCCCGGATACCTACACCACGCTCGATGCCTCCGGCGACGCAACGGGTTGCGGTATACGCAAGACGGACGGAAGGGTCAGGTGTTGGGATCGAAACGGTACGATCCTTGTGACGGCCGAATCCTATACGGCTATCGCGAACACCGG
>JAYUKI010000437.1:0-16332 GCA_043764595.1 Myxococcales bacterium | reverse complement strand
ATGGCCGCCGAGATGACGAAGCCGCCGTGGTCCTGGTAGTAGGACGGGAGGTCGGTGCCCCCGCCTCCGATGGACACGCGGAGGGGCGTGCGGGAGATAATCATGGCGGCGGCACACTAGAGCACCAAGGCAGTCGAATACCACCGCCTTTCGCGGGGTTGGGCGCGACGCGTGCGCCCCTCGGGTCGGTCGTGCTGGCCGTCCTCCGTCCGGAGTCCTCAGTACGCCCGCTAACGCCATGAAAATCGACGGGAATTTCCCGTAGAGCGTCGGGTGGGCCTGGGCCCGAGGATGTCGCCCTATTGATCGACGGGACGAGCGTTCTGGCTCTCGTAGCGAGGAATGTAGAAGCCATCGCGCTCGGCTTCGCGCTCTTCCTTCTCGACCGACTTGTCCCGGGCGACCTCGAACACGAGGGGCGGCGGCTGCGGCCCTTCGGCGAACCAAATGGGCTTCATGAAGTTGCCGTAGGGGAGCCTTCGCTCCATCGTTCGATCGAACGAACGGGGCACCGGGATGCCCATGGGGGTGCCGTTCCAGTTGACCGCTTCGTACGGGAGGGGCACGTAGGGTTGAGCGCACTTGGTGGTCGCGTCACGTCTCCTGCGGTAGAGGTCGAACGCGGCGATGCGAAGCTCGAAACAATAGTTCTCGAGCAGCCACTTGCCGGGCTTTTCGTAGGTCCGCATGGGTCGCGCCATCATCACGCTGCCGGCATCGACGATGATCTCGGGCTTTTCGCGATCGAGGTCGGCGAGGAGCGCTTCCACGCTGCCGGGCACGATGCGCGAGCGCTCCAAGTCCAACCGGTCCCAGAACCACGGAACGAAGCCCGTGACGTACGTCTCGAAGACGAACCGCCCCGCCGGTTTCCTGTGCGAATACTGATAGATCCACGGAGAGAAGCCCCACACGAAGATGCGGTCTTCGGGCTTCGTGGTGGCCGCGATGACTTGCCCACAGAGCTGCGGTGTCCGGTCGTGCGTGACCCGGCCGTCCACCCGCTCGCCAAACACCGTGCCGAGCGTGGCCGCTCCAACGAGCATGGTGAGGGCACCGACCGCCACCCTGTAGAAGGTTGGCGCGTAGCGCTTCCGGGTGAAGATGCGGGACAAAAGCGCGCCCGCCGCGAGCGACAAGAACGGCAGCGATTGGACGAAATAGTGGGGAAAGAAGCGGTAGAGGGCCGAAGCCGAAGCGACCGCGAGGGTCAGGTTCAGCACGAGGTAGCCGCGCAGGCCGAAGCCTCGGACCATCGGTGCGGGGGAGCGCGTGGCGAAGGCACGGCGAATGCGCTTCACGGTGGCGGGGAGCACCACCGAGGCCATGGCGACCAAGATGGCGAAGTACCCGGTCTGCTCGGTGAGGCGCAGAAAGAACGGGGTGAGCAGCGGAAAGAGCTTCCGCGTCGGCCGCAGGTGGACGTCTCGGTTGTAAACGACCGTGTAGTAGTAGAGCTCTTTCAGCGTGCCCTGCGCTGCCGAGTGGACGACGAACGCAAAGGGCAGGAAGGCCGTGCCCGCCATGACGAGGGCTGCGTCGCCGAGCCAGCGTTTCGCCGGAATGCGGTTTCGTCGCGCGTCGGCGTAGAGCCAAAAAACGAGGGCCAGAGGGTGCAGCGCAGCGCTCTGTTTGATGGCGACGGCCGCGCCGAAGAGCAGACCCGAAGCGATCAGCAAGAGGCGACGCCGCGACTCTGGGGCTCGAAGCGCGAGCGCTCCGACGAGGCAACCGAACGTGAGCGCGGGGAGCTGAAGGAGCTCGCCGTGGAGCGCGAGACCGTCGAACGGCGGTACGCCGAACGCCAGCGCGTACGCCATCAAGAACGTCGCGACGACGACCCCCGCGCGAGGCAAAACGGCACGTGCGAAGAGGTGCACGGCGAAGAGATTGAGCAGGGCGACCGCGAGCGCCCACACCCGAAGCGCGCGAATGTTGTCCCACCCGTGCAGCCACGCGATGAGCGTGTACACGTAATACATGAGGGGCCCGCGCTGGCTGACCGCGCCCTCATAGAGCTTGTGCCCATCGAGGATGCGGCTCGCGAGCGCGCCGGCGTAGGCTTCGTCGACGTTCGCGAACGTCGTGTAGCCGATGAGCGGCCCGTGAACCGCAATGATGGCGACGACCCCGATCCACAGCGCGACGTGCGGCAAGTACCGGAAGCGACGATCGGACGTTATCAAGCCATTCCTCGAAGCGCCCCAGGATAGCCCGCTCCGAGGGCCGGTGCGGGAAAGGGCTCCGGGGAATTACGCAGCCTCGTTTCGGAGGTCAACCACAGAGGTTGGGGCAGCTTCATGGTTCTCTCCGCTCCAAGAGCTCGAAGTGGGGAAAATCAGCGCGCAGTTCGAATGCTGGAGGGGGCTCGGAATGTCCGTCCACGCCTCGTCGCACGACGATCCACCGTGGAAGAGGCGCCCGGAGCTCGACGGGAGGCGGCTCTGCGAAGGCTCGCACGGCAGGGCGGTGGTGCGTCGCGGCGTACACTTCGGGGGTGGACGAAAGCACGAGAACCGTCCCTGCGCGCGGGCTGGCGTCGAGGATTTTTCCAATGGCCTCGACTTCGCCCGGGAAAAACCAGTCGTTCGGCTCGGCGAGGGAGGCAAGCCATGCCTCACGGGTTCGCGTCCCGCCCCTCGTCGCGAGCTCGTCCTTGAGCCGTCGAACGTAGAGGCCCGTGGCGTGGTTTCCCTTCGATTTCGTGGCCGGATTGCTCGCCGCAGCGGCAAACCCCAGAAAAGCGACGGCGACCGTCGCGAGTGGGACAAAGATTCGTCGCGATGGGGTGGCCATAGTGAGACTCGCGCTCAACGCCGTCAGTACGGCGAACGCACCCACCACGCCTTCCAAGCGGGACAGCCCAACCGCCCAAGGCAAGGCGCCGAGAGCGAAGCTTGCGACGACGTACCCGATGGCCGGGCGAATCTCGGCCGCACCCTCGTCGTCGTGGCGCACGGCAAGCACGAGAACCGCCAATCCGACGACCACCGCACCTGTAGGACGGAAATGGAAAAAGAGCTGACCTAATGATGCTGGCAGGGTCTGGACGGTCGACATGCGCAAGGTGCTGATTCCGAGCGTTCCCGTCGCAACGAAGCACCCACCCAGCACGGCCACTGCTCCCAGCAAGCATCCGACCGCGAGCTTCGCCGCATGCCTCGTGCCTGCTCGTCGCGCTGCCACGTAGGCGAGGATCGGAAAGAGAAGGGCCATCTTCGGAGCGAGGGCGAAGGCCGTTACGAAGGAGACCGCCGCGCATGCCAGTCCCAGCGGGACGCGAGCCAAGGGCCTTCGGGGGCCGAGACAGGCGATGGCCGCAAGAAAGGCCGCGTTTGCAGGAATTTCCCCGCGACCCGAGATCGACACGTCGAAAAAGGCGCTCGCGAACCAGCTTGCCCCCAGCACCCCGAACGCGAGCTCGAGGGGGGCGTGATTCGGGCGGCGTTCGTCCGCTCGAGCGCGAAAGGCCAGGCCCGCTGCGGCACCGAGGGCGAAAATCGAAACGAACGAGACGAAGCGCGCGCCGCGTCCGGGCGTCGCGGAGAGGGCATTGCCAAGGCACGCCAACGCAACTGTTCCAGGGCTCGCAACTGCGGGCCAGGCGAAGTCCCGCGCGGTGCCCTCGCGGAGCGCTCGGGCGTAGAGGTCCACGACGAGGGCGTCGCGCCCGAGTGGCATGAGAAGGTGAGGGATCGCCAACAGCACGGCGAACGTCACGACCACACAGGCGAACGCCCGCATCACGCGCGGGCTCACCACGGACAGGTCTCCGGCAAAGGCAGCGAGCCGTTGCGTTCGAGCACGACGAACACGGAAACGTCGGCCACCTTGCGGTAGCCCATGCGCTCGTAGGTGGGGCCGGCTTCGATGGGAGGTCGATCGCTGTTGAAGGCGACGACCACTTTCGGGGGCGCGGAAAGGAACGCACGGCAGTCCTCGTCCCGGAAGCGCTCGGGTTGGGAGAACACGGAGCCACTGACGAACAGCGACCAGAAGTGGCGGCCGTGGTACCGGCGTCCGGCCAAGAGATAGATCTGGGGCTCGAAGCCTCGGACGAGCACGTCGTCGTTCGGGGAAGAAACGCGAGCCACGTGGCGAGCGATCGTTCGGTACTCGTTCACGTGGTAGTGGCCAGGATCGACGAATGCCGGATCGAGGGCCTCGAGCTTCCGCGTCGAGGCGAGCTCCGGAAGGAGTGTCGCGACGCGGAGCACATTGTCCGTGCCGTCCCCGCCCACGAGGAGGAGGACCAGCGCAAGGACCGCGATTTGGGTCGGCAAGGAACGCCGTTCTGGGCTGTTTATGCCAATGGTTTCATGGAGATCTGCGAGTGCCGAGCCCGCGAGGAACGTGAGCGCCGGAACGGCAAGGACCCAGTGGTAGAGAAAGAACTTTCGCTGCGCGCCGACCGCGACGACGGCGCCAGCGAAGACCATGAGCCCGAGGCGGTACCGGCGGCGTGAGCTCTCGTGGGTTCCAGCGTTCTTCAGTCGCACGACGGCGCCGGCGAGCAACAAAAGAGGAAGTCCGTTGAACGTCGCGAACATCATGAAAATCTCGCCGATCGAGTCGACGAGCGATGCCGCGCTGCTCCCGGTCTTCGCGTAGCGGGCCGTCGTCACGACCAAGACGTCGAACATCGCTCCGAGGCTTCGGTGGAGGGCGAAATACGCCACCACGGGAAGCACCAAGAGGGCCGCGCCCGCTGCGCTCACCGCTCCGAAGGCCGAAACATGGCGAAACCAGGCTCCGAGCGAGCGGTCACGGGGCCGTTGCGCGTGAAGGACGAAGGCGATGCACGCCAACACGAGGACGACGGCCGGTGGCTTGAACAGCAGCATTCCACCGAGGGCAAGGCCCTGGACGAAGGCCGTTCGTGCCCACGTGTTCCTCGATTCGGTGACCGCCGAGTGGATCGCGACGCTTGCGACGACGCAGCACCACGTCTCGCTCTGACCCGTGCACCAGTAGTCGAAGGTTCCGAAATAGGTGAGCGCGTGGAACGCCGTGACGCGGGCGACGTGGCGGGTACGAGCGGCGTGCACGGCATGCTTCGGCAGGGTCGCGAACGCGAGCACGAGACCTGTCGGCAGCACGGACACCAAGAGATCGAGGGCGCGCAAGGCGAGCATCGACTTTCCGAAGACCGCGTACGCCACCGTGTGCGCGAAGAAGACTCCGGGCGGCTTGATGTCGAATGTGTCGCGGTAAGGAATCCGACCCTCGAGCCATCGAAGCCCGATGTACCCATGCGTGGCCTGGTCCCGTCCGTGCGGGTAGGAGAGGCTCACGACGGCAAAGAGCAATGCACCGAAAACGAGAGCTCCGAGCGCCACGCGGTGCTCGAGCTGCGAAGCGGGGGCGTTGCGAGTCGGGGATCGTTCGGGGGTCGAGGTCTCTCGGCCGGTCACTTGCCCTTGCGGTTGAGCTGGTTTTTGGCCGCGTTCTGAACCGCGCCGGCAATCTCCTTGCTCTTCGCGAGGTGCCGGAGGTCGGTCTCGCGGAGATGCAAGATCCACTGTGACGCGAAGGCGAACGGAGTCCGGGGATTCGCCGTGAGCGCGAGCTTGATCGCGTACGAGCGCGTGTAGTCGCGGTTCATCGCGATGACGCGGAGCACGTCCTCGGACACGTTGCGCATGGTGGCGATGCGTCCGATTTCGCTGTCGGTGATTCCTGGGGACTTCACGGCGGCCACGGAAACGAGCGGGTTCGGGTCGCGCACGCCGAGCATGCGGACGGCCGAAGCGTCGGCCGAGCCTTCGATGGCCACGTTGTCGCGCTTCAACGAATCGACGCCGAGCTGGAGGAGGCGGATCTTCGCCGGGGGCCGCAAATCGGCCCAAATGGCGTTGAGAGGTCGTGCCCGCTCGGTGACCGTTTCCTTACCGCTCTCGTCGACGACGTGGGTGTCCTCGTCGGCAGCAAGCTGGGTCTCTTTGGCGATCTTGGCGGCATCGTCGAACTGGTCGTCGTCGAAGGTGCGCTCGGGGGTGGGCTCCGCCACGAGCTCCTGCGCGATGGCCGCTGCGGCTTCGCGAAACGCGGGAATGCCAGAGAGCTCGAGCTTGTGGCGCACGGCGAGCTCGAGGATGCGGTCCGAAGTCGACATGCGTGTCGACTTGTTCATGTAGAGCTTCTCGATGATCGTCGGGCACGCGAGCATGCGCTCTTCGTTCGTGGCGATGAGCTCGCTCACGGCTTCGTTGGCGACGCTGGCCAGGCGGACCACCGTGTCGAGGTCGAGGTCTTTGTGCTGGAGAAAAAGACCGATGAACGAGAAGTCCGCCGCGTAGGTCGTGACGAGCTTGTCGAGGACCCACGGGTGAAGGTCCCCGGCGAGCGCGCCGTTGACGAGCGGCTTCGGGAGCTTGCCGAGCGACTCGGTCGCCGTTTTGGCGATGTTGGCGTCGGAGCTCTCGCCGAGTAGCGCGATGACCGTGACGATGTCTCCGGGCTTCAGACCCGGGACGACGCCTTTCGCGGCCATTTGCTTGAGCGGAGCCGGCCCTTGAGGGTCGAGAATTTTCTGAGCAGGGCCAGGAAGCTTCGTTACGTCGACGGGAACGATCACGCGTCGACTCTAGCTCGAAATGGGTCTCGCGAGGCAGTGGCTGGCCCCAGAAGTGCCCGCGCGGCCGGGCGGTGTGGGCGGGAACCGCGTGCCGGGCCGACGGTCGACGCGCCTGGACGTCCTTTGGGTCCCGGCTCGAACGAGGCGAAATTGCGGGTTTTGTGGACTTCGGGGGCGAACCGCACGGTCCCGTCGCGTGGCTGTAGCGTGTCCGGGCGGACCGCTTTATCTTACCGTGGGTACGTGGCGAACGGCCACGGCTTAGCGGAGGCAAGAAATTCGATGGGAGTGTTCGATTTCGTCCAGAAGAACGTGAGCCAGATGATGATCGCGCGCCCCGATCATCTGAAGCATCTCATCGTCTACAAGCACCCCGATCAGAACTTCCCGATGTACTCGCAGCTGACGATCGACAGCGACGAGTGCGCGGTGTTCTTCAAGGACGGTCGGGTCGTCGGTGTGCTGCCTCCAGGGCGCCACACGATGCACACCCAGAACATCCCGTTCCTCGGCAGCATCGTGAATCAGTTCACGGGCGGCAACGTGTTCATCAGCGAGATCTTCTTCGTGAAGACGACGCCCGTTCGAAGCATCCCGTTCGGCGGGCCGGCGGGTGAAATCGTGGACCCCGGCACCGGCCTCCAGGTTCCCATTCGCATCTTCGGCGAGTTCTCCGTCGTCGTCACCGACCCCGTCCGCTTCATCGTCGGCTACTCGGGCCAAGCGGCCGCGGGCGACAACGACCAGATTCTGCAGTGGGTGAAGGGCAAGTTCATCAACTCGGTCGGCACGGTGCTCTGCGAGCTCGCCGAAGCCGAGCAGAAGAGCATTCTCTCGGTCATCAACAATAAGGAACGCCTTGCTCAGGCGTTCGTGACGCGCGCGCCGGCGCTCAACGACATCGGCATTCGCATCACGGAGATGGGGAAGATCGACCCCAACATCCCCGAAGAGCACATGGTGGAGCTCCGCGCCGCCGTGAAGGAGCTCGCCGACGCGCAGCGCGAGGTGCGCAAGAAGCAAATCGCGATCGCGGGTGCTGCGGCCGACGCACAGGCGAACCAGTTCTCGCTCGACCAGAAGTTCGGCCAGGACGCGCGCTACGTGAACCAGCTCGCAGGCGGCAACTTCGGAGCCTACGCTGCGGGTCAGGCCATGATCGGCGCAGGGCAGGGCATGGCCGCGCACGGCATGGGCGACGGGCTCGCGGGCGCAGGCGCCGGCATGGCGGTCGGTGTCGGCATGGGCAACATGATGGCGGGCCAGTTCCAACAGGGTGGCATGGGTCAAGGGGCCATGGGCGCTCCGCCCGCGCCTCCGGCGTCCATCAGCCCCGGCGGGGTTCTGGTGAGCTGCGGGGCTTGCCAGTTCAAGCAGGCCGCCGGAAAGTTCTGCTCCAACTGCGGCACGGGTCTCCCGCAAGCTCCCAAGAACTGCACGGGTTGTGGCACCACTCTCCTTGCCGGCGCGAAGTTCTGCGCAAATTGCGGCACGAAGACGGCCTGATCGAAACCAGAAGGTGAGCGCGCTTCATGAAGCGCTTCACGAAGAGGAGGGCATGGTCGCGCTCGCGATCATGCCTTCGTGCTTTCCATCGACCCACTCTGAGCGAGCCGCCGACGGCGTGGCCTCGTGTGGGTTTCGTGTAGCTTCCTTGACCTCGCGCGACGAGGTCCGCATCCTACGCGCCGACACATGGCCAAGGAACAGCTCCTCCTCGTAGATGCAGACGCGCGCAGCTTGCGCGTCTTGGAGGTGAGCCTTCGCAAAGCCGGGTACAACGTCACGGTCGCGACGGACGGTGAAGAAGCTCTCCGCAAGGTCGAGAGCTCGGCGCCCGACCTCGTCCTGTCCGACACCAAGCTCCCAAGGCTCGACGGCTACGCGTTCGTTCGCAAGCTGAAGGAGCGCCCCGAGTGGGCCCGCATCCCCGTGGTGTTCTTGACGAGCCAGCGCTCGGTCGAGGACAAGATTCGCGGTCTCGAGCTCGGGGTCGAGGATTACCTCACGAAGCCCATCTTCGTGCGCGAGCTTCTCGCCCGTGTGCAGCTCCTTCTCGCCCGTCGCGACAAGGACACGATGGCGATGCAGAGGCCCGCGCAATCTACCGGAAGGACTCACTTTTCCGGATCCATCGAGGACATGGCGGTGGTCGACTTGCTTCAGACCTTCGAGGTCTCGCGCAAGACGGGCGTCGTCCACCTGAAGACGGGCGTGCAGACCGCGCACGTCTACTTCCGCGAAGGGAAGGTGCTCGACGCCGAGCTCGGTGCGCTCTCCGGTGAAGAGGCGATCTACCGCGCGCTCACCTGGAACGAGGCCACCTTCGAGGTGAGCTTCGAGCCTGTCACGCGGCGTGACGCCATCGAGTCGTCGACGCAAGGCGTGCTTATGGAAGGCATGCGGAGGCTCGACGAGTGGAGCCGCATGACCGAGCAGCTTCCTCCTCTCCATCGTGCCCTCGAAGTGGAGCATGACGAGCTCGCGCTTCGGATTGGCGAAATCCCGGACGAGGTGAACGGCATCCTTCGGCTCGTCAACGGGAAGCGCTCGATGCTCGACGTCATCGAGGAGTCGCCGTTCGAGGATCTGTCGACGCTGTCTACGCTCTCCAAGCTCTTCTTCGAGGGCCTCCTCGTCCTGGCCAAGGAGACGAGGATCACCGAGCCTTTTGTCCCTGGGACGGGAACGCTGCCCGCGTCCGTGGAAGAGGTCATTCCCGCGCAAACGCCGCCACCTCCTTCGATGCGGCCCTACCCGAGCATCGCCGATGCAAGCACCGGGGCCATCGAGCCGGAGATCGTGCCTGCGCTGCCGGTGTCGCCGGCCTCGGTGAAGATCGCCGTTTCCGACAGTCCTTTGCCCGTGTCCGCAGCAGCACCGACGGCCCGAGATCCCGAGACGTTGCGTGGTCTCGTCGCGCAGGCCCCGGTCGAGGACGTCGTGCCGAGCGACACCGACACGGCGCGTGTGCTGGACGACACGCCTTCGGAACGTGACGTGCCGTTGCCCGACACCGCATCTTCGGAGCTCGACGAAACGCGGGACGTTCCACGGGTCAGTCCCAGCATCCCAGCGCCACCTCCCGTCCTTCTCGCCGTTCCGCCGTCTCCGGCGGACGTGCCACATCCACTCGAAGTGACGCCGATGCCGGGCCTCGACGACCGCGTCTTGCCGGCCGTGGCTCCGTCGCCGCAGGTGCCAAGCGAGCCTCCCGCGCGCCTCGAGGCGAAGGCTCATCCGCCGCCGTCCCGTCGCTCGGTTTCGCTCGAGCCGAAGGTCGTCGTCGCCGAGTCCGACAAAGAGGCTGACGAGGAGTCTTCGAGTGCTTCGGACGAAGTCGACATGAACCTTCGCGACGAAGAAGACACGGCGCCTTCGCGGCGTCGCGCTTCGGGGGACGAGGACGACGACGCGCCTGCTCCGCCGCTCGATGGACGAATTCCTGGTCCGAAGGTTGCCATCGGGCTCGTGGGCATCATCCTGACGGTGCTCGTGCTTGCGGTTCTCGCTCGCAAGTCCGTTCGCGGGTCGCACGACACGGCCGCCGGGTTGAACGTACGCGTCGACGCGACGGCCCCTTCGGCCGTGGTGTCCGTATCGGCGCGTCCTTCGGCTTTTTCCGTCCCAACCACGCCATCAACGACGACGGCGGATGCTTCGGCCGACGGGGTGCTCCACGCAGATGCGGGCCTCGACATGGATCTGCCCGCCACACCGAACGGCGCGGTCCGGCGCTCGGATGCCTCTGCGCCCGATGGCCCAGTGCCAACCACCGAGATTGGGAAAGCGCAGCGTTTGCTCGAGCTCCGTCAGCCTGGCAAGGCCGCGGCCGCAGCCCACCGCATCACGGTGAAGGACCCGTCGAACGCCGAGGCTTGGCTCACGCTCGCGGCTTCGTACGATGCCCTCGGCCAACACAAAGACGCCAAAGATGCCTATCGCGCGTGCGTCGCAAAAGCGGTCGGACCTGGCGCCGCCGAGTGCAAAGCGCTGCTCGGCGAGTAGTCGCTCGGTTCGACCGGTCAGCGAACCGCGCGCGTTCGTGGGTCGAGGCGACTGACGGCCAAATCTACGAAAGTATTGGATAATACGACGCCGGTACAGGTCACGAGGACCGTGCCCATGAGCACCGGGCCATCGCGGTCGAGGAGCGCGGTGACGGCGAGCGAGCCGAGGCCTGGCCACCGAAAAAGGGTCTCCGTGACGGCAGCGCCGGACACGAGCGCCCCGAGATCGAGGCCGAGCACGGTGACGAGTGGGACGAGCACGTTGCGGAGCGCGTGCCGTGTCACGCCGAGCGAATCGAGCCCCTTCGCGCGTGCGGTCCGCACGTAGTCTTGCGAGAGCGCGGCGAGCATCTCGTCCCGCGTGAGGCGGGTATAGAGAGCCGCGCCATAGAGCCCGAGGGTGAGCGCCGGCAACACGACCGACAGCAGGTGCTCCGGTGCCGTGGCGCCATAGCCATCGAGCGGAAGCACCCCGAGGCCTTTGGCGAACACGATCTGGAGAACGAGCCCGGTCATGAACGTGGGCGCGCTCGTGGCGACGAGGCTTCCTCCCACGGTCAGACGGTCTTTGGCGGTTCGTTTGTTCTTCGCCGCGTAGACGCCCAGCGCCACTCCGAGCAGGGACTGCACGAGCAAAGCCGACAGGGCGAGAAAGAGTGTCCGGGGCAGACGTTCGGCCAGAATCGTCACGACCGGGCGTCGCTGTTGGTAGCTCTTGCCGAGATCGAGGTGCAACGGGCCGAGGGTTCCGCACGTCGCGTGCGACTCCGGAGGGCCTCCGAAGCTCACGTGGACGAGTCTTCGCAGGAAGAGGGCGTAGCGCACCGGGACGGGCCGATCGAGGGCGAGGTCGCGGCGCACCTTTTCGACCTCGGCGGGCCGCGCTTGGGCGCCGGCCACCATGCGCGCGGGATCCGTCGGCAGCACGTCGTTCACGAGAAACGCGAGAGTCACGGTCGCGAAGAGGACTGCGAGCCCATGGGAGAGCCGTTTCGTCGCCGAACGAATCATCGGCGGGCCAAGCTTCCGAGCGGGGAACGGCCCGGGACGAGGCGCGCCGCGTGAGCCGAGGTCGTGCGATCGAGCCAGGAGAACGCGACGTCGCGTGGCCAGACCGGGTGCTGGTGGTAGGCGCGCACGTAGCCTTGGTGGACGTCGAAGAAGCGCACGGAGTAGGCGAACGCGAACGGTGCGTCCTCGCAGAGCTTCGTCACGGCTTCCGAGACGAGGTCTTTGCGACGGTTGGGGTCGAGCTCACGTTTGGCTCGATCGACGAGAGCGTCGAAGGTGGGGCTCGCATAGAACGACACGTTGCTCGCGTCCTCGTCGGCGATGCCTTTGGTGTGGAACATCGATTCGAGAAAATCGATCGCGTCCGGGTAGTCTTCGGACCAGCCCCAGGGACCCACCGGGACTTTCCCTCGTCGGCCGATTTGCGCAAGGTACGTGGGGTAGTTCACGAGCCGGAGCTCAATGCGGAGGCCAATTTTCGCCACCTCTTGGGCGAAGACCTGCGCTGTGTACTCGCTCACGCCCTGGCGGTACGTGTAGTACGGGATGACGTGCGGGTAACCGCCCGTTTTCGTAACGGGATCATAGGGATAGCCCGCTCGTTTCATGTGCTCGAGCGCGGCCGCGAGATCGTACGCTTGCCCCTTCACGGAGGCGTCGAACCCCGGCGTACCCGGAGGGATCGGCTGGGTCGCCGCGCGCAGGGTAGTGGGCTTCACCTTTTCGTAGTGCGTGCGATCGAGCGCCGCGGCGACCGCGCGCCGGACCTCGACGTTGTCGAAGGGCGGAAGCTCGGTGTTCATGGCCTCGCCCATGATCTGGCGCTCGCGGTCGTAGGCCGTGTGAGGCTCCCAACGCGGGTCTCTCTGGAAGGCGAGGATATCGGCTTGGGTGAGGTCTCGAAGAGTGTCGAGCTCGCCGTTCAGGAACTTGTACTTGGCCGCCGAGATGGTCATTCCGACGGTGAACACCACTCCGTCGAGGTACGGTTTGCCCGGTTCGAAGTAGCCGTCGTGGCGCACCAGCGTGACGCTTTGTCCGCGGACCCAGCCGCCCTCGGGGAGCTTGAACGGGCCCGTTCCGCAGGGATGGAACGTGTCCGTGTACCGCTTGCCTCCGCTCTTGCAGACGGGACGGAGCACTTGCATCGCGAGCAGCGGAAGGAAGGTGGAGTCGGGGGCGACGAGCGAGATGGAGACGGCGTACGTGCCGTCGACGCGGACTCCCTCGAGGTCCTCGGTCTTCTTCGCGGCGAACGCGTCGTACCCACGAATCGATGCGTAGAACGAGGCGTAAGGATTCGGCGCCGAAGGGTGCAGCGCGCGTTCGATCGAGCGTTTCACGTCGTCGGCCGTGAGCTCCGTCCCGTCGTGGAAGAGCACTCCCTTTCGCAAGAAGAACCGGTACGTCAGACCGTCCGCGGAGCGCTCGAAGCGCTCGGCGAGGCGAGGGACCACCTCGCCCTTGCCGTCGAAGTCGACGAGACCCGCGAAGAGGAGTTGATGGAGAGTCGACACGAGGCCGTCGGCGATGTTCGCGGGATCGAGGCCACGGATGTCCCCGAAGCTCGACATTCGAAGGACGCCTCCACGCTTCGGGGGAGGGTCTCCCTTCGTGACGGCGGGCAGAGGGGGAGGAAGACCGCCACCGCATCCCGCGAGCGAGGCTGGCGCGGCCAGCGAGCCCAGAAGAAGCGCAGCCGTGCCCACGGTCAAGAGCGAGGCGAGGGATCGCTCCCGCGAGGGCGCGCGCGACGACGGCGATCCCATGTCAGTCCTTCCGGGGATCGAGCGACTCACGGAGCCCCTCGCCGAGGACGTTGAACCCGAGCACGCACGACAAGATCGCCACGAACGGGGCGGCGAGCAGCCAAGGGGCCGAGGCGTACACTTCTTGGCCCTCGAAGAGCATGTAGCCCCAGGTAGGTGTGGGCGGGGAAATGCCGACCCCGAGGTAGCTGAGCGCGCTCTCGGCGACGATCATTTGGGCCACCGAGAGCGTTGCCAGGACGATGACTGGCCCGGCCACATTGGGCAGAACGTGCAGAAGAAGGATCTTGTGGGTGCGCTGGCCAAGCGCTCTGGCGGCGACGAAAAACTCTTGGTTCTTGATGCCGATCGTCTTCGCGCGGACCACGCGGGCGATGCCGAGCCAGCCCGAAAATCCGAGGGTTAGCAGGATGGTCGTGGCGCTCGTGCGCTCGAACGCCGAGCCCAAGGCCATCACGAGCAAGAGAAACGGGAAGGCCAAGCCGACGTCCACTGCGCGCATCAGCGCCGCATCGAGCCCGAGCTCCGGGCCCTTTTTCGCGCGGAGCAAGCACGAAGCGACGGCGAACGCGGCGAGCACCCCGAACGCCGCTAGCCCATGGTGAGCGTAGAGGCGTTCGGTGAGCGAAAGCGGGCCGTACACGCTGACGCCCACGAGGGTGGCTGCTCCCACGACGAAGAGCCAAGGCACACGCACCCCGCGCGCGCCCTCGAAGTATCCCGAAACGATGCCGACCGCGGTCCCGAGCACGGTCGCCAGTGCCGTGGCGCAAACGCCGATGAAGAGGGACGTGCGGCCACCTTCGGCGAGGCGGACGAGCTCGTCGCGGTAGAGGCGATCGGCGCCAAAGAGGAAGGTCGAGCTCGGGCCGGCGGGGCCGAACGGACCTGCGCCCCTCTCGAAGTCGCTCGTGACGGCATCGTGGGACGAGACCATCGGGGCGACGATCGAGAAGAGCGCCAGAACACCCACGAGGCTCGCCCCGAGTCTCACTTGGGTGTTCGACAGAAGTCGGAGCAGTCGGGGATTCACGGCCTCTCGTCCTTCTTTGGCGGCCTCGCGGATGGAACCCTTTGGCTGCCCGGGGGAACGCTCGCACGTGTTTTCGCTCGCGAGGGACGGGGGTTTCGCTCGCTCTCCGGGCCTTCCGCTAGAAGGAACTCGAGCATGTGCCGCGCGAGGTCGTCGGGGCAGTCTTCTGCAGGCGAGTGTCCACTCTCCACGACCTCGAGCCTTGCTCGGGACAGCTCGCGGGCGAGCTTACGACCAAGCTCGACCGGGGCGCGGGGGTCGTCCCGTCCCCAAACGACCAGGCATGGGGCTTGGACGCGCGGCACCTTCGCGACCACCGGACGGGTGTCGAGCATGGCGAGGAGGGTCTCGTAGGCGGCCTGTCGGGTCGATGGCGCGTCGAACCGGCCGAGATGGGTCTCGAGGCGTGCCGCGGCTTCGCGGACGTGAGGTCCACGGCTCCCGCCCAAGTAGGCACGTAAGAAACCTCGGCCGTAGACTTGTTTGAAGAGAAGGGGCCCGAGGAAGGGAACCTCGGCCAGGCGTTCGAAGAAGCGGGCCTTCGCGGGATACACGTGCGGCGCGACGAGCACGACGCGATCGACGAGATCGGGGTGGCTGGCCGCGAGAGTGAGCGCCACGGCGCCTCCCATTCCACGTCCGCACACCGAGACGCGGCCGAGGCCGAGCGCCGCCACGAGGTCGGTCAGCGACTCGGCAAAGCCGTCGAAGGTGTAGCGGTACTTCGCGCGGTCCGGAGCTTCGCTCGCGCCGAATCCTGGCAAATCGAGGGCGATTACGCGTGAATGACGCGCGAGAAGGGGCCGAACGTGGTCCCACTCGAGGTGGCTCGACAGAAAGTCGTGAACGAGCACGATCGGACGCCCTCCGTCCCCTCGATCGCCTTCGTCCACGAACCGGACACGAGCACCACGCGCGATGACGTCACGAAGGGTTCCCGAGCCGGCAGGCGGGCGGGAGCCTTTCGGCGTCGCGTTCGCGCTCACGCCGACCTTTCGCGTTGCCGTTCGGGTGTCGCGAAGGCCCGGCCAAAAGAGGAACGCATCGCGCGGGACGATAGCACGAGGCGCCAGGACGGGGCCGGCGGCTGGCCGGAGGTTCTGCGGTAAGTTTGCAGCCTACATATGCGACCGACTAACCTATGGACTCTGCGGGAGAAACGGGACGGGGGTGCGAAGCAGAGCGCACACCGAAGCCGCCAAAGCGGGGATGGAGGGGCCGTGTCGCCAAATCGACGCTTGGCTTCCATCGCGGTCCATGGAAGCTCGTGGGGCGGACATTGTTTGTCCGGCCCCTAAGCCAACCCTTGGATTTGAGTTCCATTATGGAATCGCTCAAGTTTTTGCGATTCGATGGATTGACCCAGGAAACCGCCGCGGTTTAGAGTCCAGCCCGTTCGATAGTCGCCGGCGTGTCTCCCTCTGCGAAAACGCATCGCGGAGGCACTGCCAGGCCCGCTGTACCCCCGTCGACCGAATTTCGCGCAAGCGAAAAGGCCCTCGGGACAAAAAGAAGAAACGAAGTGCGTGGCGAGGGGTCCAGGGGGACCGCTCGGCGCGAGGGGAGAAGTCTTCCCCTCGAACGCGCTTTTGGTGTCGGTGCTCGCGGCCGGCCGTTCGGGGCCTCGATTCTTCGCAGAAGCGACGGATGGAGGGACGGGCGGTCGAATGTCGACGGGCTCTTCGGAGAGCCGTGTTCGCCGTCTGGCGAAGGCGTCTCTGCGTGCCCTTCAGCGGGCTTTGGGGACGAACGGCGACAAGGTGGCGGAGTGTAGGCGAGGCGGCCTGCTCGACGCCGACGAGACACGTGTGCGCGCGGGCCGAAACGCTCGAACGCTAGGCATTTCACGGGAGGACGAGGAACGATGGACGCGAAGATCGACAGCGGCGAGCTCGAGCAGGAGACGAGCACGGACGAGTCCGGCCTTTCGAC
>JAYUKI010000436.1:0-1347 GCA_043764595.1 Myxococcales bacterium | reverse complement strand
GCACTTGGGGCTAATCCCGCCCCCTCTGCTCGCCCATTTCGGGCTCGCGCTCGCCCTCGTCGCTAGCGCGTCCCCCGAAAGCCGATGCCAAAATCCCCTCGGGGAGGCGCCGCGCGAAGGGCAAAAATACCAAGGAATTCGTCACGATGGGCTCTAGCAATCTCTCCTCCTTGTTCTCGCTCCAGCAAGTCGCCCCGAAGGCGGGCACCCCCGGCGTAGCCGCCGATCCCGCGGGTGCACCGGGCGCAGGTGGCAGTGCAGGTGGAGGCGCTCCCGCACAGGGCAGCCCCATCATGATGTTTTTGCCGTTCCTCATCATGATTCCGTTCTTCTTCCTCATGTCGAGGCGCCAGAAGAAGGAACAAGAGGCGCGCTCCAAGCTGAAGAAGGGCGACCAAGTCGTCACGCAAGCCGGCCTCATCGGCGAGCTCGTCGAGCACGACGAGCGCATCTCCAAGGTGAAGATCGCCCCGGGCACCACCGTGCGCGTTCTCTCCAGCAGCCTGGGCCCGCTCGATCCGACCCCCGCGGCCAAAGAAGACGCTTCGAAGGACCTCAAGGACCTGAAAGAAGCCAAAGCCACCGCCTCCGACAAGAAGTGAAGCCGAGTCGCCTCGTCGTCCACCACCTCCTCCTCCTCATCGGCAGCAGCGCCCGTTCATGAACCCCCAGAAACGCAACGCCCTCATTCTCGCCCTCGGCTGCGCGCTCGCGGGCTACTTCTTCTTCCGCGAAGACGCGTTTTGGGCCGTGTTCGGCGCCGGATTCGTCGGGATTTGGGCGCTCTTCTCGCTCCTTCCCATGATGGACGGTGGCTGGCGCTTTAAGGCTGGCTTCATCGTCGCCCTCTTCGTGGGTGCGGTCGTGGTGCTGCTGCCCACCATCGAAACCTTGTCCATTCCGGCGAGCGCCGCAGGTGAGGCTCCGAGGGCTCCGCGCATCAAAGCGCCGGCGTACATCCGCGACCACATCAAGTTCGGCATCGTCAAAGGGCTCGACCTCCAAGGAGGCATGCGCCTCGTCTATACGGTCGAGGTGGAGGACGCGATCCGCGACAAGCGCGATCGTTTCGCCGACGACATGCGCCAAGACCTCGCGATCGCCTTCCAGCTCCACACGGGCGAGGGACGCGTCACCCGCGATGAGATGAACAAGCTCGGCGACAAGGTGAAAGTCTCGCTCGTCGAGGCCAATGCCCTTCGTCTCGACTTCAAGGATGCCGCGGACGTCGCCAAGATCGACGAGCGCTTCACCAAGAAGTTCACGACCGAGCTCAGCATGGCGAAGGACGGCACGAAGGTCACCTTCAAGATCCGCCCCGAAGAAGAGTCGCGCATCCGCGATCGC
>JAYUKI010000435.1:0-4482 GCA_043764595.1 Myxococcales bacterium | reverse complement strand
CGGGCCTGACGGGCACCGGGGCGATGATGGGCAGTCCGATTTACATGTCCCCCGAGCAGCTCAAGTCCTCCAAAGAGGTCGGTCCGACGGCCGACGTGTGGGCGCTTTGTGTCGTTCTTTTCGAGCTTCTCACGGGCCGGCAGCCGTTCAACGGCGAGACCTTTCCTGCGATCGCCGGAGCCATTCTCTACGTGCCTTCGCCCGATCCGTGTGCGGACCGGCAAGCCATTCCTCGTGCGCTCGGAAACGTCGTCTTGAAGGGCCTCGCGAAGGAGCCAAAAGAGCGCTTCCAGAGCGTGGGGGAGCTTGCGCGGGCCCTTGCGCCGTTCGCCCCCGAAGAGGCTCAGATTCACGCGGGACGTGCGAGCCGAATTCTTCGAGAGAGCGCCGCGGGCATCGTTCCGAGCCAAGCAAGCGTGCCCGTCGTACCCGTGGTTGGCGTACAGACGGGCGCCGCTCCGAACGGATCGGGTCCCCACGGAGTCGGCCATTCCGGCGCGGCCTTTCGCCCCCCGAGCGCGCCAGCATTTGCGCCACAAGGCGCCCAAGCCGCATCGTTCTCGTCACCGGCTGCGCACTCTGTGCTCGTGCCTGGACCAGGACCGACCCTCGGATCGTCCACCACGACCTCCGGGCACGTGCATCCCGGTGAGCTGGCAAAGCCACCCTCGCGCGTACCGGTGCTCGCCATCGTCCTCGGCGGGATGGCGCTCGTCGGGTTCCTCGCCGTCGCTGGGCTCGGCGCTCATCGCTACGCGATGGCAAAGTCCAGCGCGAGCCCCGACGCGTCGGCTTCGGCGGCAAGCGCGGCAAGCGCGACGACTCCAACCCCCAGCGCAACCGCCGCAGACACCGTCGCCGCACAACCGTCCGGATTGCCCTCCTCAGCTCCACCGCCGACGACGCCCAGCCCCTCCGCACATGTCCAAGTGGCGCCTTGGCCAACGCCGAAACACGTGACCCAGCCCAAGGTCACGCCTGCCCCAGCACCTCCGCAACCTTCGGTCGTGCCAAAACCCGACTGCAATCCACCCATCGTGACCGATCCGAAAACCGGAGAAGTTCGAGTCAAACCAGGCTGCCGATGATCCCCAAACGCCCACTATTCGTCGCGAGCCTTTTGGCCGCAAGCTTCGCCGTGTTTTCCAGCGTGCCCGAGTCGGCGATGGCCGCAGAGGAGGTCAAACCGGAGTGCGCCACGCTTCTCGAAAAAGCCAGTGGTTTCGCGCGCTACGACGTCACCTATCCGCAGGCACGCGCCGACCTCAAGGAGTGCTCCGCAGGCCATTGCACTGGAAACCGTGCCCTCGTAGACGTCTGCAAAGCGACACTCAAGAAACTCGACGATACGGTGCCGATATTCGTCAAAGTCAAAGCGGACAAGAACGCTCCCAAGTCCGCCAAAATTCTCGTCGACGGCGAGCCGGCCCAGGCCCCGCAGGTCTCGGGCAACCTGGGCTATCGCGTGAAGGCCGGCCATCACACGATCTTGGTCACCGCCGAAGGCTACGCAGATGGCCAACGCGACATCGACGTGGACCCGAATGCCGACGACGCGGCCCGCACGTTCGACATTCGCTTGACACGTCCAGTTGCGGCGTCCCCCGCTCCCGTGCCGCCGCCGCCACCAACCGCGCCTCGTGGTCCGCACACGCCCACGCCACAAGAGCCCCCCACCTCGGAGCCATCCCCGACGGAAACCAAAGCGCCATCAGGATTTCCCTACCGCCCCGTAGCGTTGGCCGCTGGAATCGTCGGGCTCGCCGGGGTTGGATTCGGTCTTGGCTTCGGGGCTTCGGCCTCACAAAAGAAGGACGCCGCCGCGTGCGACGCCGAGAGCCGATGCCCAACCGATGGGCAAACGGACACACTGCTCGCCGCCAAAAACGCCGGCATTGCGTCCACGATCTTCGTGGTGGCAGGTGGGGCTCTCTTCGCGGGGGGCGTCGTTCTCTGGTTCATGAAGCCCTCGGAGAAGACCGTCAGCCTCGCTCCGGACATTGGTCCCGGTCACGCTGGGCTCTTCGCGCGAGGCCAGTTTTGACAGCGAGGTCCGCACTGTGGAGCGTCCTCGTCGCGAGCTTGGCGAGCTCGAGCCTCGCGTGCAACGCCATCTTGGGCATTGGTGATCCGGTCACCGATCCGGCGGCGGGGACCTCGCCGGGCGGCTGGCCGACGACCGGAACGCGCTTGCTCGGCCCGACCCGTTGGACGCCGGTGTTCCGTATCGGGCGTTCGTCCGACAACACGCCCAGCGGGGCGCAGGTAAACTTCACTGCGGAGCAAAAGGCCCGGCTTTTGTCCCAGCTTCCGGCCACGATGGACGACTGCAAGCCGTGCCCGAACGACCCGGCGGCGGGCTTCTATCTGCGGGTCTTTTCGGACGGGGCGCTCGCGGACCGTCTCCAAACCTGCGACGCGCTCAACACGTGCCTTGGCGTGGTGTTTCGTGACCAGTTCCTCGAGGAGGCACCGCCAGACGAGCTCCTCGTCAAAATCGTGCCGAAATGACGCTCAGTTGAGCGCCATGAGCGACACGACTTTGAAGCCGCCCTTTTCCACCTGAATTTCCTGGCGGCGGGCCCAACCTCGCGCAGAGAGCGCGATCGTGTGGCGGCCTGCGGGGAGCCTCATTCGCGCGAACACGATGCGAGCGGGTAGCGTCTCCCAGCTTCGTGTGTCCGGAGTGTCCGCGGCGGTGAGCGCGGCTTGGGTGCCGAGGGACAGCAAGGTTCCGATGATGTCGCCGTTCTTTCCACCCGCAGCCGAGCCAACGGCGCCGACCGCGGAGCCCGCTGCAAACCGCGCGATACAACGCGTGATGGCGCTGGCGATGACCTGCCCCTTGATGCGCTCCCACGCTCGACGCACCTCGTTCGAGACGTCGACCACTTGGGAGAGCTCGACGTAGCGGCCGTCGATTTGCGCCACCGGCGTCGAGTACGCGCCTTGTCCCGGCGCGAGTGTCGGGAAGTTCACCCACGTCACGAGGCCCTGGAGCGCAAGCTTGTTGGCCGCGCCCACATCGCGCGGATGGATGTGCCCCGAGGCGAGCGTGAGGGCGAGACCGATGGGCAAACGCTCGGCGACTTTGTGGGGGACACGGCCGTGCCCCATGACCACGAGCACGTCTCCCAAATCGGCATCTTCGGGCTTTGGCTCGGGCTCCGCGGCCGCGAGGGCCACGAGCCGAGGACTCTTGTAGTTTCCGCGCGA
The DNA here is from genome assembly GCA_043764595.1 of Myxococcales bacterium. Taxonomy (GTDB): domain Bacteria; phylum Myxococcota_A; class Polyangia; order Polyangiales; family Polyangiaceae; genus JAAFHV01. The sequence continues at coordinate 1,266 of JAYUKI010000435.1, read as the reverse complement.
GAGAAGCTCCTTCACGGCTGGCCCGAGGGACGGATACGCACCGAAGGCGAGCGCCTCGTCGTAGTAGCGAAGTGCCTCGTCGGTCTCGCCGCTTTTTTCGAACGCGAACCCCGCAAGCACGCCACCGAGGGCGAGCATCGCGTTGTCCGTTTCCTTCATGACATCATGGAGATACCGCGTCATGACCGACAAGCGTCGGGCCTCGACTTTGGCTCCGGAGAGGTCTCCGGTCTCGAGGTAGTTCAGGATGTTGAGCGCGTTGATGAGGAGCTTTTCGTGGGGCGGTGCCACATAGCCACCGGAGGAGTCGCTGAAGATCCACTTGCCGATCGAGTCGATGGTCGACTTCGACAGGTCGAGCATGTCGATGGCTTTGTCCGCCGCCTGGAAGTCTCGCTTGCTGTCCTCGAAGGCGAGAATGCTCTGTTGGACGCTTGCCCGGTCGAGCACGAGAAGAGCGTTGTCCCCGACGACCTCTTTCGGAAGCTCTTTGGAGTCTTTGACCTCGAGCTCTTCGTTGATGGACGCGAGCGCGGCTCGTGGGTTCCCTTCGTCGAGGGCCGTTCGCATACGAAGAGTGCGCGCTTCGTGGCCACCGCAGCCCCAAAGAACGGAGGCCCCGAGAGCGACGAGCAGCGTGGACGCTGCACGGGTGAGAGTGCGCATTTAGCGCACCATTTTGGTCACGTAGGCTTTGTGCTGCCACACGATGGCGGAGGTCTCGACCTCGATGACTTGCATGAAGAGAAAATACTGCACGCGTCGTGCATCTTCGGTGCGCTCGTCCGCGGCTTGGACCTTGCCGGTTACGTAGTATTTCACGCCGAGCTGACGCCCGTATTTGGCCACGCTGGCCTGATTGAAAACGCCGCTTCGACCGCCTTCGACCTCGGCAATCATGGCGTTTTGCCGCTCGCGGCTGATGAGCTTCACCACCTGCGACTCGATGAGCCACGATTCGGTCTCGCTCAGGATGGCGTCGAGCTGGGAGTCAATGTGCTCGCTCGTGGTGTTGGCGAACGGAAAAATGGCGACGTTGGCCTGAGGGTTCTGCGTGCGCCACTGATTCATGATGGGCGCCGATCGGAGATTGTTCAGGTTCTCGTGGAGCATCCGTTGGATGTCTTCTTTGTCGAGACCCGTGCTCATCGCGGCGTTGTCGATGCCGGGCTCCTGTGAGCCGCGAACGACCTCGCGTCCGCCACAAGCGACCTGCGAAAGCGCAAAAAGGGAAAGCGATGAAATGAGCGCCGCGTTTCGAATGAA
>JAYUKI010000434.1:0-4482 GCA_043764595.1 Myxococcales bacterium | reverse complement strand
GCCTGCCGCTCACTCGCATATTCCGGCGGCAGACCTGTCCGGGAGCTGTTCGGCGAGCGACGAAAGATATTTGGAGCTTTGGTGAATCCGTTTTCCGTTTTGGGCTTGGCCGACGCTTTCGACGTCGATATGCCAGCTCTCGAAAAGACCCATCGCGAGCTCTCGCGCACCCTTCACCCGGATCGGTACGCGCAGGCTCCGGCGGGGGAACGCCGCACGGCGCTCGAGCGCGCCGTCGAAGTGAACGAAGCGTTCCGAGCCGTGCGTGATCCGCTCTCCCGTGCCGAGAGGCTGTTCGTCCTACGGGGCGTCGAGGTCGGGGACGGGCACGAGCCGAAGCCCGATGCCTCGTTCTTGATGGACGTATTGGAGAAGCGCGAGGCGCTCTCCGACGCCAAAGACGCCAAAGACGCGGCGAAGATTCGAGCGCTCGGCCAAGAGGCACGAGCCGAAGAGGCGCGTGTGCTCGGCAAGCTGTCGAGAGCCTTTTGTGAGCCCGAAAAAGACCTCTCCACGCACGTGGGCCTTTTGGGGGAGCTTCGGTTCTTTCGCAGGTTCATCGAAGAAGTTTCTGCCGTAGAGGACGAGCTAGACCATGCTTCTTGAGATTTTCGATCCGAAGGCTCCCGCGCGCGCCGTGGGCATCGACCTCGGCACGACGAACTCGCTCGTTGCGTACGTGCGCGACGGCGTTCCGGTGACCATTTCCGATTGCCACATGGAAACCCTCACGCCCAGTGTCGTTCACTACGACGCGCGCGGCCATGCGGTGGTCGGCAAAGACGCCGTGGCCCTCGCTCAAGAGCACCCTCGAGAGACGATCGTGAGCGTAAAACGCTTCATGGGCCGCGGCGGGGACGATCCGGAAACCCGAAGGCTCGGTCCGTATGCGTTTCTCTCTCCCGAGCCCGGTGGCCCGAACGTCGTGCGCTTCGATGTGCGCGGCAAAGCGCTCACCCCCGTGGAAGTGTCGGCCGACATTCTCCGCGCGCTTCGCGAGCTCGCCGAAGACGAGCTACGGACCGTCGGGGGTTGCGTCATCACGGTCCCGGCGTACTTCGACGACGCCCAGCGTCAGGCCACGAAAGACGCCGCGAAGCTCGCCGGGCTAACCGTGCTGCGACTCCTCAACGAGCCCACGGCGGCCGCGCTGGCCTATGGCCTCGAGAAGAAACAAAACGGAACGTTCGCCGTGTACGACTTCGGTGGCGGCACGTTCGACGTGACGGTCCTCTTGCTCGACGACGGGGTTTTCCAGGTCAAGTCGACGGGCGGAGACAGCGCGCTCGGTGGCGACGACATGGACCGCGCGATCGCCGAAGCGCTCTTCGCGAAGCTCGGTGAAAGCTCGGAGGACCGATCCCCGAAGGACGTGCGCGCGATGCTCGATCTGGCCCGTGAGGTCAAACACGCGCTGACCGACGTCGAGTCGTTCACGTGCAAAGCGCCGCGCTCGGAAGGCACGAAAGAGCTAACGATGGCCCGCGCCGAGCTCGACGCTCTCGTTGCGCCGCTCCTCGAAAAGACCGGCGTGGCTTGCCGACGCGCGTTGAAGGACGCTGGGGTTCGCCCCGAAGACCTCGACGGCGTGATTTTGGTCGGCGGGTCCACGCGCGTCCCGGTGGTTCGCTCGTACGTGGCAAAGCTCTTCAAAAAAGAGCCCTTGTCCGACATCGATCCGGAGAGCGTGGTCGCGCTCGGCGCGGCCATACAGGCCGACCTTCTCACGAGCGAGCACCGCGAAGGCGAAGTGCTGCTCCTCGACGTGCTTCCGCTTTCCCTCGGAATCGAAGTGGGCGGAGGCGTCGTGGACAAGATCCTCGCACGAAACACGACCATTCCCACGGGTGCGCGCGGCACCTACACCACGCAAGAAGACAAACAGACCGGCTTCTTGCTGCACGTGGTGCAAGGCGAACGCGAGCTCGCGGCAGACTGTCGGAGCCTCGCGCGCTTTTCCCTGAAGGGGATTCCTCCAATGCCCGCGGGAATGGCGCGGCTCGAGGTGACCTTCAAAGTCGATGCCGACGGGCTACTCTCCGTCCACGCGCGCGAGACCACGACCGGAATCGAGCAGCGTGTCGAGGTGAAACCCTCGTACGGACTCGATGACGCTTCGGTCGAACGCATGCTCATGGAAGCGCTCGATCATGGCGAGTCGGACCTCTTGCGGCGTCGGATTCTCGAAGGCCGTGTCGAAGCGGAGCGGGTCATTTTGGCCACCGAAAAGGCCCTCGTCGTCGATGCGGCTTTGTTGATCGGCCACGAAAAGGTCACCATCGAGGCGACCGTTTCCAGACTCCGCGAAGCGTGCGCGGGCGAGGACCCAACGAAGATTCGCGCGAGGCTCGACGACCTGGATCGCGCGACCAAAGAGTTTGCCGGAAGGCGCATGGACAAAGCCGTGGCACGCGCCCTCGCCGGCCAAAACCTCGGAGACCTCGAACAGGGGGTGAGCCATGCAAAGGGCATCGAAAACGCCCACGTGGAACGCCCGATAGAGTAATCCGTCCGGACCAATCCCGGAGTCTGCTCGAACACAAAGACTCTCACTCTTCGGAGCCACGAACGTGCCTATCGTCGTTTTCAAAGGATTCGCGGAAGTCGACGTGCCTATCGGCACCTCGCTCCTCAAGGCCGCCCAGTCGGTCGACGCTCCAGAGGGCTACGCGTGTGGCGGTGTTTGTGCGTGCTCCACGTGCCACGTCTACGTGCTCTCGGGCGCGAGCCTCTTGTCTCCCGCCGAGGACGAAGAGGAAGACATCATGGACAAGGCTTTCGACGTGCGCGCGTCGTCGCGCCTCGGTTGCCAAGCCAAGATCGAGAAGGACGGACGCATCGAAGTGGAGATCACCCGCGAGAGCCTCCAAGCCTTCGAGAACGAGCACCCGGAGCACCGAGAAAAATTCACCAAACGCTAGGAAGGCCAGGCGCTTTTCGCCGGGACCTTCGCCCTGGCGGCGTCGGGCGTCCTCACGAACAGGAGTTCGTTCCGGGCGTCCCTCCTTGCCATGGCTTGGTCTCGACGAAAATCGCCTGGCCTTCCCCCTTGTTGAAGCGAGATCGGAAGGGGTGAGTACGGAGCTCGGGAGCTTGGCACGTTCTCGTCGCGGCTGCTGTTTGGCTCCGGTCTCTTTCGTCGGATGGTACGCGTCGGCCTAGCGAAGCGCCGCGTGGAGCGGGCCTAGCGAAGCGCCGCGTAGAACGGAAAGACTACGGAGCTGACCGTCAAAAGGAAGCAGGCGACGACCAAGAGCAGCCATCGTTGCGAGTCTTCGTCCGTCGCCACGTCGGCCGTCCCCTCGGCGCCCTGGTCGGTCGGGGCCTGGGGCGTCCGGTACGGCGAGTTGCCCGTCCGCTCCTGACGTGTCGTCCGCCGACGAATCCTCAGCCATCGGACGGCAGTGATACGACAGCTGAAGACAGGATCGCGAGCGTCGCGCCCCACACCGCGATCAACGTTCGCGCCGGCCTGCTCGGCCCGGTACGCACGCCAAACCGTAGGCTGCTACCTTCGCCGCCCGTCGCCTCGTAGCTGCCATCCGCAAGGTGCACGACGGGGAACGTTCCCGACGACATCATGAAATTCGCGGTGGCCCCCGAGCACGCTTGCCCAAAGCGGCAACCGAGAGCGCAGCGACCATCCTCGGGCTCGAGGGCGAACATCAGGGACCATGTGCACTTGAGCCCAAACGTTGCGGGTCCCAACACCTCCACCTTGGTGCCGGGCGGCCCCTCGATGTGCGTGTGCCATTCCTCGAGGTGCAGTGCCGGCTCGACGCTCCCGGCGGCGAAGTGTGCGAGGAAGATCAGCGAGAGCAGGGTCAACACCGATGACCCAATGAGCCAGGTCAAGGGGGTTTTGGGGGTTGAATCGATGGGCGACGGCATATCAACGAGAGCCCCCGCCACCGACTTTGTCGCACGAATGCGCTCCGCGGCGGCTCTCGCTCTCCATCGACCTACGTGCCTGCGCGCAGCGCCTCGAATTTGCGTAGCTTCTCAAACAACGCCTCGCTGCGGCAGCACCCGGTTCGTTCGTTTGAAGAAAACCTGATCTTTGGTCGTTGTCGGCGACCGAGCTCGACCCCTCACGGTCGGGGGGGCTTGGGGCGGCCTTTTGGCGGGGCGGGGCGATTGGGTCTTCCGTAGGTGGATGGGCGCGGTGCGGCTTTTGGACCGGGTGCGCCTGATCCTCTTTGGCCGAAGGAGCCGGTGGCTCGTGGGGCGGTGGCTCCGTATTCGGGCGGTACCAGGCAATGCGGGGCTCGTCCTATGAGGTCCGTGCGTCCTGCCTTTTTCAAGGCCTCTCGTGCGAGGGGCCAATGCTGCTCGTCCCAATAGAAGACGAGGGCTTTCATCATTCGCTTTTCGCGAAGATCCGTGGCCGTGTACACGGCCTCCCCGGACAGCGGATCGATTCCTGTATAGTACATGGTGGTTGCCACGGCCATGGGAGTGGGAATGAAGTCCTGCACTTGG
>JAYUKI010000433.1:0-4487 GCA_043764595.1 Myxococcales bacterium | reverse complement strand
GAGCCGCGCGGCGTTCGTCGTGCATCCCGTCGACATGGCCTCCACACCGAAGCCAGCCACCGGTTCGAACGCGGAACGGATCCGGCGGCACTCCAAGGCGCGCTCGCCTACGCGGTGGCCCTCACCCAAGACGTCTCGAAGGGCGTCCTCGTCTCCACGCCGCGCTACGTGACCGGAAAAGTCGCGTCCCTCACCCCGCGTTCGGTCGCGCGCGCCACGTGCAAATTGCGTGCATCTTTCATGCATCGTATCCTCGGTCTCGACATCTCCTTGTCGGACGCCAGCGCCATCCTCGATCGACTCGGCTGCAAGGTTCGCCCACTCGACAGCGCGACCATCGAGGTTACGATCCCGACGCATCGGCCGGATTTGGCGCGTGAAATCGACCTCGTCGAAGAGGTCATTCGCGTGCGTGGGATCGACGCTGTTCCCTCGATTTTGCCTGCGGTTCAAGGCTCGCGCGAGGTCGGTGGGCGCGAGGCCCAGGAGCGTGCGGTCCGTGCGGCTGCCGCCAACGTCGGTCTGTCCGAGGCCATCACGTTCCGCTTCACTTCCGAAAAAGCACTCGCCGCCGTGCGCGCCCCCGAGGCCGCCGTGGTGCTGGAAAACCCGATCAACGACCACCAAACGGTCATGCGCACGAGCCTCTTGCCCGGCTTGCTCGACGCCGTCGCTGCCGCTCGCCGGCACGGTGTTCGCTCGTCGTCGGTCTTCTCTCTGGGCCCGGTATTCCTCAAGAGCTCCGACGAGCTACCGGAAGAGCGACCGTCCTTTGCGGCCATCCTCTCGGGCGAGCGCAAGGGCTGGCTGGAGAAGGCTGCTCCGGTCGACGCGTGGGACGCCAAGGGCATCGCCGAAGCGCTCGTGTCCACCCTCACCGGCACGACACCGACCGTGGTGACCTACGAAGCGAGCGACCGGCCCGCGCATCTTCACCCTCGCGCGGCCGCCAAGCTCCTCCTGGGCGACGTGGTCGTCGGGTCGTTCGGTCTCCTTCACCCCGATGCCACCGACGCCTTCGAGATCGACGAAGCCATTCCGGTGGTGACCCTCGACCTCCAGGCGCTCGCCGCTTGTCCTCGAGTCGTTCGTTACCGTCCGATTCCGCGGTTCCCATCGGCTCCGCGCGATCTCTCGGTGGTCGTTCACGATGACGTCGCCGCCGGCCAGGTGCGCGACACCATCGCCAAAGCCGCGAGCCCTCTCGGCTCCGAGGTGGAGCTCTTCGATCGCTTCGTCGGAGCCAATATCCCTAAGGATCACGCAAGCTTGGCCTTCCGGATCGTCTACCGCGCCGAAGAGCGAACCCTCACCGATGTGGAGGTCGAGAAGGCCCACGCGAAGGTCGTTGCCGAGGTCGAGGAAAAATTCGGCGCTACTCTGCGTAAGTAGAGGCTCGAGGATTCGCTGGGAGGAATTCTTTAAGGCCCGAGACCTTTCCAGGTGCTCGGGCGTTCCCTCCTCCTCGACGCCGCGTACTCTCGAGGAGCCCATGAAGACCCAATCGTTCGCCGCTTCGCTCGCTACGGTGCTCACGGTGACCAGCGCGTCGTTTCTGACCGCGGGCTGTTCCCAGGAGCCGCTCGAGGTGAGCGCGACGACCTCGATCACGCGGGTGGGCGGCATCGACGTTCTCCAAATCGACGTCGTCACCAAGCCCAAAGCGAACGTACGCATCAACGATTCCACCTACGCCCAATCGTGGAGCGCGACGGCCGACGCCACGGGCCACGCGATCGTGAAGGTGAACCTCCCCGAGCCCCTCACCACACCGGCCAAGCCGCCGGTGCCGCAGGCCCCGAGCTACAACGGACCGAGCTACCCCACGTACGGAAATCCCATCGTACCCGTGCGATCGGTTCTCTACGGTCCCGAGATCAAGCTCAACGTGTCGGCCGATTTCTACGAGCCGCGGAAGCTTTTCAAGTCGAGGTACAAGTCCGCGCAGACCCAACTGACCGTCACGCGAGCACCCGCCGTGCGCTTCGATCCCGCGACCCGGCAGATCGCCTGCCTCGTCAAATCGTGCACGGGAACCTTCAGTCTCTACCGGGAAGCACGGGTCGACTTTACCGACATCGAGCCCCTGGCCACCGCGGATCTGGCCGGCTCGCAGGCGCGCACGGTCACGCGCCAGATGAACCTGACGCTCGACATGAAGCCTTACCTCGAGAAAGTGCCGTTCGGCGATTTCTTCAAGCCGTACCCGATGGGCAACGTGGACCTCCCGCTCGAGCTCGGATTTTCGGATGGCGTCAAGCTGAAGACGAACGTGAACGTTCCGGCAAACCTACTCAAGCCCGCTCTTGGCGAGGTGCTCGGCAAAGTCCCTCAAGGTGCCGTGCGGTTTCCTGGCGAAGAGGCGGCTCCCGGCAACCGCACGTCTCTCCTCTTTTTGCCGCGCGAGCAACTCTACGGAAAGGCCGAGAAGGTCCGTGACCTCGATCTCGTCGCCGTCGCCACCGACAAGGACCGCACCGAGTGCGGCGCAGAAGCGATCGTGGACGCGGACGTGGTGGTCTACGAGCGTCGCACCGGCAAATCGATCGGCCAAAAGCGCTTCGTCGCGCCAAACTGCAAGACCGACTACGACGACGCGGCCGTCGAGGCCTGGGTGCGAACGTTCGTGAAATCGGAGTGAAGGACGTCCCTTTCGTCCGTTTCGGATCGCTTCGGCCGAAGCTACGGATAACATCGCCCCTGTGACTGCGGCTTTCCCCGGGGACGGCGAGCTCGTCGGAGCGATCCTCTCGCAAAAATACAGGCTCGTCCGATTCGTCGGCTCGGGCGGCATGGGCATCGTCTACGAGGCTCACCCGATAGCGGGTGGACCCCCCGTAGCGGTGAAGATGCTGCGCCAGGAATACCTCGACGACGTCGAAGTGCTCACGCGCTTCGCGGACGAAGGTCACATGTGCCAGAGGCTCCAGCACCCGAACATCGTGCGGGTGTTCGAGGTCGGCCACGCCGAGGACACGACGCCCTACCTCGTGATGGAGCTGCTCGACGGGATACCGCTTGCATCCTACACGCACAACGGCGGCCGTGTCCCCTTGATGCAATCGGCGACCATCGTCCAGGGGTTGCTCCAGGGGCTCTCCATGGCCCATGCGCAGGGGATCGTGCACCGCGACTTGAAGCCCGAGAACGTGATCTTGGCGCGTGACCCAGTGGGCAAATTTACCCCAAAAATCCTCGATTTTGGCATCGCGAAGGTCATGGACCAGGCGGGCGGCATGGGCCAGAAGACGCGCACGGGCGTCCTGCTCGGCACTCCCGCGTACATGAGCCCGGAGCAAATCAAGACCGCCAAGGATTGCGACGGTCGCTCCGATCTTTGGAGCGTGGGCGTCATGCTCTACGAGATGCTCTCGGGTCGTTCCGCCTTCCCCGCGCCCACCGCTTACGCGCGGCTTGGCGCCGTGCTCAACACCACTCCGCCTCCGCTCGACACCCTCGACCCACAGCTCGCGCGCATCTCTCCCTTCGTGCAAAAGGCCATGGCGAAGGATCGAAACCTGCGTTTCCAAACCGCCCAAGAAATGGGCCGTGCGCTCGCCGAGGCCATGGGTGAAACCGAAGCACGCCGCGAGGATGCGCTGAGCCGGCTGCCCGAGATGCCCGCGATGATGTCGCAACACGCACCGCACCTCGGCATGCACGCGGTCCCCCAAGTGTCGCTCCCGATGCCGCACCACACGACGGCGGATCGCTTCACGCCCACGCCCGCGGACAGTCGCCTTGGCCCATCGGGAACACTGGCCAGCAGCCCGGCCTCGCCTCGCATCACCGAGCCCCCCCCTCCGCCCGTCGTTCAAATCCAGGTCTCACGACCCGGGGAGACTCTCCCGTCGAACGACTTGCCGATCCTCGATCCGGTGTCGAGCGGAGTTCCTCGGGTCGGTGGCGGTGTGCCGGCCTGGGTCGTCGCCCTCGTGGCAGCGGTCGCTCTCGGTGGTGGCTTCGGTCTTGGCTACTTCGTGCGCGGGCTCCACTGACCGAGCATACTGGCTCGTCACCAAGGGGTCGGATCCACACGAGGATCGATTCGATCCGCTTCGTGGGTGCAAAACTCTGCTGGAAAGGCAGAGTTTCGTTGGCATGTGCACTTTGCAATAGAGGTCACCTCTCTCGAAAGGTGCCTCCATGAAAACGAAGCTTGTCGCGCGCGCACTCGCCGGGTTCACGCTGGTGGTCGTGGCTACAGGATGCAGCGCCGAAGTGGACCCGGAAGCCGAAGAGCCAAGCCCGGCGTCCTCGGAGGAATCGAGCGAGGCGCTGTCGGGGGGGGATGTCGCCTGCACCCTCTCCTCGATCGTTTCTACCGGAGCTCTCGTCGGCTCCGTCGCATGCTGGGTGGGGGCGGCATACTCCGGTGGAACGGCTTCGCCCATTTGCGTGTGGCTCTCGTCCGCTGGAGTCACGGCCGCCAAGGTCGCGAACGGCGCCGCGCAGTGTGCGACGGGCTGTGGTCTGACGGGTGCAGT
>JAYUKI010000432.1:0-4490 GCA_043764595.1 Myxococcales bacterium | reverse complement strand
GCTGCCGTTCTGCGAGCATCTCCGCGCGTTCGCGTACCTTCGTTCGTTCCCACTCGTTTGCGCGATGCTCGGGAGTCTCTCTCGGCCATACGGGTGTTTTTGGCTTCGCTAGGAGCTTCCGAAGCATGGTCACGGAAACCGAGTGCTTCGCGATCTCGCCGTCGACCACGGGACGGTCGCGGGTCACCGCCCACGCGCTGACCACGACGATCGCCACGAGACCCGCCACGAGACCAAGCGCGAGGACGATGGCCCTTCTCATGGCGATTCTGGTTCGCATACAAGAGTACGAACTTTGGTCGTTCCCAAGGGCGAGATGACCTGCGCGACGGCGCCCGTGCGTTCGACCAAGAACGGAGCTCCGAGGTCGGTCGCCAGGCGCGCCTCGAGCGAGTCGTCTTCTGCGAACGGGGCGGGCGCGTCGTTGCTGTCCGAACAGGCCGCCGAGAGGAGACCAAGACCCACGAGACCCGAAACGAGAAAAAAAAGCTTCATGACAACCTTCGTGAAAGGCTTCTCGGCAGGAATCATCGAATCGTTGCGTGACAGCGGACGATTTCGTGAAGTGCCCGGAAGTGAAGAGCTTTCGTAAGGTCGCGACGGCCTTCGACCGGCCGGAAAAGGAACTAAAGTGGGTTCGTGCGAATCAAAGCTTCAAGGGTTCTCAATGAGAGCGTTGCTCGTTGGTTGGTCGGTAGAACCGCGCGCGCCGGATGCCGTCCCCGTGTCCCCACGTTTCTCGTGCCGTTGTCGCTGACGAGCGCCGTGGTCCTCTTGGGTCTTCTCGGAATGGCGTGCTCGCCCGCCCATCAAGGGCCTCCCCGTGCCGAAGCGACGGCGAAAATTCCGTTGGCCGAAGCCGGTGCCGGGCCTGAAACCGCACCCGTGGCGTCCGAGGCCCCTGACGAGGATGCTGGACCCTCTCGGCCTAGTGCCCCGCCAGCTCCTTCCACCGCCGCCGAGGAACCTCACTTTTTCATCCACACGTGCAAGCCGATTCGGGCCCGCGCCGCCGCGGCATCGGCCGGGCCGGCCGAAGCGTTCTCGCACGTCGATCTCCACTCCTGCAGGAAGGCGCCAGAGGCTCGTGGCCCTGGCCACGCAGCAATCGTGTTTGGACCTTCTGGTGCGGTCGAATCCGTGACGGTGGATGGTGGACCGGCCGCTGGAACCCCCACCGCAGACTGCATCGCGAAGCGGTTTTGCACGGCACGTGTGGCGCCATTTGGTGGGGCGCCCGTGAAGGTAGGGAAGAGCTTCCTCATCGACTGAGCTTTTGCGAGAGACAAGAGACCCCTTCGGAATCGCCCGACGCGGCTGTGCGTTTCCCTCCCATCCCATGATTTTTCGAAACCGCTTCCTTCTCGCCTTCGCGCTCCTTCTGGCGGGTTGTCGCAGCGGCGGCAACGAAGCCCCTACTCCCACACATCGACCGCCCCCGCCCATCCCTTCGGCGACCGCGTCCGTCTTGCCCATGACCTTGCCCAGCCTCGCGCGCCCGGCGCACTCTGGAACGCCGAAACCCTACGGTTCGGTGCAGCCCATCGTCACCGTGTCCGACTCGTTGGCGTCCATCGGAGAACCGCGTGCGACTCCGGCCAATGTTGGACTACCCACTGTGGACTTTGGGGCACCTGGCCCAATGGTGATTCGCAACTATCCGCGCCCAATGCCCACGGGCATGCGCGACTACTCCCGCTACATGGGATACTCCAAAGACGGAAAGAGCGTGATTGCGTGTGGCGCGATGGTGCCACGCACGGCCAAAGGCGACGAAAAGGGAAACATGTGCTTCGTGAACGACGGCGCAAGCACCAAAAAGGTGACCCTGGAAGGGAACGAAAACCCCTTCGTAGGACCAGCGCTTGCTGCAGCACTTCACACGTTGAGAGACGGGTTTACGCACGAATTGGTGGATTCCGCCACGGGTAGCTCACTCATGCCACCTTCCCTCGTGGCCACGTGGGGCTATGCGCGGGACATCACGCTCGAGGTTCAGCCTACGGACGGCGGAGGCGTCCTCAGGTTTGGCGGTCGCTACGCGCAAGAAGGTGCGGTTTACCCGGTTTCGCTGGCGGCCAAAAGCAGCTACGCGAACATGGTTTTCAGTGGCGAGTGGAACGCCATTCTCCACAGTTCGACAGGCAACGAGCTTGCCCTCATTGGTCATTTTTCGTGCATGGAATGGTGCACCGAGCTCGTCATCTCCAGGCTCTCGCACGATCGCATTGCGAGCTTGGTGTACAACGATACCGGGTTTCGTCACCACCAAGCCAAAGCGTACGGCGCCTCGCGGGATCTTTTTCTGAAGGCCACGTGGGCGAATCCCAGAGCGCCGCTTCCGCCCTACAACTTGGCCTGTGCGTATGCGCTGCTCGGCGACGCCCCGAACGCCGAGAAGGCTCTTCGCCTGGCGCTTGGCGTAGCGGGAGATTCGGTGAAGGCGCGTGCAAAGAAGGATTCGGACTTCAAGGACGTGGCTTCGACCAAGTGGTTTCGCGATCTCACGGATTGATGCGTAGGCGCCTCGCGCGATAGGCTCCAAAGGCCCACACCGAGATACTTCGAAAATACCGACGTGAGGTTTCGAGGTGAGCACGCGTGTTCACGGTCTCCCCGCGAACAGGCCGATTCACTCGAGGAATAACCCGGTGTCGAGTGAATAGGCGCTCGCGTTCGGGGTCTATGCCCCATGCGCTCGAAGCTCGCCGCGGCTCTTTCGGTCGTTCTTCTCGCCTCGTTGTTCGGCCGGTCCGCCGTGGGTGCTTCTCCGAGTCCCTCGCTCGTCCCCCAAGGCGCTCCATCGGTTTCTCCACCCGCGGTTCCCTCTCTCTCTTCGATTCCTGGTCTTGCTGGTCTCCCTGCCTGGCCCACGCTTCCCGGCTTTCCGCTTCCGCCAGGCACGGGTTCTGGCAGCGGGAGCACTGCTTTGCCTGGGTTCCCGGGCTTCGCGCTCCCGCCGATCCCTGGTTTTTCCGGAGTGCCCAGCCTCGACGTGCTCAAGGCGGAGCTCGCCAAGTGTCCACCCATCGAGGTCTCGCCCGGCGTACGCATCCCCGTTCCATGCAATGGAACGACGCCCTCGGGCGGCTCGTCCCCACGGCATCACTTTCCGCGCGCCCTCTTGCCTCCCACCGTCGATCTTGCTGCCCAGGGATTCGCGGTTCCGGTGAAAACTCAGGAGCAAGTGGGCATTTGCTGGGCGTTTGCCGCCTCGAGCGCAGCCGAGATCAGCCTTCGTCGCCAAGGGTTTCGCGACGTGCTCTCGCCGCTCCACATCGTAGCGGCCTACAGCGAAAAGAGGCTGTACGGAACGAGCTCGGCACGCGGAACGGCCATCGCGCCGGAAGCGGCGTTCCCGTTCGAGCCGGTGCGTGGCTGCCTGCTGAACGACTCTCTCGGCTACCGCGACGTGTGGTGCGAGAGTGCCTATCGAGTCGAGAGTGGAAGTTGGCGTCGCTATCCGAACATGGTCGCGGACGTTGCACGGGCGGATGCCGCCGGCCGCTACCCACTCCGCAAAGAGTATCTCTCGAAAGATCCGGACGAGATCGCTACGGTGCTCGCCGAAGGTCGTGCGGTGGTCATTGCCATTCGCGTGGACAGCACGGCATGGGGCCATTCGGGCGCCAAAAACGGCACTCTTCCCGAGTACGGAAACGCCGACCGTGGCGCCCACGAGGTCTTCTTGAATGCGTACACGTGGATAGGCCCAGTGCGGTATTTTCGTATTCAAAACAGTTGGGGTACCGCCTGGGGTCGCGAAGGCCAAGCGTGGATCAGCGAGGCTTCGCTTCGCGCCCACCTCATGCACGCCGCGATCGTCGAAGTCTCGCCCGGCTGATCGCGTTCGACGTTGGCCGGGGAGTGGGGTGTCATGGTCCTGAATGCTATTGTTCTTGCCGCCTCGTACCAAGCGGTTCGCGTAGTCCGAGAGGAGATCAACGACGAACGGACCTCTACACGGTGCGGGTCGTGACGATCGAAGGACCGCGGGCTTGGCTGCGGGTCGAGGCGCTTTCTTCGACGTGACACTGCCGGTGGGCCTTGGTTTGGGCACTCTCTCCGACGCCGGTCTTCCTTGGCGTGCTAGCACCCTCGCCATGAGCCAACTGCCTCCGTGCCCCAAGTGCAAGTCCGAGTACACGTACGAGGACGGCGAGCGCTTCGTGTGCCCGGAGTGCGCGAACGAGTGGCCCAAGGCTGCGGCGGCCGAGGCCACCGAAGGTGCGCGGGTGTGGCGCGACGCGAACGGGAACGTGCTCCAGGACGGTGACAGCGTCATCCTGATCAAGGAGCTCAAGGTGAAGGGCGCCACGTCCCCTCTCAAGGTCGGCACCAAGGTGAAAAAGATTCGCCTCGTCGAGGGCGATCACGACATTGACTGCAAAATCGATGGCTACGGCGCCATGCAGCTCAAGTCACAGTTCGTGAAGAAGGCCTGAGCCTGGATTTCGCTCTACCTAGTCGTTCCACCGGCATTTCTCGAT
>JAYUKI010000431.1:0-1350 GCA_043764595.1 Myxococcales bacterium | reverse complement strand
CAAGGCTACGACACTCTCGGCCTCACCGATTTGCACGGGCTCTACGGAATGGTGCGTGCGAACGAGGCCGCAAAGAAGCTCGGGGTGCGCCTCGTCGTTGGCGCCGAGGTCGTGTGCCCGATAGGGTCATTCGGGGCGTCGCTCGGGTCACTCGGAGCGTACTCGAGTGGCTCAAATACGTCGCGCATCTCGGAGTCGTCGGAAGGTCGCGTTCACGTCGCGATTCACGTGGAAAATGCCGAGGGCTACCAGAGCCTGTGCCGCATTCTCACCCAGGCCCATGCGTTGCGGCCGCGCGACGAACGCAAGAAGGCCGAGGTGCTTTTGTCGTCCCTCGCCGAGCACGCCCGCGGGCTCTTCGTCACGCTGCTCGATCCCGATCGTCACGCCGCAGAGGTGCTGCTCTCCGCGTTCGGCCGAAGGGCGAGCCTCGGAGCCACGCTTCGACTCGACGGTCACGATCGCGAGCGCATGGCCACGGTGACCGAGCTCGAGCGCACGCTAGCCATGCCCGTCGTCGCCACGAACCGCGTGCTCTACGCCTCCCGTGACGACAAGCCCTTGCTCGATGTCCTGTCGTGCATCCGTGAAAAGACCACCCTCGACCGCGCCGGACGCTTCCTTTTGCCGAACGCCGAAGCCCATTTGAAGTCCGAGGACGTGATGCACAAGCTGTTCGCAGCGCATCCCTCGTGGCTCTCGCGAAGCCGCGCCATCGCAGATGCGTGCACGTTCTCGATAGGCTCGCTCGACTACCATTTTCCGTCCGACACCTGCACCGAGGCTCGAGAAACCCCGGACGATGCCCTTCGTCGCCTCACGTACGAAGGTGCCCACGCCCGCTACCCTGGAGGTATTCCCACGGACGTGGAAGCGCAGCTCGAAAAGGAGCTCGCGCTCGTCGCGAAGATCGAGGTCGCCCCCTATTTTTTGAGCGTCCGTCAGATCGTCGACATGGCGAAACGCCGCGACATCCTCTGCCAAGGTCGCGGCTCCGCAGCGAACAGCGCGGTCTGCTATTGCCTTGGAATCACGGCGGTCGATCCGGCGCGCTCGTCGATGCTTTTCGAGCGTTTCCTCTCGGCCGAGCGCGCCGAGCCCCCGGACATCGACGTCGACTTCGAGCACGAGCGCCGCGAAGAGGTCATCCAGGAAATCTACGAAACGTACGGCCGCGATCGCGCCGCGATGGTGAGTGAGGTCGTCGCGTACCGCGGAAAATCGGCGCTGCGCGAGGTCGGAAAGGTGTTCGGTCTCTCGCTCGAGCAGGTCGATCGTCTGAGCTCGGTCGTGTCGTTCTGGGACGGCTTGTCGCAGGTGGATCCTCTGCGCCTCGCCGAGGCAGGCTTC
>JAYUKI010000430.1:0-4495 GCA_043764595.1 Myxococcales bacterium | reverse complement strand
CCGGAGCACCGTCGCGCGCAGCTCGATCAGGTGGTCCTTCGCACCGCCGAGGCGCTCGACATCGTGCCGAGCCTCGCCAAAAAGGTCACCTGCGAGGTGGTCACGCGTTTGGCGCGCGTCGGTATGGGCCCGAAAGAAGCAATGGCCCTATTGGGGTTGGAGATCGAGGGCTGAAGGGGGCTTTTGGGTTCACGACCTCCAGCTGTGGCTCCAAGCGTTGCCTTTCGTCGCTCAGCCGTTATGGCGTGCCGCGACGGGAATCATACATCTTCGAACCCGACCAGAGATCCGCGAACGAGTTGGCGTCTGCCCCTCTTGAGCTTGCGACGGCCATGGTGCGGGGGATGCCCGGGGTGCCAAGGAACCAACGGATCCTCCGAATCAACATTCGAGCTCTACGAAATGGGCGAATAGAGTTGGTGTCGATCGAGTCTCATTCGCTCTCTCCATCTCGCATCCTCTTCGCCAAGGTCCCCACATGAACCGAATGTGTCGCCTGAGTATCTTTTCGTCGGTCGCGGCTCTGACCGTGTTGACTCTGGCGCCTGGGTGTGGGACCGGCTCGCCCCCATTTTTTGACGCGGCGGACGGTGCTAGGGACACCTTCGCAGACCGGGCACTCCCGACCGATTCGCTCCCCGCGGACTCCAGCCCGGTCGACGCAGCACTTGGGGCCGACGTCACCGATGCCTCGGGGACGTGTCCCGCAGGGCGAGGCTTTCCGGGTCCCCCCGCCATCTCCACGGGGCCATCCACTGCAAGTGCGTGGGTTCAGGAGCTCGTCATGGCCGACCTGGATGGCGACGGCAAACAGGAGCTCGTCGTGGGGCTAAATACGTATCCCAAGCAGACCGTCGAGGTCTACCGCGCCACGGGAGATGGTACGTTCGCGCTGGCCGACCGATACACCACTTCCTACGTCCCGGGACTCATGGTCGGCGACGTCAACGGTGACCGCCGCGCCGACATCATTCTGACCGGAGAAGTCCTGATCAACGATGGGACCGGTCGATTCCCGTCCACCATCCCGATGCCCCCTGTCGGTGGGCTTTTCGCCGGCGGTGACGTCAACGGCGACGGAAAGGTCGACTTCGCGAACGGAACGACCGCGACCACGGTGAACGTGTGGCGCTCCACGGCGACAGGGTACGGAACGCCCGTCGCGTACGACGCCGGCGGGCAAGTCGACCAGGTTCTGCTTCGTGACCTCGATGGAAACGGGAGGGCCGACCTTATCGTCTCGCACTATGCCGCGGGCACGGTGAGCGTGCGGCTCGAGGCTTCCGGGGACTTTCTTCCTCCAGTGGACTATCCCATCGGCGTAAATGCTCTAGTTGCAATAGGCGATTTCGACGGCGACGGAAAGCCAGAGCTCGTGGGCGCCGCCGACGCCGCTGGAGTCGTGCGTGTCTTCAAAAACAACGGAATGGGTGCCTTCGGTGCATACGTAGAATTGCCGCTTTCACTCGGAGGCACAGGCCCCCTCGTTCCTCCCCAGAACTACTCGCCTGGGCTGGGAGGCATGGCCATCGGAGACGTCACCGGCGATGGCAAAAACGACCTCGTTCTGGCGGGCTACGACCGAAACCTCGTGCGTATCCTCGCCAACGACGGCACGGGTTCCTTGGGCGCGCCGTTCGAGCTCCCAGCAGGCGAGAATCCCAGGACAATCGCGATTGGGGACGTCAATGGCGACGGCAAGAACGACCTACTCACCAGCGCGACCCAATCCAATAAGGTTTTGGTTCGTCTCAGCGTCCCTGGAGGGAAGCTCTCGGGAGGCGACTCGCTCGCAACCGCAGGACCTGCCGACGTCGTCATCACGGCGGATGTGAATGGTGACGGAAGGCCAGATCTGGTCGCCACGCAGCGCGACGGAGACTCCATCCGCGTGTTCATCAACACGGGAACAGGCTTCGCATCCGGCGTCGACTACCCCGTTGGAGCCAAGCCAGGAGCCCTCGCAGCAGGCGACTTCAACGGCGACGGCAAGGTGGACATCGGAGTGACGAGCCTTGGAAATCCAAGTCTCAGCGTCCTGCTCAACAATGGAAATGGCACCTTCGCTCCACGCGCAGACTACCCAACCATCGCGTCACCAGGGCCCATCGCCACGGCCGACTTCGACGGAGACGGAAAGACGGACATCGTTGTCGGCGGCGGTCTTACCTACACCTTTATGAAGGGCACGGGGCTCGGGACGTTCCCGACCCACGTCGACCAGTTCACAGGTGTTGGAATCCGCGGGATTGAAGTGGGCGACTGGACCGGCGACGGCAAACCCGACTTCGTGTTGGTCGGATCGGGACTCGCTCTTTTTGCCAATAGCGGATCCGGAACGTTTACGACGGAGCCCAACAACGTCATATATGCTTGCGAGCGTGCAGGGCAAGCCAGCCTGAGCGACCTAAACGGGGACGGCAAGCTCGACCTAGCCGTCACCTGCCCTAATGAAAGAGCCATAGCTGCCGTCCTCAACTCGGGCGGAACGCGTCCGTTTGTTGCGGGACTGCTCCCACCACTCGGCGGAATATGGGACTCTACGGCGCTCGTCGTCGCGGACTTTACCGGAGACGGCATCAAGGACGTTGCCGTGGTCGAACGGAAAGGAGGAAGCGTACGCATTCTCCCTGGCAAGGGGGATGGCACCTTCCTCCCTGGCGAGAGCTATCCAATGGGCTCGAGCTTGTCGCTAACGGCAGCCGACTACAACGGTGACGGCAAGATCGACCTGGCGAGCACGTGGCACGGCGGCGTCGTCGTGGGGAAGAGCTCGTGTCGTTGATTTCGCTCCGTAGTCGTTCCACCCGGAAGGTCCGTGCCTCGAACCATGTTGGTATCCGGTGCAGCGGATACCCATGTTGCGCTCGATTACGTATACGAACGTTGATCCGTAGTGGAATGAGACGCCACATGAATTCTGACGGCGCCACCTTGTCTCTGCTCGCGCAGGCTCGAAGCTTCGCTGCGAAGCTGGTGGCGATTGACGTGCTAGCCTCGGAGGGCAGATACGAAGCGGCGTTTGGCCGCTGCCGGTCGGGGCTCCTATTCAGCGCGGCGCTTGCGCTCCCTGGAGAGCACGACAGCAGGTTCAGAGTCGTCCTTCTCGATTGGCGCGGGCCATCGCTTCCTTCGGACCCACACCGGAAGGCTCGCGCCTCCAGTTGAACCACTAGCGCTCCGCCGAGCTCACCTTCTATGCGTGTGACGACAGCCCGAGGGACCGGAAGGGCGCCGAGCTCGAGCTGTTCCCACGGGCGCTTGCGGGGACGACGAAGCTCGAAACCCGCATCCGCGACGGCGTCGACGAGCGCGCGCTCGTCCTCGTCGAGACGCTCTCCAAGATATTCGTCTTGGTCGTCCAAATGTCTGCGCGCCCTCGCTCGTAGAGGGTACCGGCGTGAGTGCGATGGGCGCCCAGCCGGAGAGAGGGCCGAGTCCTTCGCATCGAGGCACGCCTCAATCCATTCAGTTTGCCCCTTCGCAGCAACAGCCCGTGCTCCGCGCGTTCGAGCAGCGTAGGCTTTTCCGGTCATGAGAAAACGCTCGATTGCGCCCCTCGGATTTCTGGTCGCGGCTCTCGTCGCGACGCTCGTGAGCTGCCGCTCGGTAACGCCTACGACCGACGGAGCGCAGCCGCAGGGGTCCCCCGCAGCGGCCTCGAGCGGGAGCGCTCGGCCCGTGTCCGCTCGCGCGCACTGGGACGGAAAAGGGAGCTTTCGCCTTTACCTCACCGACTTTCACTTCGAGCTCGGCGGCACGCAGGTCATGGCCGTGGACGAGACCGGTCACGTACGTGATCTCTTCGTTCGCCACGAGATCGTACCTATCAAGACCTACTGCTCCGACGCCGGTCCCGAGCGTGTGGACGTGTGCCGCGACCTCGTGAAGTCCGGTCAAAAGGACGTCGGCACCCATCGTTGGTTCTTGCGGACTACACGCTTTCCCCGGAAGCCGTGCTCGCGTTCCGCAAGACGCTCTTCGCGGCCGACTTCGGCGCGCTCGAGCCCCACTACTCGAGCTCCAAGGGAGCGGACGGGACGACCCACGGCTACTTTCTCACGACCCGTGAGGGGCGCGTCGAGACCTCGGCCTACTCGACCAGCGAGCCCGCCGAGCCCCCGCGGCTCTTCGCGGTCGGTTCGTTCCTGCTCGACCAGCAGACAGCCCACGATGACGCCCGCAAGCGCGCGCCCGAGGTGCAATTCACGGTCGTGAACGGCATGCTGGCCGAGGCGGAAGGCAAGCCGGGTCCGTGAAGCCTCGGCTCGTTCGAGGGGCGCTGCCCCTCGAGCTCCTGCGTGAGGTACGGGCCTGAGAGTCCTCGCCTTCGGTCTAGTTCGAGGGGCGCTGCCCCTCGAGCTCCTGCGTGAGGTACGGGCCTGAGAGTCCTCGCCTTCTCCGCTTCGCTACGAAGTCTGCGGGGGTCTCGACCTCGCAGACTCGGCCTCGACCCGGCCCGAAGACTTGTCACCCTGCGGAAGTCTTTGCCGGG
>JAYUKI010000429.1:0-16395 GCA_043764595.1 Myxococcales bacterium | reverse complement strand
AGCGACCGTGGTAGCGAAAGGCCCCTTCCCGTGAGCAAGCCAACCGTCGAAGCGCGAAACCTCCCCTCCCACATCGGCATCATCATGGATGGCAATGGACGGTGGGCCCAACTTCGCGGAAAAGACCGGGTAGAAGGGCACCGAGAGGGCTCGGCCGCGGTACGTCGAGTCGTACGAGCCGCCCGTCGTTTGGGTCTCAAGGCGCTCACGCTCTACGCTTTTAGCGAGCAAAACTGGGCACGGCCCGGCGAAGAGGTCGACGCCCTCATGGTGCTCCTTCGCGACTTTTTGCTCTCGGAGCGGGACGAAATCCTCGACAACGGCATTCGCCTGAACGCCATCGGCAACCTTGGCCGGCTCCCTGGAATCGTTCGCGCCGTTCTCGATCCCCTCCGCAAGGAGAGCTGCGATCAGACCGAAATGACGCTCACGTTGGCGCTCAGCTACGGGGGCCGCGAAGAAATCGCCCAAGCCGCGAGGGAGCTTGCAAACCGCGTCGCAAAGGGCGAGTGCAAGCCCGAAGAAGTCACCGAGGAGGCTCTCCATGGGCTGATGCCCAGCCTCACCGTAGGCGATCCGGACCTCGTGATTCGCACCGGCGGCGAGCGGCGCATCTCGAACTTCCTGCTCTACGGCTTGGCCTACGCCGAGCTCTATTTCGAGGACGCTCTCTGGCCGGACTACGGGGCGGACCAGCTCTACGCGGCCATCGAGAGCTACCAGCAGCGCGAACGTCGCTTCGGCCTCGTCGGCAAAGCCGCTCCGCCCGTGCTCGTCGGCAACGACGTTCGTCTCGCCGGCTGACGAATCGCGTTTTTCCTCGGCACAAGCCGCAACGCGGCGGCGCTCCGCCATGCGCGGTCCCAACCGTTGGTTGTCGGGCGCGGAATTCGCGCGCACTTCTTGTGTGGCGATCAAGCAAAACGGCGAGACTCTGGAGAGCCCCGCCGTCGCAAGATACGGGCGTTTTACCGAATCAGTCTTCGCCGACGAACTTCGCCGTGACGGGCTCGATGACGCAGGTCGTTGCGTTGAAGCGGTTGGCGTTCGAGCGCGAACCGAGGTTGTCGGTCGGGATGAGCGCATCGGACTCGACCAGCTGGTGGTAGGTCTTCACGAACTCCACACGGCGCTGCGAGAGCATCTTCACCTGGTCGCCCGTAAAGTCCGCCGCGCTGGCCGTCTTGCGGTCCGCGCAGGCCTTGCCGTAGGCCTCGAGGGTCTTCGTGTGATCGGCGAGGTCGGTGGGCTTGGCGAGGCGAGCGGCAAGGCCCTTCGCGCCACGAGCGCCCGAGCGCGACAGGTTCGCGGCGAGCTTGGTCTTGAGGTCGTCCGGGCTCGTCCACGTGTCCGGGAGAGACTCGGCGAGTCCACAGCGGATGTCCGAGAAGGCCGGCGTGGTAAAGTCGGTCATGAGAACGTCGGCGACGAAGTCTTTGTCGACGAGCTTCTGACGGAGAAGCTCTTGCACCGCGTCGATGTCCGCGTAGCTCTTCTCCGGTCCGTTCATCGGGAAGATTGCGTCGCCCGGCTGTCCCGAGATCTTCTGGGCGTTCTTCGCGAGCGCATCGGAATAGCCCTTCGAGTCGATCGATAGTCCGTCGATGGTGGGGAGCGACATGCCGAGGTTGTCCTCGAGACCGAGCTCGGTTCCCGTGCCCGTGCGGGGTGCGCGGAAGAGCGGGCTCACCACGAACGCGCCCGGGAGCATGCTGGAGAAGCCCTGAACGGCGCCGAAACGCTGGCTGTTCTTCGAGTGGGCGGCGATGAGCGTACCTTCACCGACATCGCAGAAGAGCTGCGTGGCGATGCCCTTGAGCTTGCCCTCGGCCTTGGCGCGGTCGATGCGACCTTTCACGTGAAGGTGCTCGGACGCGATGATGTTGATTTCCATGTCGTCCGCGCGTTTCACCTTGGAAAACATGCGGTTGAAGGTGGCGTCGGGCGACTTCGGATCGGTGACCGTGAGCCACGTCGAGGTCCAGTTGGCCCAGGAGTCATGAAGCTCCTTCATGATGGGGCCGCCGGAGGTGTGGCAGGACGCGCACTCGAAGGCCGGGGCGGCGCCCTTGGCTTGCGCGGGAATCTGCGTTCCGTCGCCTTTGCGCTCCCACTTGCCGGCGTTCGACTTCCAATAGACGAAGGCCTTGATCGGCTCGCTCCACGCGATGATTTCGACGCCGTCCTGCGGAGCACCGCGGCCGGACGTAAACGAAGCCAAGTAGAGCTTCTCGGGGGCCACGCCAGCGCCACCCGACAACACGAAGCGGTAGCCGTTCTCGAGCGACGGCTTGTCGGCGAGCTCGGACACGACGAACACGTTCGGAGGAGTCACCGTGGCGCCGCTCGGTGCAGGCGCCGCACTGCCACTGCCACTCGGGGCCGGAGCCGCTGCCGTGGCGCCCTTGCCTTCGAGCACGTCGAGCACTTGGGCGAGGGTGGTCGGACACACCGAGCCCGTTCGGGCCGTGATCTTCTTGCCCTTCACCACCACGGTGCACTTGGACTTGCCGAGCACGTTGGTGAGGAACGTGTCCTGCGGCACGTTGGCGACCGTGAGGTTGTCGACGCTTTCTTCATCCTCGGGGACGGCATCGGCTTCGGCGCTGCAGGCGGGCAGGACGAATCCGGCAAGGGCCGCGGTGGACAGCGCAAGAAGAGAGACCAATGTCGATTTGCGGAAGGGCTTCATGAATCCTCGGGTCGATACGTGCAAGTTGCAGGGTTCTTTGGACGCTTCGTTGAAGGGCGTCGACTAGTTTTCCGGGGTGAGCACCGGGAGGGGGGCGCGGTCGCCAGGGAACATCTTTTCGGCTGCGGCTTTTCGGTCCGTCGACCGCTTCTTGAGCTCCGTACGTCCGGGCGCGGTCTGGATCTTCTCGAACTCGGCCTTGATGCGCGGAGTGGCTTCCGCGAGGTAGGCCGAGCGGGCCGCGTTGACTTTATCGCCCGCGGCGGCGTCGTCGAGGAGAAGCTTCGTGTATTCGCGCCGCGGTCCGGCAGGCACGAGCGCATCCACTTGGGAGCGAAGCACCGTGCGAACGTGAGCGTCGACCTTGGTGGCGTCGGTCGGGAGCTGCGCTGTGACTTTCGGATACAGGCCGCAGCGGATGGCCGAGAAGATGTCGTTCTTCTCGTCGAACAGCCGAACGGCCGTGACGGTCTTGAACGAGACGACACCCTTCTTTTGCAGGGTCTTTTCGATGCGTTTGTCCATCTCGGAGCGCACCGGCATCATGACCGGGAAGACGTCGAGCGAGTAGGACAGGGGGCGTACGATTGCGCTCCCGAAAACGAACGGATCGAAGAAGACCTCGAGCGGAATCGTGTCGGCGCCCGAGATGTACTTGAGCTCGGTCTCGCAGAAGACGCTCTTCAGGAGACCGGAGATCTTCTTGGGCTGCGTGCCTTCCAGGTTGGCCTGGACGAAGCCCGTGCTGGGGACGACCGTGCCGTCCTCTTTGGGAAGGCCTTCGTTCCAAGCCGCAATGCCCGCGAGCATGGTCTTCTCGAGGTCGTTCGCGAAGCTCGTTCGCCCATGCGAACCATCGAGAGCCGTCGCTTCGTTGACGATCGCTTTGGTGTCGCCCGAGATGTTCGTGTTCGGTGGAAGCAGGTTGCGCGTGCTCACCCAGTTCGTCCACGGTTCGCTCATCTCGTTCATGAGAGGGCCCATGTTGGCGTGGCAGTCGTTGCACTGTCGGTCGCGGGTGCTAGGCGCTTTGGCCACACGCTTGACGGTAGGCTTCTTCTCGTAGACGAGGACCGAGTTGTCCGGCATGAGGCGAATGCGCTGCATGATGCCGGCACCCTTCGGATCGGGACCGGGTGAGAAGACGTAGAAGTTGTAGAGCCCCGTCTTCCGATCGAGCGCCATCATCTCGACGCGATCGTAGACGATGGTGTCGCCCGCCTTGCCCGCCGGACTGTCCGGATCGCTGAAGAGCGCGAGGAACAAGCTATAGCTGCCCCACTGCGGATCCGTTACGCCTGCTGGCGGCTTGATGTCGGGTGTGTTGCAGCCCGAGATGACCGCGCGCGGAAGAATCGTCTGCGTCTTGGAAGTGCCGGCTGCGCCACGTGTTTGAGCTTCCTCGACGACGAAGATTTCCTTCGAATCGGTGCGAGCGCACGAGCGACCGATCTTGAAGAGCTTCTCCGCTTGCTGGAAGGTATTGGGGACTTTCTTGAGGTCCTTCTTCAAGACGTCGGCAACACGATCATCGCCGAACAACCCGTCCGTCTCAGCGAGGTTTTCCTCGCTCTCTTCGACAGCCACGCCTCCGTCTTCATCGCTCGCGCAGGCCGGGGCGAACGCGGACGCCGCAAGGACGCCCGCGAACAAGAAGCCGAGCTTGAACCCGCGACGAATCACTTGGCGCCCTTGGTCCACTCGGCGCAGAAGGCGCTCGCCGTCTTGTTTAGGCACGTCTTTGCCTTCTCGACCGCACGGGCAGGGGCGGTCATGACGATGTCACGACCGAACGTCTCGTTGCAGAGCTTGGGAAGGTTCTCGGCGACGTCGAAGTCGGTCTCGAGCTCGTTCACGCGTGTCGCGGGAACCTCGCAGATGGTGAGCTGTTGCGATTCGGTGCCGTCCTTCAGCTTGGCGCGGCGACATCCCGGAGGGAGCTTGTCGGCAGCCGACCACGTACCTTGCAGGAAGCCGGGGAGCGCGACGGGAAGCGCGTCGTATTGGCAGCCACACTCCAAAGAAGCGCGGACGATGGTCTCGGTGATGTGCGGATCGGACATGCGCCAGTCGACGCCGCCGTTCTGAAGGAGATTGACCGACATGCAAGCCTTGAGCGTGCGCTGTTCCTCGAAGCCAGGCTTGCCCGCCTCGGAGACGACCGCTGCTCCGAGCCCACTCGCAACCTTCCATTTGCTGGCGACGGAGAGGTCGTTGCGCTCGCAAGCCGCCTTGAGCTTCGCTTTTGCGTCGGGGGCTGCGGTCTTGCTCGCGAGGTAGCAGGCCGTGGCGCGCTGGTAGGCGGTGTCCTTCTTGGTCCCCTTCATGGCCTTGAGAGCCATCGAGTCACGAATCAGCGTGGTGGCTGCGCCGCGGGTGTTGAATTGGCCCTTCATGCGCACGTACTTCTTGTCGAAGGGCGCATTCAGGTTGGCCGGGGTGGAGAGCTCGGCGGCCATGTCCGCGTCGACTTTTCCACTCGTATAGACGTTCTTGCCGTTCGCATCGAACTGGGTCTGATTGTCCACGTCCGAGTAGATCGACGTGAACAAGCAGTAGAGGGGCTTTCCCTTCACCACTTCGGCCGCCTTCGTGATCTTTTTCCCGTTGGAGACGGCCATGTACTCGCAGTACTCCTGGCCCCGGTCGAGGTCGCCGTCGACACCGTCGCGGTCGCCGCACTGCCACCGAACGACACCTGCGGCGGCTTCCTGAGCCCTCACGGCCTGGTGGCGCGTGATGTTGCCATCGCAAAGCTCCGCGAGCTGCCACATGGTGGCGGCGCCCTCCGGCGTGATGTTGTCTTCCGAGGTGCCTTCCTCCTCTTCCACGATTTCCGAGCTACAGCCGGCAGCGAACGTGGTGAACAGAGCGACAGCGGCGGGGATGGCTAGAAGGCGAAAGGCATTCATGGGTCCTCAGGTACTTTGCGGACCTCATGCGTGCAAGGTCGCACCCTAAGAAACTATAAAAAGATTTCGCTGCCGATTGTGCGTTGAGCCATGACTGGGCCAAGAGCGACTTGACGCAAGCAATTTCAATGGTTTAGAGGTGGTGTCAGCCCGTGCCAATTCGTCCTTTTTCGAGGGAAGATTTCGGATCGTCAGGCGTATCGCCCTCCTTCGTTTGCACTTGTTTGCGGACCTAAGGTGTGACTTCGAGTGACAATTCTCGCCCTCCTTGTGAGCCGAAGCCAAGGGAGTCGCCCAACCTCACCTATGGGCTGCGTGACGTCGTGAGCCTGGACAGCCATTGCACGCGCCGCGCTCCTTCACGACCGGAGCCCCGGTGAGCCGCGCTCCTCCAGCTCTCCCCCAATTGACCCTGGGGCCCGTTCACGACCGGAGCCCCGGTGACTCGCTCGGTCCGTTCAGCGCGCCAAAAGGGCCACAGCGACGGACCCACGACGGTCGGTGGGACTGGGAAGGCCGGCTTCGACCGTCCGGCCTTTTTTAGCTCCCGTGAACGGACCGGTTCGTCGAGGTTTGGCTGGATTGGAAAGGACGAGCGGCGTGCGCCAAAACGCTCGTTGGCTCCCTTCGAGCTTCACGCAAAGTGGACCTCCATAGCGGAGGGTCGAACGTGCGCCCGACATCCGCGCACGAGCCCGACTCGTTGCGTCGCGCGAGCTTGACGCTTTCGAGGTTTCGTCGAACCCTCACGTCATGTCGCGCACGAAGTCCATGTTTGGAGGGGTCACGTTCCTTTTGCGCGCGATCCTCGCCCTGGCGATGTTGGTTGGCTACTACGTTTTTTTGTTTGCCGTGGCGATCCTCGCCCTCGGGGTAGCGGCCTTCGCCCTTTGGTTCGGCGGCGTGCCGGTGATTGCCCTTTTTATCCCGCTCGCCATTGCAGCGCTCAGCGTTTGGACCGCCCTGTCCGTCCTATTCCAAAAAGAAGGCGACGGAGCCATTGGCGGCATCGAGGTCAGTCGCGAGACGGAGCCCGCGCTGTTCGCGTTCGTGGAAGAAGTGTCCAAGGAGATGCGTACTCGTCCTCCCTCGAAGATCTACTTGGTTGCCGACGGGAACGCGTTCGTTGCCGAACGGGGCGGCTTTTTGGGGTTCGGCCGGCATCGCATTCTCGGTATCGGCTACCTCTTCCTTCGTCAGCTGACGCGGTCGGAGCTCCGCGCCATTCTTGGCCACGAGCTCGGGCACTATGTGGGAGGTGACACCGCGCTCGGGGCGCTCGTCCATCGTTCGCACAGTGTCCTTCTGCGTTCGCTCGCGATGCTTTCACGGGGGAGGTCTCGGGATGCGCATTTTTCCATCTCGCTCGCGCGTTCGTTTCTGTCGACGGCGCTCGCCGCCTACACGAAGGTCGCGCTGCGCGTATCGCACGCCATTGCACGTCACCAGGAGCTCGAAGCGGATAGGCACGCAGTGCGGGTTGCCGGAAAGCGCGCCCACTCGAGCTCACTCACGCGAGTCATTCATCATGCAGAGGCTTTTCGTGCGTTCTTGGAGCGCGAAGTGGGCCCGCTCCATGCGGTCGAGACCTGGCCCGCGGAGCTCTGGAAAGGCTACGACGCCTTCGAGATGGTCGCGCGCGAAGACGTTTTGAAGTCCATCGCTTCGGAAAGGAGCAGTCCTTACGATACGCACCCCACGCTTCAGGATCGTCTCGCCTTTGCCGAGACTCTGCCCGACGCGTCCATCCTCGAGGATGGTCGTTCGGCCGTGGAGCTTTTGGCTCGACCCGAGCTCGTGTGGGAACGGATCGAAGAGCAGTTGATGGGCAAGTTGCCGCGGATTTCGTGGGATGAAGCGGCGGCAGCCCGTGGCCGCAACGTGCACCAATTGGCAAGAGAGGCGAGTGCTGGAATTCGCCACTTCCTGCCTGGCCGGACCTGGACCGAGATCGTTCGCAATGCCGCCCATTGTGTCGCTGCCGAAGGGCCCTATCGAATCGTGGTAGCGGTCGAACCCGAAATGCGACAGGTGAATTCCGAAGCGTGGGCCATTCTTGCGCCCATCGTGTTCGAGAGGGCCTATGGGGCGATCGTCGCCATGGCTCTCGTCGAGGATCGCGGCGGTGCTTTCACTCACGTGTTCGGTTCGCCACTCCAGATTGCACTCGAGGGGAAGCTCTTCTGTCCGTGGACGCTCGCACGCGAAGCGGCGGGCTCGGTGGAAGGTGGTGCCCGCCTGCGGAGTGTGCTCACGATTGGATGAGCGTTCGACGGCCCGCCGCGTGCGCGTCTCGACCAGAACGTGCGATGCGGCTGGGCCAAAAACGAAAACGAGCGACACCAGAACTGGCGTCGCTCGTCGTCTTGAGATTGGGCTCCGAATCAGAATCCGAGATCGGTGCCGATTCCGGCTGGAAGGACCGCGTCCCACCAGGGCGAAACGTTCCGCGGGCAATCGTTGGGATCCGAGGTGCCGTTCTTCTCCGTGCACTCTTTGATTGGGCCATTCATGTAGCCCGTGGTGAGGTCGTGGTATCCGGGCTTCGCGGCTTCGAGCCAGCGGTCGGGACGAATGGCGCCCCACGAGTTCTTCACGCGGAAAAACTCGACTTGAGCCGCGGGCTCGAGAGCGGAGCGAAGGAGATTCGTGTCGGTCACGTTCTCGCCCGCCTTGAGGAGCTTTCCGTCCACGAGCTTCACTTGGTAGTCGGTAGCCACGGTCATGTGACCGCCCTGGCGTCCCGGTCCGCGACGTGTGAGCTCTTCGATCGAGAACTTGGCGTCCGTGGAAAGGGCGTTGAAGTCCACCTTCCAGGAGATGATGACCGGCACTCCCGCGTGGAGCGATTGCTGGACGGCGATTTGGAACTTGCGGCGACCGTCGGCGCTCGAGGGATAGTTCTCCTCGTGGAAGGCCTTCGGACCCGAGCGGACCCAGCTGCCCGTACCAATCGCGTCTTTGAGAGTGGCTTTGTTTTCGCGGTTGGTCGCGAAGTTGAAGAGGCGGACTTCGAGGTCACGGGCGCGCAGCACCGAGTTGCCCGGTTGGCGGTTCGTGAACGAGCGGTCGAGCGTACGGGTGACGCCGGCGCCGAACACGTTGTTCAGCTTCGTGACGACTTCGGGAGTGAGGCGCCACGCTTTGTCGAGCTCCGCGCGAACCTTCGCGCGGTCGGTGCGGACGGCGGGGTCTTTGAGCGCGCCGTTTTTGAGCGAGGCGTTGATCGTGTCGAGGGCCGACGACTGGCGCGCCGACATCTCGGCTTCGGTCTCTTCCGGAATGAAGTCCTTCTCCGTCATGATGCCGTAGCGATCAATGAGGCCCGCCGCGGTGCCGTAGCTGCCGCCCGTGGAAATCTCGGTGGAACCACGGCCGTTGGCGAGCTGCTCGAACCAATGCCAATAGGTCCAATACGACTCCGACGTGTTGAGGTCGGTGCCGGTCTGACGCTTGTTGATGGCCTCGACCCACGAAGCGACCGCATAAAGCCAGCAGTTGCCAATCGACTGACGCTTCACCTTCGTATCGGTGGTTTGCGTGATGTCGTCGACCGACACGCCCTCTTCCTCGACTTCACCGTCGACGGCCACAGCCGAACAGCCCATCGCTCCAGCACCGAGGCCGATGGCCACGAGCGCTCCGAAGGAGAGGGAACGAGATTTGGCGAGAAGATCCGTAAGCGACATAGGTGCGAGCTCCTTGGCGCCGGGCTGGGCGCTCCGACGTAACCGGTGTTGCGAAAGGTGTGCCGCTATCTTACATGGGAATCCCCGGGCTTTTCGGGGACTCCTGGCGGCTGGAGTGGGCCATGGTTCATCCAGGACCCAAGGTGTCGATCCACCATGTTCTGTCCGCTCTTGGCGGATGGTCAAGCTCGAAGGTGTCAGGTCGACCGGTTCGCGAGCTACCTCGACGGGCACGCAGGCTCGGTCGCTTTGCTTCGCGACGGGATCTTCAGCGCGAGCCACGTGAATGCAGCCATCCCCAGCGTATCGGCAAAGAAGTCCCACGGATCGCAGTGCCGCCACGGAACCCACGTTTGGGACAGCTCCTCGAGGCCTGTCGCGAAGAGCGCGATCAGCACCGCGAGTGGCGCCACTCCGAGCACACGACGTCCCGGAAAGATGCGCGCGACGAAGAACGCGAGCGTCCCGAAGGCGAAGAAGTGGCCCACCTTGTCCCCGAGAGGAATGGCCGTCACCACACGTACGGCCCAACCGAGGTGGCCCGTGTCGTCCAGCGCGACGAGCGTCACGATGCCCAAGAACGCCACGATGAGGCCCAAGAGGGATGGACGCAGGCGGAGTTGGGGAAGCGTCGAGGAGGGAGTCATGAACCGGACTCTTTGGCGAACCGCGCGTTCGCGCGAGGTTTTGCCTGCCGAACGGTCGAATCCGGGACGCGAAAGGTTCCTTTGCGCCCGCCGCGGTCCGCGGCGCAACGCTAGCTGGCACCCGAATCCGTGCTAAGGCCGCACGGTCGCATGTCCGAGCCGGCCCCGAAGACCGAGAATCAGAGCGCCAACCGGAATCTCGCGGTGCGCGCCGCCACGGCCATCATTGGCGTGCCGCTCATCCTGCTTTTGCTGTTCAAGGGGCCCTCGTGGGGCTTCTACATGTTGGTTTTGCCGGCCTCGGTGATCGGCGCCTACGAGCTCTTCTCCATGACGCACCCTGGCGACCGAGTGTCGCAGGTGATGGGGGTCACGGTTACGGTCCTCGCCTCGCTGGGCACTTACTTCGGAGTCAAGGACCACCGAATCCTGCTCACGACGATGCTGGTGGTGCCGCTCTTCGGGCCGCTCTCCACGTTGATCCGTTTCGGTGACGTCAAGACCGCGGCTCTGCGCGCCACGGCGATGGGCATGGGTCCACTCTTCATCGGGTCGTCGCTGTCGCTCATGGGCATCATGAAGCGTGACCTCGGCGCCAATGGTCCGGCGTTCGTGATGCTCGCGTTCTTCTTTGCCTGGATGAGCGATACCGGCGGCTATTTTGCCGGTCGCTTCTTCGGCAAGCACAAGCTCTACGAGGCCGTTTCTCCGAAAAAGACCGTCGAAGGAGCGATGGGCGGTCTGCTCGGAGGGCTTCTAGGCATGTTCTTCACGCGGCAGCTCTTGCTCCCCGATCTGCCCCTCTCGCATGGCATTCCCCTCGCGATTTTTTCGACCGCGATTGGTCAAGCGGGCGACTTGGGAGAGTCGGTTCTGAAGCGCTCGACGGGCGTAAAGGACTCCGGGGCCATCGTGCCGGGTCACGGCGGCATCCTCGACCGGGTCGACGCTCTCATGATGACGGCCGCGTGCGTCTATCTCTATACGGTTTGGTTTCGCTGAATCTCACGTCGCGTCGGACCTGCGTCAAGGAAGCTTGGAGCCGTCCGGCACGTAGCGGCTGGAGGTGTCTTTTTCGCGCGCCGCTGGATCGCATGTGATCCTTGTCGAGGCCAAAGATCCCCGTACGCTGCAAGATTGTCGGTGCTTTCCCTCGGCGCTTCGCGGCACGGTTCTCGCTTAGCGCACGGCATATCCCCCCGAGGTTTTCATGTCTTTCCCTAGGTCGGTCACGGTCTCTCGTATCCTCGGCTTGTCGCTGCTCCTCACCGGAGTCGCATGTACGGCCCTCAGCGAGGACGATGGCAGCGGCTCGCAAGACGACGCGCTCGAGGCTCAGTTCAACAAGAACAACGTCGTCAGCGACGCCGAGTTCCAGAGCAGCACCATGACCGTCGCCGAGGTGCAGCGTTTTCTCGACAAGACCCCCTACGGCACCAAGTCCGCCCTCGCGACCTACACCGAGAACGGAAGCACGGCCGCGCAGATCCTCCACGAACAGTCGCTCAAGTACCGGATTAGCCCCCTCGCGATGCTCGCCCGCATCCAGACGGAGCAGGGGCTCATTTCCAAGACGAGCGCTGGCAAGAGCGTGACGGACATCGCGTTTGGCTGCGGCTGTCCGGACAGCGCCTCGTGCGGTCCGAAGTACTACGGCCTCGAGAACCAGGCGGCGTGTGCGGCCGGCTCGCTGCGTCGGTCGATCGACCGCCAGACCACCGGCACCACGATTTCGGGCTGGAAAAGGGGCACGGCGAAGAAGACGCTGGACCAAGTCGACATCGTCCCCGAGAACGCCGCAACGGCTGCACTTTACACCTATACGCCGTGGGTCGGAGAATCCGGCGGCGGCAAGACCGGCGTCGGCGGAACCAGCCTCTACTTCAAGGTGCTGAAGCGCTTCACCGATGCGCATCTCATCGCCACGACGGGCTCCGCAACGGGCGACGCTTCCACTCCGGATACCGGCCCGGTCGGAAAGCCGGACTCGGCCACGCCCGTCAGGGATGCAGGCCCCGTGAAGGATGGCGGCCCTTGTGGCTGCACGAATCCTCTTTTCCCCATCTGCGACACGTCCACCAACCAGTGCGTCGGTTGTTTGCAGGACTCGCAGTGCGAAGGCGGCGACGTCTGCGACACGACGCTCAAGAAGTGCGTCGAGTGCACCACGGGCAAGACCGCGAACTGCGCGGCCGCGGGTTCCGGCTCGGCATGCCTCGCCAACAAGACGTGCGGCTGCAACTCCGACACCGACTGCGGCACGGCCACGTCGGGTCGCGTCTGCGCCACCAGCAAGCTCTGCGAAGCGGGCTGCCGCGGCACGGGCGGCAACCGCTGCCCCGCCGGCCAGACGTGCTCCAGCACCACGAGCGCCGTCGGCACCTGTGGCGCTGGCGCGACCGACGCATCGGTTCCGGACACCTCCGTGCCGCCTCCCCCTCCGCCAGCAGACGCTGGCGAGGAACCCCCGCCTGTCGAGCCGCCCACCACCACCGAGCCCGAAGGCCCAGGTGAGGGAGATCCCGACCTCGAAGGTCGGGCGACTCCTGCCACGAACTCGGCCCCTCCGCCTCAGCGAAACGAGTCGGTCTCCGACCTCTCGAGTGGCGCCGGCCCGGATCTCGACCTCGGCAAGAAGCCCGCAGCGAGCAGCGGCTGCAACACCGGTGGCATGACCGGCAGCCCGACCGGTGCGCTCTTGGGAGCGTTGGGAGTGCTCGTCCTCGCCTCCCGCCGCCGCGAAAAGCGCTGACGAAACCGACCCATGAAAACCAGAACGGCCGATCGCCCAGTCCTAGGGGGGTCGGCCGTTTTTCATTTTCCCGCTGCGCCTTTCGAAACGAAACGGCCAGACCGTTGGATCTGGCCGCTCCAATCCACTCGCGGTCTTCAGCGGCACGCCGCGTTGAACGACGGCTGCGTCGTGGAGACGGCCGTCTCGGACTCGGAGCCGAACGTGACCGTGCAGCACTGCTTGACCCCGCCTGGGACGTCTTCGTACTTCACGATGACGAAGGTTCCGTTGGTCCCCTTGGTCTCCGTGTAGGTGGTGCCGAGCTTGGCGTTCACGTCGCTGCGTGTGTCGCCGATTCTCACGGATGCACACGACGCTTGATCGACACCTCCGCCAGCGCACGCGGGCAAAACCGCGACGAACGCGAGGACGGTGACGGACACGGATACTTGGACAAGCTTCTTTACGTTCACGAGCAGCCTCTGCGGTTCGGGGAGGAAACGCCCGTATCTTTCGAGGAGTTGCCGGTGTTCGTCAAGTGCGGGCCGCGAGGACGTTCCTTACGAATGGGACGAGCTCCGCGTTGACCTCGGCTGGACGCTCGAGCGCGGTCATGTGGCCGGAGCCCGAGATGACGACCAAAGATGCCTGAACGCCAAGTGCCCTCTTCAGATTGCGGCTTTTTGCCAGCGGCGTGGCTCTGTCTTGGTCGCCGCAGAGCACGAGCGCCGGGACGTGCACCTCGGAGAGCCGGGCAAGAACCGAGTCCCTGTTGATGACCACGGCGAGCGACGCGCGGGCCACGCCGCGCCGAGAAAACCCGAGCAACGTGCGCCCGGTACGCTCCACGAGCTCGGGCCGGTTGCGGCGGGTGGCGCGGCAGAACATTTTCGTCGCGATCTGCTTTTCGTAGAGGGCGTACGGCATGCCCACGTACTCGTGGAAAATCGAAAACGCGCGGTACCGCAAGCGAAGCATGGGCTCTTCGCGCTCGGCGCTGGTGTCGAGCAGCGCCATCGCCAAGAGCTGCGCCTTGTGGCGAAGGGCGAACCGCATGGCCAGCATTCCGCCCCACGAAAGACCGACGAGCACGGCGTGTTCGATGCCGAGCTCGACCAGCGCGTCCGCGAGGGCGTCGGCGTGCTCGTCGAGCGTAAAAATGGGCGGATCCTCACTCTTGCCGTGCCCCGGCCCGTCGAACACGATGGTGCGTCCGAGCTCGGAAAGCGGTCCCACTTGCTCGCGCCATTGGCCGCCGTCGAAGAGGAGCCCATGCAGGCACACGATGGCCGTCGTCCGAGCGGGCTCGCCACGCTCTTCGTAGAACCATCGCCCGAGTCGCGTTTTGACGTACGGCATTTCGGGCCGCAGCCTACCACGCGGCACCGGGCGCGAAGGGGGTCAGAAAGCGTACGAAAGAGACCCTCGAACCGCCGCCGTCACACTCGTTCCGTCTTGATCGAACGGGCTACCTTGCGCGACGGTTTGGAAGGTGCTGGCTTCGATTCGTGGGCCGACCAAAAAGACAAGATGCTTCGTGAGCGGCAAGGCAAGATCGAGATCCAGCGACGCGCCGACGCGAATCCCGGTTTGAACGATGTCGAACGGAGCAGCAACGTCGGATTGGCGCCGCGAGCCCCCCACCGAGGCACCGAGGCGCGGCCAAAAAGCGACGGAGTCCGAAATAGGAATCCAATACCCGACGCGTGGAGACGCTGAGACGTCGTATCCGCTGCTCGGAACGAGCCCACCTCGCTGTGGATCGAAGTTGCTCGATTGCCACTGATAACCAAACGAAAATGTTCCGCCGAGAGTCAGGTGCTTGGTGACGAAGACGTCGAACGAGGGCGCTATTCCGAATGAGGTCGTTTTGGTCTCGGTGCCGCCGAAGGTTTGTTTTTGGTGCGAAAACGAGAGCATTCCTGCCTGGTAGACGCCTCCAAGAGCCCCGGAGCTGGCAATCGAAATACCGAGCACTTTGTCCAGGACGATAGTGCCGGGTTTGCCCATGACGGAAGCGTCCGAGGGTCCTTCTTCGGCGAATGCCGTGCTCGAGACGGTGAATGCCAAGGAGGACAAAACCAAAAGTGGGGCCATATGAAACGACGGAAACCGAGAGCTCATGGTGGGGAGTTCCTTTCGGGTCCGTAAGGTCGTGAGCCCCCCATCCATTTCCGAGCCGTGCCCGATTGGCAATTTGGCGATCGAATTCGGGCAAGAATGCCGATTTGCCAGGGCGCCGCTTCCAGAATGACAAAAAGGCGAAAGGCGCCCGGTTTCCCGAGCGCCTTTTGCGGATTTCGTTTCGTCGCCCGAAAGGCGAGACCCTCAGGGGAAGATCTCGCGCTCCGTGTAGACGGCCTCGATGCGCTGGAGCGCGAGGGCGTAGGCGGCAATGCGGAGGTCGACGTTGTGCGTACGTGCGAAGTCGGCAACCTCGCGGTACGCGCGAACCATGGCGCGCTCGAGCTTGTCGTCCACTTCTTCTTCCGTCCAGCTCTCCGAGCGCTTGTTCTGCACCCACTCGTAGTAGCTGACGGTGACGCCGCCGGAGTTGGCGAGCACGTCCGGGAGAATGGTGATGCCGCGGTCGAGGAGGATCTTCTCGCCGGCCGGGGTGGTCGGGCCGTTCGCGCCTTCGACCACGAGCTTCACGTCGAGGGCCTTCGCTTCGGCCTCGCCGATTTGGTTCTCGAGGGCGCTCGGGGCGAAGATGTCCGCCTTGGTGGAGAAGAACTCCTCGCGCGTAATCGGCTTGCCACCGGGGTAGCCCTTGATGCTGCCGTGCTTCACGACGTGCTCTTGGAGCTTGTGGGCGTTGAAGCCTTCGGGATTGAGGAGGTAACCCGAGTGGTCACCCACCGCGATCGTGGACACTCCGAGGCGCGAGAGAATGACCGCGCAGTTCGAGCCCACGTTGCCGAAGCCTTGCACGCTCATCGTGCGGCCTTCGAGGTTGAAGTTGTTGGCCTTGGCCCACTCCACGATGCAAAACACCATGCCCTGGCCCGTGGCCTTGTTGCGGCCGAGCGTTCCACCCGAAGCGACGGGCTTGCCGGTGACGACGCCCTTCACGCTCTGCTTGTTCGAGTGGCCCATCATGTTGGCGTAGGTGTCCATCATCCACGCCATGGTCTGCCCGTTGGTTCCCATGTCCGGAGCCGGAATGTCGTAGTCCGGTCCGATGTTCTCGCCGAGGGCGTGCGTGAAGCGGCGCGTGATGCGCTGGAGCTCCGCCTTCGATACCGAAGTAGGATCGAACTTGATTCCACCTTTTCCGCCGCCGAACGGGAGGCGCATGAGGGCGGCCTTCCACGTCATCATGCTGGCCAGTGCCTTCACGTCGTCGAGCGTGACGCTCGGGTGAAAGCGCATACCGCCCTTGAAAGGTCCAAGGAGGTTATTGTGCTGGACGCGGTATCCCTTGAAGAGGCGGACTTCTCCGTTGTCCATCTTCACCGGGAAGTTGATGATGAGCTCGTTCTTCGGTTGGCTCAGGATCGTCTGGACGTACGGCTCGAGCTTTATCACCTTGGCCGCGCGGTCGAGGTAGTCCTGCACGACCTTGAAGAAGTCGTACTCCTTGTGAGCGCGAATGGGCAAAACGGACTCTTTCGGAGTTTCGGGATTCGTCATTCGGGAAGTCTCGGGGGTTCGGTAGGGTCTCGTTCCGCGAGGGCGAAGATGGCCGGAACATCCCGCACATCGTCTCCGCGAACGG
>JAYUKI010000428.1:0-16395 GCA_043764595.1 Myxococcales bacterium | reverse complement strand
GCGATCCGTGCCGTGCGAGGCACGGTCTACATGGCCGACAAGTACCCCGTCCCCGTCAACTACCAAGCCCCGGGCGACGGCTTGTGGTTGCCCGCCGGTGTCACCACGTCGGTGCGGGTGCCCATCACCATGCCGGTCGAGCTCGCCGTCGCGGTGCTCCGCGAAGCCTTCGCGAGCCCGGTCATCCACTACCGCATGGTCGGCAGCGCGAACGTCACAGGGACGCGAACGTTCCAAATCGAAAAGGACGACTACTCGGTCGACGAGCACGGCACCGTCACGCGCCAGCAGATCGAGGCCATCCTGCCGAACACGCTCTTCGGACCCCGCTGAGCGCCGGCCCGTGAAAGCGGGCTTCCTTTCTCGCGGATCGGTGCTCGAGGTCACGAACGGGACGCGTCGAACGACGATCCCGCATGCGAATCCTTCGTCGGTCGTTCCTGGCCCTTGCGTCCGCGGTCCCATTGGCCCTCGGTGCTTCTCTGGCTCGGGCTGAGGCGCCGGTCTCGGCTCCCCTTCGAAACGCGAAGCTCCGGAGCCCGCTGCCGGGGGGCGTGCTCTCCGGCTATGCGGGGGACACGGGCCTCGACATCGGCGGTTCGTCGCTCTCCGTGCACGCCCTCGCCGCGGGAACGCTCGACTACTCGGAGCGCGGGCACACCCGCTGGACCGGGCCGCGTGACACCGCGTGGAGCGTTCGGCTGGCCCTCGACGAGCCCATCCCGTTCGGAACGCGACGGGTGACACATGTGTATTGCACGCACATGGCGAAGGTTCGTTTCCAGAAGGCGGAGGGGGCCCTTGGCGTGGTCCGCGTCGCGGCAGGCGACCCTCTTGGCGTCTCGGGAACCGCGAACGGCGTGCCGCATCTTCACCTCGGGCTCTTGTGCGACGGTCACGTCGAGCAAGACTCGTGGGAGTTCATCCTTCGGGAAAACGAGGTCCGAAAGGTCCTTGGCGGGTACGCGAACGGCGAGAGACTCCCCGCGCTCCAAACCGCATGAGCTCGGATCCGCGGTCTTTTTCGAGCAAAATTGCTTGTCACACGAAAGACACACGCCCGAGGGGCCGCGGGGAGTAACGGCGTTCTCCCGGAAGCATGACGATCCTACGTTTGCCCGGGCTGGTCGATCCTCACGTTCACGTGCGAGGCCTTGGCCAACGCCACAAAGAAGACTTCGGCTCGTGCACGCGCGCGGCGCTCGCCGGTGGCTTCACGACCGTGCTCGCCATGCCGAACACGCGTCCGGCCATCGTCGCGGAGCCCGCGCTCGTCGCCTACCAAGCCGAGGCCCGCGCCGAAGCCCACTGCGACTACGGATTCCACCTCGGTGCCACCGAAGGGAACGCCCACGAGGTTGCGCGGCTTGCCCCACGCGCCACTGGGCTCAAGCTCTACTTGGATCCCACCTTCGGCGATCTCAAACTGGCAAGTCTGTCTGCCCTGGTGGAGCACGCCGCGACGTTTCCGAAGAACGTGCCGCTGCTCGCCCACGCCGAAGAGCACAGCTTGGCGTCGGCGCTCCTGGTCGCGCACCTCGCCGACAGGTCGCTCCATGTCTGCCACGTGAGCCGGAAGGTCGAGATCGAGCTCATCGCTCGCGCCAAGGACAAAGGGTTTCGCGTGAGTTGCGAGGTGTGTCCGCACCATCTTTTCCTCGACGAGGCGACCCACCGCATCGCTCCGGGGTTCTGCGAAGTGCGTCCCGTCGTCGGCACCAAAGAAGACGTCGCGGCGCTCTGGGAGAACCTCGCCGCCATCGATTGTTTCGCGACCGACCACGCGCCCCACACGCGTGAAGAGAAATCGAGCGCGACACCCCCTCCTGGATTTCCCGGGCTCGAGACCGCGTTGCCGCTCTTCTTGACGGCCGTGCACGAGGGCAAGCTCACGCTCGACGACGTCCGCGTGCGCATGGCCGAAAACGTGCGCCGCCTGTTCGCGCTGCTCGAACAAGACGACACCTACATCGAGGTCGACGTCGACGCGGCGTGGTCGTTCGAGGCGGCGCGAGGCGAGACCCGCGCGGCGTGGAGCCCCTTCGAGGGCGTGCCCCTCCGCGGTCGCGTCGAGCGCGTGGTGCTTCGCGGGAAAGAGGCGTTCGTGTCCGGAAAAGTGGTCTCTTTGCCGGGAGCGGGGCGCGACGTCAGGGAGGTCTCGCGTGGATAGACTCGAACGACTGCGTGGGCGTGACGTTCTTGGGGTGGGGGAGTTCGCGCGAGAAGACATCGACGCGCTCTTTGGCTCGGCCAAGCGCATGCGGGCCATCGTGCGAGAGAGAGGTGGCACGGACCTTTTGCGTGGCAAGGTTCTCGCGAACCTCTTCTACGAGCCTTCGACGCGCACGTCGTCGTGTTTTCTCGCGGCCATGACCCGTCTCGGGGGCTCGGTGATTCCCATCAACGAGGTGCGCTACTCGTCCGTTTCGAAAGGCGAGTCGCTGCGCGACACCGTGCGCACCCTCGAGGCTTACGCGGACGTCATCGTGCTTCGGCACCCCGAAATTGGAGCGGCCAAGACCGCCGCCGATGCCGCGAAAAAACCCATCATCAACGCAGGCGACGGTGCCGGCGAGCATCCTACCCAGGCGCTGCTCGACCTCTTCACCATCCAGGAAGAGCTCGGGCGCCTCGAGGGGCTCACGGTCACCCTTCTCGGCGATCTCAAGTACGGACGCACGGTGCACTCGCTCGCGCGGCTTCTCGCGCTCTACGGCGCGCGCGTGAAGTACGTCTCGCCCGAGGTCGTTCGCATGCCGGAGCCCCTCGTCGCCGAGCTCGCCGCGCAGGGCCTCGACCAGTCCGAGCATCGGTCGCTCGACGAGGTCATCGAAGCCACCGACGTGCTCTACGTGACCCGTGTGCAGAAGGAGCGCTTCTCCTCCGAGTCCGATTACGAGGCCGCGCGCGGAGGCTACCGCGTCGACCTGTCGGTGCTCGCCAAGATGAAAGAAAAAAGCTGCATCATGCATCCTTTGCCCCGCGTGGGCGAGATCGACGAGACCGTCGACGACGATCCGCGCGCCGCCTACTTCCGCCAGGTCGAGTGCGGCATGTACGTGCGCATGGCGCTCGTGGCCGCGGTGCTCGGGAGAGCCCAATGAGCTTCTTTTCCAGGGTCTCGACGCGCACACGCGAGCAACGTACGCATCTGTCCGTGGGACTCGATCCGCGCGTCTCGAGCGCTGCCGAGCTCGTTCCCTACTGCATGCGCATCGTGGAACGTACCTTCGCGCATGCGGCAGCGTTCAAGCCGAACGCGGCGTTCTTCGAAGCGCATGGCTCCGAAGGCGTGCGCGCGCTCGAGGAGCTCGTGGCGAAGCTGCCCGAAGAAGTTCCGTGTCTGCTGGACGCAAAACGCGGCGACATCGGCGCGACCAACGAAGCCTACGGTCGTTCGGCCGTGGCCCTTGGAGCCTCGGCTTTGACGGTGAGCCCGTACCTCGGCATCGGTGCGCTCGCTCCCTTCTTCGAAACCACGGACCTCGATCTGTTCGTGCTCGGGCGCACATCGAACCCCGAAGCCGAGTCGTTGCAGGATGCACGTTTGTGGACCGGGGAGGCCGTGTTCGAGCGGGTGGCTCGCGACGTGGCGTCTTCGGCGTACACATCGCGAATGGGTCTCGTCGCCGGCGCCACCGAGCCCGAGGCCATCGCGAGGATTCGTGCGGCCGCGAAGGACTCGTGGCTTCTCTTGCCGGGAGTCGGCACTCAAGGTGGGGACCTCGGGCGAGCCGTTTCCGCGGCCCGCCGCGCCGATGGCTCCGGCTTTTTGGTCAATGTCTCCCGTGCCGTGGCCGAAGCAAACGACCCGGCCGCCTACGCGAAAGAGCTCGCCGCGCGGATCGAAGAGCTCCGCGGTGCCCCGTCGGAAGGCGTCGAGACCGCCGTGACGGCCGAGCTCCGCCGCGCCCGGAGCTTCCGTCTCGCCGAGGTGTTGTTCTCGTCCGAGGCGATTCGCTTCGGTTCGTTCACCCTGAAGAGCGGCATCGAATCTCCCGTGTACGTGGACCTGCGCCGCCTCGTCACGTTCCCGCGTGCGCTCGCCGTGGTGGCCGACGTCTTGGCCGAGCTCCTCGGACCGGTGTCGTTCGATCGCATCGCGGCGTTGCCGTACGCGGGCCTTCCCATCGGAACGGCCGTGGCCCTCCGCATGGATCGGCCTCTCGTCTATCCGCGTGGCCAAGCCAAAACGTACGGCGCAAAAGCTTCGATCGAGGGGCTCTTCCACGCAGGAGAGCGCGTCGTGGTCCTCGACGACATCGCGACGCGCGGCGATGCAAAGCTCGAGGCGCTCGGGCCGCTCGCGGACGCGGGCCTCCTCGTTTCGGACGTCGTTGTGCTCGTCGATCGCGAGCAAGGTGCGAGAAAAGTCCTCGGCGAACGGGGGATAAAGCTTCACGCGGCGGTGACCCTTCGTGAGCTCGTGGTCGCGCTCGCAGAGCTCGGAAAAATCGGGGCTCCGGAGCGGGACCGAGTGATGGCCTTCTTGGCGGAGAACGAGACGTGAGCCTCTCGATTGCCGCTCTGACGAGGCTCCCTCCCGAGCTCGCGCACAAGACCGCGCTCGGCGTCGCGTCGCGCCTCCCTTCGTTCGCCCTCGGAGCCCTCGCCCGCGCCAACGTCGTCAAAGACCCGTGCCTCGAGGTCGAAGCGTTCGGGCTCACGTTCCCGACGCCGCTCGGACTCGCCGCCGGCTACGACAAGGACGGCGTGGCCACGGGCGCGCTCCTCGCGTTCGGCTTCGGCCACGTCGAGGTCGGCACGGTCACGCGTCGACCGCAGCCTGGGAACGACGGGGAGCGACTCTTTCGCGTTCGCGAGGAGAAGGGGCTCGTCAATCGTCTGGGTTTTCCGAACTCCGGCGTAGACGCCATGGTGCGACGGCTCGAGGCCGACCGCGCGAAACGACGGCCGGAATGCTCCGCTGGCATCGTCGGAGTGAACGTCGGCAAGAACAAAGACGTGGCCCTCGAGGACGCGCCAGCCGAATACGCGGCGCTCTACGCGGCCGTGGCGCACGTCGCCGACTACGTGACCATCAACGTCTCGAGCCCGAACACCGAGGGCCTCCGAAGTTTGCAGAGTGCACAGAACGTTCGCGCGTTGCTTGCCGCGGTCGGAGAGGCGCGCGCGAAGTCCTCGGCCAAGCCACCGGTGCTCCTCAAGATTTCTCCCGACCTCACCGAGGCCGATCTCGACGCCTTGGTCGACGAGGTGCTGGCCGCCGACGTCGCGGGCATCGTGGCGACCAACACCACACTGTCGCGCGACGGTGTGCCCGGATACGCCAAAGATCTCCAAGGAGGCCTCTCCGGCCGCCCACTCGCGGCGCGTGCACGCACGGTCCTGCGTGACGTGGCCCGACGGGTCGAAGGCAAGGTTCCCATCGTGTCGGTCGGCGGGATCGACTCGGCCGACGAAGCCCTCGCGCGGATTCGAGCCGGCGCCACCCTTGTGCAGCTCTACACCGCGCTCGTTTACGAAGGCCCTTCACTCGCTCGCGACATCGGCCGAAGCCTGCGTGACGTCTGCAAACGCGAGGGCCTCAAGAGCGTGTCGGAGCTTCGCGGCCGCGATCTGTAAGAGCTCGAATTCTTGAAGGAATCAGGGGACGCCGACGACCGCCACAGGGGTCGCCGAGAAGCGCTTGGCCGTTCCGTCTCCGAGCTCGGCGTGGTCGTTGTCGCCCCAGCAGCGCACGGCGTCGTCGGCTGTCGATGCGCAGGAATGATCGCCCCCGGCTCCGACCGACGCGGCCACCAACCCGGCGATCTGGGTCGGCTTCCCGATCGGAGCAGGAGCGGCGTCCGCAGCTCCGCCCGTGCCGAGCTGGCCGAAGCGGTTGTCGCCCCAGCAGAAGACCGCGTTCTGGCCCCCGAGTGCGCAGAAATGCTCGGCTCCAGCGACGATTTGGGTGGCTCCGGCGACGGTAGGAACGGGCACGGCCGTGAAGCCCTTGCCCGTGCCCGCGACGCCTTTGCCCGTTTGTCCGAGCTCGTCTTTGCCCCAGCAGACGACTCCGCCCGTGGCCAGAATGGCGCAGGTGGAGTCGTTGGACGCGGCGATGGCGATCGCGCCCGCGACCGCCGTTTTCCGCGGCAAGGCCTCGCGGCCGCTGCCTGCGATCCCGAGCTGTCCGTTGAAGTTCTCACCCCAGCAGAAGACGTCCCCGGCCAAAGTTACGGCACACGAGTGCGACTGGCCGAGCGCGATCGCCTTCACGTCCTTGAGGTCTTCGACCGCCACCGGGAGGGCGCTCGGGGTGAAGTTTCCGTTGCCGAGCTGGCCCGTGCCATTCGCTCCCCAACACGCGAGCTGTCCGGTGCGTCGAATGGCGCAAGTGTGGGAGGTTCCACCTGCGAGCGCGACCGCGTCGACGAGGTTCCGCGTGGGGGATGCGCTGGGCTGCTGCGTGGTGTTTCCCGTGCCGAGCTGTCCGCTCACGTTCGCGCCCCAGCAGCTCACGGTCCGATCGAATTGCACGAAGCACGTGTGCTGTCCGCCCGAAGCCAACGTGAAGGCGTTCACGTTCTCGAGCGACGTGGCGGTCGGCAGGGTCTTGAATCCGGAGTCGGAGGTCCCGCTCTGCTTTCCACCCGTGCCGGTTTGGCCGGAGCTGTCGTCCCCCCAGCACTTGACCTGGCCACCGCGACGCTTCGCACACGTGTGGTACTTGCCTAGAGCAAGCTCGGTGAAGCGAGCGGGCTCGGGCCCCGAGTCTTCGCCTTCGATCGGCGGCGGCTCGATGTCGCCGTCGCGATCGGGTCCCGAGTCTTTGCGGAGCTTCACGTCGTGGACTCCGACGATGAGATTGCACGCGACGAGCGCGACGGCACACACCGCACCGAACGAGAGGGCGAATGAGGGCAGGGAAATGCGCGCCATCAGAAGGCTCCTCCGAGCGAGACGCCTACGGACCCGGGGCCCGCAGACGGCAAAAAATAGGCTTTGTTCTGAGGTTTTTGTGCCTTGTTCGGGGCCGTGAGGAACAAGATGACGCCGGTGGCGAACAGCGCACCGCCCGCAGCGAGGCCGATCGTGGATATGAACCCCGAGGTCTTCGCGTCGCTGGCGAGGTCGACGCCTTCGCGATCGCAGCCCTTCTCGCTACACCGAGCCTGCGAGCTGTTCCAGCTCGAGATGGTGCGGATCCCGAAGTACGCGCCGACTCCCGCGATGACGAGCCCCGCGCCTCCCACGACGAACGCGGCGGTGCGTCGGCCCGAGCCAGGCGAGCCCTCGTCCGGCGTCTTTGGCTTCGCGGTGGCGGTCGACGGCAGCGCGACGGTGGCGCCATCGTCGCCTTCGGGCGAGAGCTCGGGGACGTCGACCGAGTACGTCTTGCCTTCTTCGGTGGCCGAGATGGTGGTGCTGAACGACTTCTTGCCGGTCGCCGAAATGAAGAACGTGTGCGGTCCTGGATCGACGCGGACGGGAGTGTTGGCCTCTTCCCGCGTCATCGGAACGCCGTCGCGCGTGATGGTGATTTCGCCCTTCTCCTTGATGTGGAGGGCCACCTTGGTGA
This sequence comes from Myxococcales bacterium, assembly GCA_043764595.1. Classification (GTDB taxonomy): domain Bacteria; phylum Myxococcota_A; class Polyangia; order Polyangiales; family Polyangiaceae; genus JAAFHV01. The sequence continues at coordinate 8,867 of JAYUKI010000428.1, read as the reverse complement.
GCTTGGGCTCGAGCGCATCCAGACGCTCGCGTGCGGTCTTTTCGCGGTCCGCGCGGCCGACCTTTTTGGCGAGCGCGAGCGCTTCGGAAAAACGATCGTACGCCGCCGCGGTCTGGCCTGCGCGCTGGTGGCAGTCGGCCAGGTTCAAGAGCGTGCTCGAAGCGGGATCGAGCTTGAAGCTCGCGAGAAACTTCGGACAAGCCACGGCGTAGTCGCCGGACTCGACGTGCTCGCGACCTTCCTTGAAGAGTGCATCGGCCGCCTTCTTGTCCGCGGCCGTGGGCGCGGCGAGCGCCGTTCGTGGGTGGGCCGCAAAAACGCCCAGAGCGACGCAAAAAATCCAGACCAAGCGCGTACGCGAGGTCTGGGGGAGCTTGGGACACGAGCGCTGTCGCATGGGCGGCAAAAAAGGAAGATCAGTCACGAACGGATGGGATGTCGGGATGGCCAGGTTTGGGCTTGGCAGCGGGCGGAGCTTGGGGAGCGGGCGGCGCGGCGGCTCCCGTTGCGGGCTTCTTCGAATCGAGTGTTGCGCGCGGCTGGCTCGGCGTCGAAAGCGTCGATTTCGGAGGGGCGCCGACCAGAGTCGGTCCTGCGCTCGCACCCAGCACCACCACCGCAGGAGGGGACTGGTTTGCCTCGAGCGCGGAGGCCGACACGACGGGCGAAGACGAGAGGGGAATGCCCTCCGCACGTCCGGTCGGAGCGTTCGAGCGACTGATGTAGAGCGCGCCGAGACCTACGCCGACGACGGCCAACACAACCGCGCCGCCGCGCCACATGCGAGACGTGCCCTCTTTTGCGGGAGCAGGGGTCGTGGACCCTGCCCAAGGTCCACCAAGGTCCATCGAGTTGCTGCGTCCGGAGGCGGGAGGAATGCTGGTCCTTCGCTTGTGCGCGCCTGGCGCAAGCTCCGCGACCCCTTCCACCTTGGAGGAAGCAAGGACCGAGGCGAGCCTCCCCGCGGTGGCTTGCGCGTGCCCCGGGTTGAGACAAAAACGTGCGAGCGCCGACGCCAGGTCGGCCACGTTGGAAATGCGATTGTCAGGGGACTTTTCGAGGCAAGCGTTGACGATTGCGACGAGCCCAGGGTCGACGTTGGGCGCGAGCTCTTGGAGGGGGCGAGGGTTCTCGCCCATGACCTTCGCGAAGAGCTTGCCGACCGTGTCCGCGTCGAACGCCGGACGCCCAGCGATGAGCGTGTAGAGGATGATGCCGAGGGACCAAATGTCGGTTCGTCCATCGACCGTACGCGGGTCTTGGAGCTGCTCCGGCGACATGAAACGAGGCGAGCCCAACACCGCGGCCGACATCGTGACGCCCGTCTCACCGTCGCCGAAAGCGCTCACCTTCGAGAGGCCAAAGTCAAGAACCTTGACGATGGAAACGCCGGCGGCGCCGCGCGTCAGGAAGAGGTTTCCGAGCTTCACGTCGCGGTGGACGATGCCGAGCGCATGCGCCTCGCCCAAGGCATCGCAGGCCTGCACGACGTACTCGCACGCTTCTGCTTGCGGGAGGGCACCTCTTCGTTTGAAGAGCTCGGAGAGATCGCAGCCTTCGAGGTACTCCATGACCATGAAGGGCTCGCCCGTCTCGAGCGTGCCAACGTCGTAGACGGCAGCGACGTGCGGGTTCTTGAGCTGGACCGCGGCCTTCGCTTCGCGAAGGAAGCGCACGCTCGCCTCGCGTGTTCCGAGCACTCCTTCGCGAATGAACTTGATCGCCACCGGAGTCTCGAGGGCGAGGTGCGTGGCGGCCACCACGAAGCCCATGCCTCCCTCTCCAAGCACACGCTCGACGCGGTACTTGCCGGCGATAACGTCTCCGGCGTTGATGACGGCCATGGCAGGGAAGGTCCTCGGAAGAAAAGACTCCCTGGATGGTAGCAAACGCCCCGACCCAACGCCTCATTTCCCCTGCACCGGCGTCCAATCGGGTCCCTTTCGCTGGCGAACGGGAAGAATCGAAGCCCGACCCCCCGGTGAGCACCACCGGGCTTGAGCGTGCGTTCAGGCTCACGGGTCAAGCAAAGGAAGCCAAGGCGACTGCCTTGCCCGGCGCATGAAGAAGACTGGCGCAAGGTTCGTGAAACCTGCACAATTTGCAGATGGGGTACGTTCGAACGGTGCTGGGCGTTCACGTCGTAGCCACGATGCTGTTGGTCGGACACCGCGCGCACTCGGAGCCGAACGAGGCCGACGCGACCTTTCTGCCGGGCCCGATCGTTTCGCCGAGCCAAGCCTCCGGCCCCGCGTACGCGCTCGACGCCACGTCGAGAGACATTCCCGCAGGGCCGATGCACTGCCCGAAGTTCGAAACGAAGCGCTACCTAGGCACCAACCTTCACTATTCGTCCCCTATTTTCGTTCACACCGCGTTCGCCGACAAGCTCGTCGTTTTCGACGCGCTCGTTCGGAGCGTGGCCATCGAGGTCTATGGGCGCGCCCCCGTCGAGCTCCACCATCTCGGGGGCACGCTCTGCGAGACCTTGAACGGGCAACGGCGCTTTGGCGAGCACGCCTTCGGCAACGCGATCGACGTCGACAAATTCACGTTCGGTCCGCTCGCGGACAGCGAAGCGTTGCCTTCGGGGCTGCCGGCGTCGCTCGCGAAGGGGTTCTCGGTGGCCCTGTCGTGGCACTTCTTTTCGAAGACCGAAGTGGGGCGTGTGCACGCCCGGTTCTTGAACCGCCTTGCCTTGCGCCTGGTCGCCGACAAGACGCTCTTTCGTACCGTCCTTGGCCCTGGCTACGGCGATCACTGGAACCACTTCCACCTCGACGCCGCGCCCGCCCGTTTCGTGTTCGTCCTGGCCTCGAAAGAGGCCGCGCAATGAGGCGGGCGCGCAGGCTCGGTGCTTCAGCGTCGCGTGAACACGTACTCGAGGTCTCGGCCCTCGACGGAGCCATAGAGCTTCACTACCTCGAACGATTCGGAGGTGTACGTGAAGGAGTCGGCCGCGATTCCGAGGCCATTCGAGCACGTGGTCACCACTTCGATTTTCGTGCCGTTCGTCTTGTACGTTCCTGACATGCGAGAGGTCGCGCCGAGCACCCGGGACGTCATTCGGAACTTTCCGGTGTCGACTTCCATCGCGCTCTGAATCGTCACGGGCAAGCTCGCCCCGCCGTAGACGTTGGCGGCGGTAAGATCGAAGCGTCCATCCTTCAGGGGTCCCCCTCTGCCAGCGGGTGGCGCGCCCGCCACGGTGCGGGGACTTGCTGCCGGCAGGGCGGGCTCGAGGGCGTTGCACTCGCCGGCGTCGGCGTCCGTGCCTGTCCCGCCGTCGGGTCGAAAGACGGCGGCTTCGGTCGCACCATCGGTGGAGCTCGGGCTCACCGTCGCGTCGAGCGGCAGAGCAACAATGGGGTCGAAGTTTCCAGAGCAACCGACGGCAACCGTCGGGCTCAAAGCTGTCAGCAGGAAAACGCACGACCGCCGCCACTTTGGGAGCCCCATGGTTCCGAGCGTACGGAGGGTCGGGCTGGCTTGCCAATCGTCCTCGCCGTCGCCCTCGTGTCCCCGGGCCCGTCGAACCACCGTTCTGGCGGATTTTGCAGGAATTCCCGGCCCCGCCGGCGTGAATTTCCGCCTACGAAAGCATTTCGAGGTTCGCGAACCGAAGGGCTTGGTCTATCCTCTCGTAGCTCCGAACCCACGTGCGCATGCCATCGTCCCCCCTCCCATCATGAGCTCCCCCCCTCAGAGCTCCCCTCCGCAGAGCTCGCTGTCGCGGAGCTCGGTGAGCCCCGAAGCCAATCGGCCGGCGGTTCTGTTTCTTCACGGGTTCTCCCTCGACCACCGCATGTGGCGGCACCAGGTGGATGCGCTCCATCCGGACTACCGCGTGATAACCGCGGATTTGCCTGGCTTCGGCCCTCAAGCGCGAGACTGCGGCCTCGTGTCCCCGGCCGAGCAACTCGAGCGCGCTCTCGACAAGTGCGGTGTCCTGAAGGTCCACCTGGTGGGCCATTCGGTCGGCGCCGCGGTGGCGGTCGATTTTGCGTTCCTCTATCCGCGTCGAGTGGCCTCCCTTACCCTCACGGGGCCTCTCATGCTCGGTCGCCGCACGGGCATCGAAGCGTGGGGACGATGCGTGAGCCTGGCGAACGAGGGGGATGTGCACACGGCCCTCGACGTGTGGCTCGACGACCCGCTCTACGCACCAGCCCGTCGCAATGACGAGCTCTTCGAAGAGGTTCGGAACATCGTCCTCGACTACGGTGCCGCCCATTGGCTCGGTCGGGTCACGAATCGCTGGTCCGACCCTGATCCGTATCCGCGCCTCGGCGAGCTCGAAATGCCCGCGCTCGTGGTCACCGGACAGCTCGAGATACCCAGCTTCCAGGCAATGGCCGAGGCGTACGCAAAAGCGCTGCCTCGTGCTCGTCGGGAAGAAATCGTCGACGTGGGCCACCTCGCGAACCTCGAAGCGCCCGAAGAGTTCAATCGTCTGCTCCGCGACTTCATCGAGCAGGTTGGCGCGAGCAACGGCTGACCGCGGAAGCGTGGTGTCTGCCGTCCCTTCCGAAGTAGGCTCTTTTGAGCCTTTCGTATTCGCCCCCGCCTCCTTTTGGCAGCACGGGGCATAGCGCGCACGGCTCTCGGATTGGGGCTCACTCTTCCGCAGGCTTTCCGTGGACCTTCGGAGCGAAGCTCGTGCGGCGCACCTCGTGGATGCGACCGCCGTCCATCGAGCCTTCGACGATCTCGTAGCCCATGAGGGCAAAGATGCGTCCGCGGAAGAAGATCGGACGCGCATTGCCGTACCAGTCCACGCACGACGCGCGGCACGCATCGTTCGCCGGCCCGGCTTTGGAGGACGCGAGCTCGCCGACCGGAGTGAGATCGAGCGCTTGGTTCTTCAAGAAGAGCACCTTGGCCGAGCCCTCGTCCTCGCGGTCGTCGCCCCGCGACGTGGCCGTGCCGAGCACGGGCAAGCCAAGAAGACCGGCGGTCTCGCTTTCGGGCTTGTAGAAAAATCCGTGCGAGCGCTGCTCGGCTTGGGACGCCCCTTTTCGAACGTAGACACTTGCCACTTTTGGAGTGTCCACGAGGGAAAGCGACGAAAAGTGGAGGTCCTGGTCGTTCTGACCCACGACGATGGCATTCGAGCCGAGGCCCTCGAGCCTGTCGACCGAGTGACCCATTTCCACGGGAGTGGCCGCTTTTCCGCCGGCGTATTTGAAGGCAAATACCGTTCGACCGGTCTCTGGCGCCCCCCGGTAGTGCCCATACGACTGCGTTCCGTAAAGGAAGTGACTTCCGACGAACCGGTTCTGGAGGGCATACCCTTTCGGGGTCGCGAGCTTCGTATAGTGTCGTGGTGAGGACTCCACGCTTCCCTCCGAGAAGAACCCGAGCGGAAGGCGCATCATGCCAACGTCCCCCGCCGAGAGGCCGGAGCCCCACATGCCTTCTCCCGAGGTCTCGGCGCGAACGAACACGTTCAGGTTCTTTTCGTCCTCCAGGAACGAGAACTGATCGATCGGCCCTCCGGACACTTTCACCGCCCCGGGAGCGGAGCCGTCGAGGGGGAGCTTCACCACGGCCGACGTCTGAGTGGATTTTTCGCCGTCCCACTGACCGTCAGTCATCCAAACGTAGACCGCGCTCTCCGACACGTAAAAAACTCGTCCCGAAGGCCCGAGGATGCTCGTCGCTTTGCACGAGAGCTCCTTGGCGGCCAGGTCGCATGTGGTCACCGTATGGAGCGCTTGCGGAGCCAAATCGAACGCGGGCTTGAACACCCGCGTGGGCTCGACCACCCTTTGGAACTCGGCTGGAGTCGCGCCCGAGTGCCACTTTCGTACGGCAGGGAATCGCGCGAAGAAGTCTTGTGCGCCCGGATAGAGGTACGACGGTGTGTAAAAAACGAGCTTTTGGCCAACCACGCGACTCGCGTAGTTTCGAGCCGAATAATAGTCGTTTCCGCGAAGGTGGTAGGTCGCGCGGAATGCAATGCCCCCCACCGAGTCGAGATCGAACACTCCGACCTCGGTGCCGCCGCGCGCATAGCTGTAGCCGATGACGACGAGCGTGTTTCCCGAGATGAGCATCTCGTCGTACCACGTGCCTTGAGGCTCGATTCCGGGACCGAACGCGTCCACGGCCGCGATGGGCTTCAGGCTCTTTCCGTCGACCGCCACGGTGAAAAGACGACCTCGCCGCAAGATGACGAGGTGGTCTCCGTGGACCTTCACGATGCCGCCTTCGTCGACTCCGGCCATCTGGTTGTTCGTGATGCTCTCGCCACCTTTGCCGTCGGCCCGAGCCTCCTTTGCGCTCTCGGCCTTGGCCGCGGCGGGTGCAGCAGCGGCGACTGGGGACAACATTGGGGGCGGTGGGGCTCCTCCTTTGCTTGCGCCCGTCGGCTTCGGCTCGTTGCCAAGGGTGTCTTTCTGACCCTGTTGGAGCGCCTCTTGCTGCTTCTTCTGGAGCTCGAGCTGCTTCTGGCGGGCGGCTTCTTGGCGCTTCTTCAGAGTCTCTTGGTAGTCGGTGAAAAAGCCTTTGATCTCGTCGTCCGAGGCGAACGCGGTCATTGGTTTTCGAGCGGGGACGTCTTCGGCTGGCGTGGCCTTCGCTGCCGCAGCATCGATGGGCGGCGGCGGAGGCGGATCGTCGTGGATCTTGGTCTTCTGGCAGGCCGCGAGGGCAAGAGCGAGCACGGGAGCGAGGAGCAAGGGACGGCGACGGAGCGGCATGGGGCTCCTTCGTACGTGTCTCGCTCGAAAAGGTTCTAGCGTGGTTTGCGGACGGCTCCGGCCGCCGCTCAGGCGGGCTCGGCGCCGCCTTCGGGGTCCGGGCGACGTTCCTTCGCCATGAGAAAGCGAATCGCTGGCGTTGCAATGAAGGTGCTCGAGATGGCCATGATGACGAGCATCGTGAACATGCGCTTGGGCAAGACGCCGAGGTCGTAGCCCACGTTCAGCGCAACGAGCTCGATGAGCCCGCGGGTGTTCATGCACACCCCGAGGGTGACGGCCGTCTTGTGCTCTTCTCCCAGGGCGCGCGCCGCGACGTACGTGCCCCCGAACTTTCCGGTGAACGCCACGAGGCAAACGAGGCCGCACTCGATCCACGCACTGGTGCCGGAGAGCGAGCCGATCTCGGTGCGAAGTCCCGTGTAAGCGAAGAAAAGCGGCAAGAAGAACGCCTGCACGAGCGGCGTGACGCGCGACTTCCACGCTTCGGCGAACGTGTGCTCGGTCTGCAACGAAAGGCCCAGCAAGAAGCCTCCCAAGATCGCAAAAATGCCCAGCTTGCTCGTGACGATGGCGGACGAAAACAGCGCCACGCACATCCAGGAGAGCAGCGTGGGCCCGAGGCCCTTTTCGCGCGCCATGGAGCTCCGCACGAAGCGCACGAGCACGGGCCGTATCACGACGAGCACGAGGACGCCGTAGAGCGCGACGAGCCCCAGTTTCAACGCGAGCGTTCCCGGTTCGAGCCGGGAGCCGATGATGGCCGACACCACTCCTAGGACGATCCAACCGAGCACGTCGTTGACCGCGGCAGCCCCGATCGTGAGCGCTGCGGTGCGTGTCTTGGAGAGGCCGAGCTCCATGAAGATGCGGCCGAGCACCGGGATGGCCGTGATCGACATGGCCGTGCCGAAGAAGAGGCGAAACGGCAGCGCCGGTGGGAGCGAGCCGTCGGGCATCGGAGAGCGCAGACGGAAAAACTCGGCCGTCGCGAAGCCAAGAACGAAGGGCACGACGATCCCGGTGAGACTGAGCACCAAGATGCGAGTCTTGCCCTTCGACAGCTCGCGTGCGAGCTCGAACTCGAGCCCGATTTGGAACATCAGGAAGATGAGGCCGACCTGGGAAACTCCGACGAAGATTGGTCCCGTGACCGGTGCGAAGAGGGCGCGCATCGCCTCGGGATGGAGCGCGCCGAGGAGGCTCGGCCCGAGCACGACCCCCGCGATCATTTCGCCGACGGCATCGGTCTGGCCGAAGAACCGCCGCGCGAGCCAAACGACGGCCCGTGTGACCACGAGCAGCACCACGAGCTGAACGAGCAGCGTGAGCACGAGATGCTCGGCCGTAGTTCCCGTCGCATTGGTCGCGGTTTTTGCGTTTTCTATGGCGTCCGAAAGAACCACGGCGCGTGAGCTAACACACGGTCGTCGAGGCGTGCTGGATTTGCACGACCTCCCTGGCCTTCGAAACGACACGGGCGGCGCATGCGAATGCGCCGCCCGAGAAAATCGAACACTATCGAGCTATTAGCGAGCCCTGGCTTTGGCCTTTTGAAGAGCGAGCTGGACCATGATCTCGCGTTCGGCCGGATCCGACCACCTTCGCTGCGCGCTGGTGGAGAGCTGGTGGAGCGGATCGAAATACATGAAAAACTGACCGGGCTTCACGCTCGGCGCTTGGTAGACGCTGATGCCCGTCTCGCGGTCGTAGTGTTCGTACGAGTGGGCGTCGCGCTTGCCGCCGCCGCCCGGTGCGTCCACGACGAAGACCGGGGTGTTGAACCCGGCGGTGGAGCCACGTACGTGTTTTTCGATGTGGATCGCCGTGTCAACCGACGTGCGAAGGTCTTCGACGCCCTTCACGAGGTCGTGCACGTAGACGTAGTAGGCGTGCACGTTCACGTGGCCGAGGCGCTTCACGAGAAGCGTCATGGTCTCCGGGGAGTCGTTCACGCCGCGCTGGAGGACGCTCTGGTTGCGGACGAAAATGCCTCGCTCGAACAGCTTGTTCATCGCATCTTCGGTGATGCCCGTGATCTCGTTCGGGTGGTTGAAGTGCGTGTGGAGGACGACCTCCTTGTGGAGCTTGCGGCCACGCTCGACCACGCGCGTGAGGGCGTCGGTCCAGGCGGTGTCGGTGAGGATCTTCTGCGGCATGACC
>JAYUKI010000427.1:0-1356 GCA_043764595.1 Myxococcales bacterium | reverse complement strand
GGGGCGGGTGCAAGAGGCGCTCCGCCGTGTGTTTCGAGAAGAGCGCGCGCGCGTTCTTCGTTTCGTCGGCGACATAGACCTTGGCGCCTCGTTCTCCCAAACAGCGGACCGCTGCGAGCGTTCCGTAGTAGTCGGCGCCGAGCAAGAGCACGTTCATCGCCTCATGAGACGCGAAGTCTTCCCGCATCTCAACGGGGATGAGCGCCGAACGACCGAACGCGCGACCGAGCGGAGGGAAGAATGTACGAACGAACGAGGCACCGCACGCGGCTGGGCGGCCTCGGCGCCTCATGCGGCGCCGCGCCCTTTGGCCGCTTACCGTTCGGGTTGGAACGCGGCGAGCGCCGCTTCGCGACGGTCTACCCGTGGAACCTGCTCTTCAGTTTCAAGAACGGGCTCTCGAAGTAACGGAAGCTCAGTTGGGCGGCACCCCAGATGAGCACGATCGAGCCGAGGATGAAGCCGAGGTTCAGGCCGATGCGACTGACTTCCCCCATGTGTTCTTGCGTGCGCTTCAGCCAAGGAACCGAGAGGGCGAGAAGCGGCCAGTGGAAGATGTACATGCCGTAGCTGACCTTGCCGCACGACACGAGGACCTTGGACGAGAGGAAGTTCTTCACGCGTTCGCCGATGGCTTCGTCCGCGCACATCGACACGGCGCTTGCGAAGAAGAGCGCGAGCAGGAAATAGCCAGCCGCGATGACCCGTCGGTCGTACCCGTTCAATCCCTTTGCGACGATGTAGAGGCCGATCGTCCCGAGCCCCGTCATCACGAAGAGCGGGAAGCGGAGCCTGCGCCAAAGATGGGCGATGGTGTGCGACGACTCGCGCTGGAGGGTGGCGACCAGCGCTCCGAGGAGGAGCCCGTCGGCGCGTGTGATCGTCGCGCGGTAGGCGAATTTCACCGTCGTGAGCGGATCCCACATGTGACTCTTCAGCGTGAAGCCCGCGCGGAAGACGACACACGCCAAGATGAGCGCCAAGGTGAGCGATACGAGGCGCTTGTTCGGCGTGACGAGCGCGACGATGGGCCAGACGAAGTAGAACTGCTCTTCGATGGCAAGGGACCAGAAGTGCGCCGTCCAGCGGAGCTCTTGGTCGTCGAACGCGAGCACGTAGTTCTGCATGTAGAGCCAGTACGCAGGGCCTGGGATCCAGCCGCCGACGATGAGCCCGATGATGCTGCCTACGATGATGAATGCATAATACAGGGGAAAGATGCGGAGGATTCGGCGCATCCAGAACATCTTCATGCGCGTTCCGAGCGGTTTCGCCGAAGGCGCGACGAGTCCGCGCGTGATGAGGAACCCGGACAGCACGAAGAAGAGATCGACGCCGATCCAGCCGGTGAAGAGG
>JAYUKI010000426.1:0-1357 GCA_043764595.1 Myxococcales bacterium | reverse complement strand
GCGGGCGAATGTCCGTCGGCGACTCGACCTCGAGGCCGATCCGAACGAGCTCGTCGAGCAGTCTGGCGACGTGGGAGCTTCGACTCGCCTCGACCACGATCGGACCGCTCGTTGCGCGGCGAAATACACCCGGACCTCGGGACACGACGTTGAATCCCACGATGCCACCGAGGACCTCGCGACCGGCGAGCTTCGCCCGAAGCCTGTCCGCGTTGTGCAGGCCGTTCTGGAGGCTCACCACGCTGGTGTCGTTCGGCAGGATCGAAGAGAGCACCGAGCCCGTCTCTTCGGTGGCGGAGCTCTTCACGCAGACGAGGACCACGTCGCGATCCGCGAGCACGCTCGGAGAGGTTTCGAATCGCAACGCGTCTTGGGTCACGCATCGAGGAGGCGCGCCGTCGAGGTCTTCGAGCACGAGGCCATGCGCCATGACCTCGGCGCGGATCCTTTCCCGTCCCACCATCACCAAGTCCACACCCGAGGCGGCGAGCAAGCCGCCCACGTAGCACCCGATCGACCCTGCGCCCATCACTCCGATTCGAGGCCCGTGCGTCATGACTCTCCGTGCATCGTGCGGCATAGGCAAGCCCATCGACTGCGGCTCCTTTGCGTGTTCACAAAGGCAGGGTAGCGGTCGGGAGGGCGAGGGGACGGGTTTCGCCTTTGTCCCTGGAATGGCCAACGATAACAGTGGTTTGGCGTCGCAACGCCTGGCACCACTTCGACTGCCGTCATCGTTTAGCGAGGCCATCGCGAGAATTTTTCACGACCCGCGGAACCTTTGCTGGGGACCTCTGTCAATGCTCCTCGAAGGCGGTCGGTAAGGGCAACGCGGCGAGAGCCGAGGCCCAGGCGGATTCCGCGCCCGATGTCCTTCGTTCCCCAAAACCGTGCGCGTCCGCGCATCCGAATGCCCGTACGCGGCAGTGAGGCCAGCCATGTCCACCAACTTCTCCAAGCCCGCTTTCTCGAACCTTTCCGTCTCCTCGGCCTTCGCGTCGACGAACCCGTTCCTCGTGGCGCAGCCCACGGTGGCCGACGCGGTCGAGACGAACGGCTCCGGCGAAGCGAGCTACGTGCTGGTGCCGCAGGGCCCGCGCGTGTCGGACGAAGAGGTCGAGACGATGGCAAGCGCCGTCGAAGTGCAGGTGCTCTGGGGACACAATGTTCTTTCGGTCACGCATCTCCCCGCCGGCAAGGCGTTCGCCGTCGGTTCGGGTGAGGGCGTCGACTTCGTTCTCCCGGAAGAGGCCCTCGGTCGTGACCGCCTCTCGCTCGTGTCGGTGACCAGCGGCTCGCCGAAAATCGTTCTCCCCGAAGACGCCTCCGTGAGCATTGCCGGAGCCAAGCCGGTCGC
>JAYUKI010000425.1:0-4515 GCA_043764595.1 Myxococcales bacterium | reverse complement strand
ATGCACGCAACGACCTTGGGATCGGCGAGCTCGGAGCCCTCGTCCCGTGCCGAGACGACCTTGCCTTGGGGGTCGATGACGAAGCGGACACTGACCCGGCCCGTGAGGGTGGGCCCTCGCCGCAAGAGCCCTTCCGCATAACAGCCGCGGTACACGCCGAATTGCTCCCTTACCTGGCGCCGAATGCTCTCCGGCGGCAATCGTCCGCTTACCCGACACATGCTCATTCGAATGGAGGGTGTCTTTGTGGTGTGGCTTACGTGAACTGCGCGTTTGGCGGAGACACCTGCGGCACCTGCGACGTTTGCGCGGGCGGCGTTGGGGCTTCGAGCGGCGGCGGCCGTGGCCTCCACTCGCCGAAGGAGCTGCCGATCGGCCTCCGACTCCACGACCATGAGTGCGGTGAATGGGCTTGCGAGCCGGTGATCTCGGGCCACTTGGAGGACCTCTTTGCGGAGTGGATCGTCGAATCCCTGGGCCTCACCGCGCTGCACGAGCGCCGAGAGCTTGCTCCTTGCCAGCGCGTGCTCCAGGACGCGCCGAGGGGCCTCCGTCACGCGAGCCTGAGTGGTCTCACCGTTCACCCGCAGACGCACCGGGGCTCCCACGGGCACGGTCGCCAGCACGACGTGCGAGGTGGACGGAAACACCGCGCGGAGCGATGTTTGCGACGACCAGGTGGCGCCTTCGATGGCGACGGCCTCGGCCCGCAAACGCGCCATGAGCTGCAACGCAACGGCTTCAGGAGATGCGTGGAGGGCATCCGCAACCAAGAGGCCTTCGCGCGGAAAGACCTCCGAAGAGACCAGCGGAACGTAGACCCGTGCGTCGGCGAGGCGAGACGTGGCCAGGACGTCCAAGCGCACCACACCCGAGGTGGAAAGTGCGCTGGCTGCGGCGCGTAATCTCTTTGGTTCCACCGAGCCCGCAGTGCCGGCGCCGCCGCCCACCAGCACGACACGCTTGGCGCCGATGCGGCGTGCCTCCGTTGCGGCGGTTGTGAGACCCGCTTCGAGATCGTGCGCGCCGAGCGCACCGCGTGAGATCACGGCTCGTGTCAGAGCAGAGCCCGGATCGGCGGCACGCGCCAGAGTGCCCAGATCCCCGTCGTAGATGCGCTCTTGGGTCTGGTCGTACGCGACCACGGATGCGCGCGTGGTGGCGGCCGTGCCCGCGGTCACGAGCGATCCGGCAAGCGCGCCGAGCCATTTCGCCTTTTCCGAGAGGTCGGAAGCCTCGGAGGCCGAGGTGCTGAGCAAGAACACGACGGCGTCCATCGGGTCCGTCTCCGGCGGCGCGACGGCGCTGGGGACCGACGCGACGACGAGCTCACCCGACCGGGCCACGGTGGCCTCGCCGCGTGCAAACGACGGCGCGAAGCGCACATCCGCCGTGGGACGCTCGCCCGTGAGGTGAAGGAACACGGGCTCCGTTGCGCCGTCTAGAACCGAGACCTGAAGATCGCCCACGACCGGCAGCCCCCGCAGCGGCACGAGGACGGGGGCGTGGGGACCGATCTCCGCGACGTAGGTCAGCGTGATCTCCCGCTTCTGGCCCCCCTCGATGGGGAAAATGCGCGCCGTGATCTCGCGTTCGCGCCATTGCTCCACGAGGAGTGGATCGCGGCGGCGGTGCACGATGGCCTCGTAGGTTTCCCGGGCAGCGGAGAGCTCGGCGGCGTCGGCCTCACGCCACTGCCCGTCGATCTTCATGGCCAGATGCGAGAGGGATGCGCGTGGTGGGAGCAAGAAGCGAAACCGGCCTTCGATGCGTTTTGGGGAGGGGTTTTCGAAGGTGAGCCGCACCTCGGTCTCGGCCAGCGGGCCATAGATTCGAGTGGTGGAGAGCAGCGACGGAATGGCGAGACCCATGCCGTCCGTCGTGGTGAGCGACGCGGGCGAAAGGTCGGGGAGCGCATTCGTCGCGGGCTGCACCACCGCAAAGGCGAGCGGCGCGGCCGTCGCCACGACGCTCTTGGGAGCGGGCAGTCCATGGCAAGCCGCGAGGGCCGTCGCCAGCAGAAGGATCGCCGTTCGACTCGGTATTTGAACGCCCATGCCGAACAGACAGCGCGGCCGCTCCCAAGTTTCTCCGCCGCGCGATTAACCCAACTTTGGTTCCTGGCAAGGTCTGCTCAGTTGGGCAAGCGCATCGACGGCGATTGGCTCTTAGCCGTTCAAGCGCCCTAGCGAGCGCGTTCCAGCGACTCGGCGTCGAGCAAGTCCTTCGGCCGGGCGGCCGAACGCTTGTTGCGAATCATCGCTTCGCGTCCGAGCACGTGGACGTCGACACCACCGATTTGCACGGCGACGCGTGAGGCCCACGCCTCGTCGAACGTCACGCCGCTGATCGAGGTCAGAACGTCGATTCGCCTGGGAGGAAGGCCTATTTGATACACGTTGTCCGGCAGCTCGAAGTCTGCCACCGAGATGGAGTGTGCGGCGATGGGCGCTCCGAACGCGACCAGCGCCTCGAACACGCGCCGCGCATTTTCTGGAGAAGACCTGACGAAGAGGTCGATGTCTCCCGTGGCCCTCACGATTCCATGCGCCGCGAGCGCGTGCGCACCCACCACGACGAATTCAACGCCGTGCTCGGCGAACGCCGCGAGCACGTCGATGAAATCTTCGTTGAGCTCAGGCCGCACCATGGCCGCCGCGCAGGATGCGTCCTGGGGCATGCGCGCGATCGTAGTCCGGGATGGGACGACCTGACGTTGCCCACGCGTCCAGCGTAATCGGCCAGACCATGGCGATGCGGGTCGACGGATCGAGCGACGCGACGTCCGGCGAATCTTCCTGGGCTAGCGCCACGCGAACGACCGGCGTGCTCGCCCTGGCTGCCGCTCGCGCCCGCCGTGCTTCGCTCGGGTCCATTGGGACAAGATAGCACCCGTTCCACGCATCGATCCGCCGCTTCGCTCACCTCTGCCGCGGCGTAGTGTCGGCGGGGTCGTCGAAAACGTCGATCGCGCGAACGGCCTCGACGATGGGCGGAGGCTCGAGCGCGAGACCTCAGTGCTTCGCGGCCGGCTTCGGCGCGTCGCCCTTCCCTGCGCCGCCCTTGGCCTTGGCCGCTGGACCGTCTTTCCACGTGTGGCTCGCGACGGGGAAGAGCTCGTCCGTCTGGGACTTGCAGTCGTCTCGGGCGTAAGTGAGAGCGCTCTCGAGGCTGTCTCCGTCGAGCTCGTAATACACTTTCTTCGAGGCCGCTTTGAGCACGCCCATGTCGCTGACGACCTCGCACGAGCCGAGGGTCTTGTCGTCTTGTTTGCAGTGGCCGCTTTCGACCCACGTATGGAGGACTTGGCAGGTCTTTTTGCCCGAGTCGCTGAAGAACTCGGTGCACATGTGCTGGGCCGGATACGCAAGGCACGACCCTTGTGGCTTCGCAAACTCCTTGTCGACGACTGCGATCTCGGAGGACGCCGCGGCAGCGGTCTTGCTGGTCGGCTTCGGAGTGTCGTCCAGCGCGGGTGCCGGCGGCTTCTCTTTGCAAGCGGAGGCCATCGTTGCGACGGACACGAGGAAACAGGCGAGCCGAAACCGGGACATGCGACCTCCGAGGGGAATCTCCCAGGATGCCGGCGGATCGACACGCTGCCCAGCACTATCTCGTCGTGGGTCGAACGCGCTCGAGACCTGCGAGACGCGCGGCCACGATCAGAGTCGTGGCTCGTCCGCGCCATCGCTTCGCGGAAGGCGTTGGCCATCCAACCAAGGCTCGTCGGGACGTCGAAGGTGACGCCCTTCTCCCACGAGACGCAGCTCGGTGGAGCAACCTGGTAGCTCGTTGCAGACCAGCGGCTTTTCCAGCCGGACGAGCCTCGGGTCGAGGTACGGCTCGTTCCCAAGGTGATGCCCCGCGGCCCCGGCGATCACGGAAACGTGCAGGTTTTCCGCGAGATTTCGCTTCTCTTCCGCACCTCTCGGGGTGGCACGTGCCCTGCTTATGTAGGTTCGACTCGCACGTACGCGGGTCCCGTAAGGAGGCTTTCGATGGCGCGCAAATGGACGATCGGTGCGGCGGTGCTCGGGGCTTCTCTCACGGCTCTTGGTTGCGCCGCCGAGACGGGCGTCGATGATAGCGAGGACCAAGTCTCCGCCCAGAGCGCGACTGCGATCAAGCAAGGCCTCGATGCGGCGGTGGCCAAGAACGAAGCGCGCATCGCGCCGCTCCGCGCGAACAAGACGGCGTCGAACTACCGGGACAAGTTCGGGTCGGAGCCCTACCTGAAGCTCCACGCCGCAACGGAGACCGTGAAGGGAACGGTCGTCGTGTTCCACGGCTTCTCGGGCATGCCCATCCAGCAGAACCCGCTCGTCGCCTATCTCTTCGCGCAGGGGTACGACGTCTTCGACGCGAGCGTCGCTGGGCACTACAAGGTGAACGTCCCCGGACGTGAGCGCTCGTTCTTCGGGAGCGACAACCTCAAGTCCGGTGGCCTTACGCCGCTCGACAACAAGTTCATCGCGTGGCCTTACTCGGACTACGGGCGCGATCCGGTCAAGGAGT
>JAYUKI010000424.1:0-1361 GCA_043764595.1 Myxococcales bacterium | reverse complement strand
GTGGCCTCGTAGACGAACGCGAGGTATTCGGCCATCGCTTCTTTCCAAACGAAGTCCCGCTTTTGGAAGATCGTCGTTTGGTCGCCGGCCCATTGATGAGCCATTTCGTGAAAAGCGACGTGCTCGGCTCCGGTTCCAAAAAGGGTTTGGGCGAGTGTGATGTTCCCGGGATGCTCGAAGCCCGCCCACACGGTGGGTGCCACGACGAAACGCAGCTCGTTGCCATACGGATAGGGCCCGAGCTTCGAGACCAAAAAAGCCAGCATTCCTCGAAGTCGTACGGGGTCGAGCGAGCTTCGGAGGTCCGCGCCATCGAGATCGAAGAGCTCGAGATTCACGTTTCCGGAGGCGCCAAGGGAAGACTGGAGCCACCGTTCGCCAGCCATCAAGCCAAAGGTGCTGTACGTCGGCCCCCCGCGAAACGCAAAGTCGCAATCGGTGTGGCCGCCGGTAATTTGCGGCACGATTGTCCCCGGACAAAGGACCCGCGTCGTCGTGGGATGGTCGACGGCGAAGTGGTAGGTGGCGAACACTCCCGGATTCGTGTCGCAAGGACCGAATCGGTCGCACCCGCCGACCCAAGACAAAAGGTAGGTAAAATCCCCTCCTGCGCTGTCTTTCGTCTTGGAATAGCCGACTTGCAGGGTTCCGAGCGTGGTCTGGGGAACGACCGATCGCACCGACAAGGTGACGGTCGCCCCGGCGTTGAACCCAGGGTCTTCGCCGCGCACGCACGCGGACAGCTTGCCATCGACGACCGCGACCTCTCGAGTGCCCACGTTGTCGAAAGCCACCTCGGACGGCGACTCGGCCCGAAAGGGCAACTCCACGCAGCGCCCAGGCGAAACAACACGAAGGCGAAGTCGGGTTTTGGCCGAGCGCGTCGCCAAATCGAGCGCGTAGTCGTAGTGCTCGACCTCTACGGTGGCCCGGCCCACGATCCCGACCGGAACCGCGCCGTCCACCGTCGCACCGTCGGGCGCCACGGGCGGAGGAACGACCGAGGCGTCTTCGACGGGCTCGACCGAATCGGTATCGCCGCACGCGAGGGCCCAAAGTCCTGCCGAAAGCCCAAGAGAGACCACTCCGTAGCGAATCGTCGTGCGCATGCGCCACGAAGGATGACGTCTGGAGGCAAAGAAGTCACGCCTCGCGAATGAGCCTCGCTTCACGCGCCGCTTGAATTCGGGCGCCCGGCTCAGCGTTGCCGGGCGAGCGACCTCGCTCCGCAAACCGAGCCTTCGGAAGCGTGACGTTCAAGAGGTCAACGTGTACGCTCGAGATTCTGTCGAGATTGGAGCAATCGTGGATCTGTCCGAGCTGAGGATTGGCCAACCCGAGGAGCTGGTGACCCACGCGAG
>JAYUKI010000423.1:0-4542 GCA_043764595.1 Myxococcales bacterium | reverse complement strand
CCGCGCGCCGTCGAAGAGCTGCGCACCCTGCCCATCGAGGTCGTCTACGAGCCCGAGCTCACGAAAGAGAGCCTCGCGACCCAGCTCCAAAATGTGGGGATTTTGGTCGTACGCTCCAAAGAGGTCACGGCGGAAGCCATCTTGGGGGCACGGCAGCTCAACCTCATCGTTCGGGCGGGCGCCGAAGCCAGCACCATCGACCTCAAAGCCGCCAGCAAAGGCGGCGTCTACGTCGCGAACTGCCCGGGCAAAAACGCGGGCGCCGTGGCCGAGCTCGTCATGGGCCAGCTGGTCGCGCTCGATCGCCGCATCCCCGACGCGGTGTTTTCCTTGCGAAATCAGCGCTGGGAGCGCGGGGAGTACGGCAAAGCCGAGGGACTCGCTGGCAAGACCATCGGCATCGCCGGCTTCGGAGCCATCGGGCAGGAAGTCGCCGTGCGTGCCCGCGCGTTCGGCCTCCACCCCATCGCGTGGAGCCGTGGCCTGTCGGCCCAAAGCGCCGCCGAAATGGGCGTCGGTCACGCCAAGACCATCGAAGAGCTCGCCAGCAAGTGCCAAATTCTCACCCTTCACCTGCCGGTGAACGACCGCACGCGCCAGCTCGTCGACAAACGGGTCCTCGACCTTCTTCCGAAGCGGGCGATGCTCGTGAACGTCGCGCGGGCTGACTTGCTCGACTACGCCGCCCTGCGGGAAGCCGTGAAAACCCGCGGTCTTCGCGCGGCCGTCGATGTCTATCCCGACGAGCCCAAAGGCAAAAAAGAGTATCCGACGGACCTCTTCGACACCGTGCCCAGCGCCACGGGCGGTTTCGTCTACGGCACGCCGCATATCGCCGCGTCGACCGACCAGGCCCAGCTCGCGATCGCCACCGAGACCGTACGCGTCATTCGCTCGTTCCTCGTCGACGGCACGGTGCCGAACTGCCTCAACGTCTCCAACGTCCGAGCAGCGCGTTTCCAGCTCGTGATCCGCATGCTCGACCGGGTGGGAACGCTCGCGAACGTGCTCTCGGTCATCAAGCGCCACGGAATCAATATCGAAGAGGTCACGAACACCGTGTTCGATGGCGGCGACGCCTCCTCCACGAAGCTTCGCCTGCTCTCGCGACCGAGCGAAGTTTGCCTCACCGAGATCCGCGCCTTCGAGGAGATTTTGCACCTCGATCTGGTGACCCTGCCGAACCTGGCATGACATGACCGCCGACGGGACCCTCGCGCGCGCGCTGGCCTTCTGGGCGCGACGCGAACGCGGGGGAAGCTCGCCAGCGCCGGAATCGAAGCCCTTCGTGCGCGGCCCCAAACGAACGACCTCGATCTTCGTGACGCTCGTGACGCTCGTTTTTGCTTCGTTTTGTGTCGCCAATCCGGGCTGCACGCCCGTGCCCATCGTGGGCTACGACGCGGCCATCGAAGATGGCGGAGATGCCGCCGCACGCCGCGCGATGGATGCCGGAGACGCCGAAGCGGGTCCTCCCACGCCACGCAAGGAGTGGGACGCGGGCATCGACGACGACGCGTTTCCTTCGGCGGCGGACGGCGAGCTCGAGCTCCGCATGAAGCACTTGCTCGAGGCCATCGCCGCGGGCGACACGGCGCTGGCTCCCGACCTTCTCTACCCACGCGACGCCTGGGTGCGCTCCCACGACGCCACCGATCCGGGAAAGGCTTGGGACCACAAGATCAAGCCCGCGTTCCTGCGTGACATCGCCAAGCTCCACAAGAGAACGAAAGGCATCGAGCGCGCCAAGTTCGTCTCGTTCGAGGTCGGCCACGGCATCACCCACGTTCAGGTGAAGGCGCGCGACCTGAAGAAGCCCGTTTGGCGCGTGCGTCACTCGAAGCTCACGTACTCGATCGACGACAAGACGAAGCGCCTCGACATCGCCGAAATGACGTCGTTCCGGGGCGCCTGGTACGTCACAAAGCTCCGCTAGGAGGCAGGCCGCTTTTCGCCGATACCTTCGGCCCAGCGACGTCGGGCGTGCTCGCGTACAGGAGTACAGGAGTACGCTCCGCGCGTCCCTCCTTGCTGGACCTTGGTCCACCCCTTCGGGTGCTTTCAAGGATCGTCGGCGAAAATCGGCCTGCCTCCTCCTTGGGTCCCTCCAGGTCACGCGTGGGAGGGTTCGTGGGGTCTGGTCCTTCGGGTCACCCGGTGGGAGGGTTCGTGGGTGCTTGCGGTCGTTGCGGACGCACAAAGGGAAACGCCCGCTTCGCTTTCGCGGGCGGGCGTTTTGTTGGGCCTTGCGCTTTTGGCGCCGGGTCCTTTAGGGCTTACTCTTTGGTGGGGGCCGCAGCCGCCACGGGGGTCTTCTTCTCGTAGCGCTTGCGGAAGCGATCGACGCGGCCTGCCGTGTCGATGAGCTTCTGGGTGCCCGTGTAGAAGGGGTGGCACGCGCCGCAGACGTCGACCTGGAGGTCGCCGCGGGTCGAGCGCGTCACGAATTTATTTCCGCATGCGCAGCTGACGCTGGAGGCGTGGTACTCGGGGTGGATGCCGTCTTTCATGGGACTCCTCTTCAGCCCGCCGAAAATAGGAGGGCGCAGGGCGATATAGGGCCCCCAGAGCAAACACGCAAGGAGCCTCGTCTTTTCCTTCGGTCGACGCGTTCGTTTTCCGGGTTGCCACCTTCGGACAGAGCGCGCACCCTGCGCATGCTCCCATGCCTTCCCCCACGCAAGAAAAACACGCACGTTTTGTCCTCTCTCCCTGGCTCGCGCAAGGTGGCCTCGTGGCCCCGGTCATCACACGCGGAGAGGGCTCGTACATCTACGACGAGGACGGAAAAGCTTACTTCGACCTCGCCTCCGGCCTCATCGCCGTGAACCTCGGCCACGGTCACCCGAAGGTCGTGAAGGCCATCCAGGAGCAGGCCGCTGCCCTAGGCTACGCCGCGCCTTCGCTCTTCAACGAAAAGCGCGCCCTCCTCGCCGAAGAGCTCTCGTCCATTTCGCCTTGGGCGAAGTCGGGTGAAGGCTGCCGCACGTTCTTCACCACGGCCGGCGCCGAAGCGAACGACGACGCCCTCCGTATCGCGCAGCACCTCACCGGTCGACGTAAAGTGCTCTCCGCCTACCGCTCGTTCCACGGCTCCACCGGCACGGCCATCACGCTCACAGGCGAAGACCGCAGGTGGGGCGGAGAGCCTGGATTTCCTGGCATTTCCCGCTTTTTCGCTCCCTACCCGTACCGCAGCCCGTTCTACGCCGAGACGCCCGAACAAGAGTCGGAGCGCGCGATCGAGCACCTCGAACGCATCCTCATGCACGAGGATCCGAAGCGCGTCGCCGCCATCTTCATCGAAGCCGTCGTCGGCTCGAACGGCGTCATCGTCTACCCCGAGGGCTACCTCCCCGCCCTCCGCGCCCTCACCGAGAAACACGGCATCTTGCTCGTCCTCGACGAGGTCATGACGGGCTTCGGCCGCACCGGCGCAGCGTTCGCCGCCGAGCGCTTCGGCATCGTCCCGGACATGCTCACGTTCGCGAAGGGCGTCACGTCCGCGTACGTGCCGCTCGGTGGGCTCATGGTTCGCGAGTCGCTGGCCAAAACGTTCGACACGAAGGCGCTTCCCTCGGGCCACACCTACTCGGGTCACCCCATGTGCGTCGCCGCGGGCCTCGCCGCCGTTCGCGCCTACAAAGAAGAGAACCTCTTCGAGCGCGCACGGGAGATCGAGCAATGGATTCGCGCGGGCCTCGAGCCTATCGCCAAGAAATACGACATCGTGGGCGATGTACGCGGAATCGGTGCGTTTTTCGCGGTCGAATTCGTCAAGTCGAAGGCCACCAAGGAGCCCCTCGTGCCGTGGCACGGCGACGGCCCCGGCGTCATGAAGACGCTCTACATGGAGCTTCGTAAGCGTGGCGTCTACACGTTCGGCAAGTTCAACTGCTCGATGGTGGCCCCACCCCTCACGGTCAAAAAAGAGGACCTCGACAAGGCCCTCGTCGCCCTCGACGAATCGATCGGCGCCCTGCGCGACAGCCTCGCTTGAGCACGGTGGCTCCTGGCCATCACGTCCGGGAGCCAGTCGCGAACGGAAAAAGGCCCGAGGCGTTTCGCTTCGGGCCTTTCCACGTTTCGCGTTCTGCGTGACGTCAGAACGGGATGTCGTCGTCGCCGCCGAAGTCGCCGTAGTCGTCTTGCGGAGCTGCAGGCGCCTGCGGTGCCGCGGGCTTCTGGGCACCACCGCCACCACCAGAGTAGCCGCCGCCACCGCCACCACTCGCGCGCGGGCGCTCGGGCGGGGGTCCGCCGAAGTCGTCGCCACCGCGGGCCGCGCCGGCTTCTCCGCCGCGACGTCCGGTGAGCAGGATGTTGTTCGCTACGATCTCGGTTCGGTAGCGCTTTTCGCCGTCTTTTTCGTAGCTCGACGTGCGAAGGGAGCCTTCGACGAAGATGTTCGAGCCCTTGGCCAGAATCTTCGCGAGAGCCTCTCCGCGCTTGCCCCACACCGTGATCGAGTGCCACTCGGTGCGCTCTTGGCGGGTGTTGCTCTTGTCGAGGTACGTCTCGGTCGTCGCGAGGCGAAGCTTC
>JAYUKI010000422.1:0-1366 GCA_043764595.1 Myxococcales bacterium | reverse complement strand
TCGACGGCGCCGTGGCGGTCCTCGACGGTGGCAACGGCGTCGAGCCCCAGACCGAGACCGTCTGGCGCCAAGCCGACAAATTCCGCGTTCCCCGCATCGTGTTCGTCAACAAGATGGACAAGCTCGGCGCCGACTTCGAGATGAACGTGAACTCGATTCGCGATCGCCTCGGCGTGGTTCCGGTTCCCATCCAGTACCCGGTGGGCGAAGAAGACCAGCACCGCGGCGTGGTCGACCTCATCAAGATGCAAGCGTGCATCTTCGACGAAGAGTCGCGCGGCCAAAAATACACGTGGATGTCCATCGGCGAGGCCGCCAAGCTCGTGAAGGGCCTCGAGCCCGGCACGCTCGAAGCCAAGGCAAAGCACTTCCGCGAGCAAATGCTCGAAGCGTGCGCCGACCTCGACGACAGCATCATGGCGAAGTTTCTCGACGGGAAATCCGACGAGATCGGCGAGCCCGAAATCGTGGAAGCGCTCCGCAAGGGCTGCACGAGCTTCAAGTTCTTCCCGGTGCTCTGCGGCTCGGCGTTCAAGAACAAGGGCGTCCAGCTCCTCCTCGACGCCGTCGTGAACTACCTCCCGTCGCCCCTCGACATCCCCGCGGTAAAGGGAATCAACCCTGACACCGACAAAGAGGAAGAGCGCTCGGCCGACGACAAGGCTCCTTTCGCGGGCTACGCCTTCAAGATCATCAACGACCCGCACGGAAACCTCACGTTCTTCCGTGTGTACTCGGGCACCCTTCAGTCCGGCACGATGGTCGTGAACTCCACGCGCGGCAAGCGCGAGCGCATCGGCCGCATCCTCCGCATGCACGCCAACAAGCGCGAAGAGCTGAGCGAAGCCGACTCGGGCAACATCTACGCGGCCGTGGGCCTCAAAGACACCCGCACCGGCGACACCCTCTGCGACGAAAAGAAGCCCATCATCCTCGAGAAGATGATCTTCCCTGAGCCGGTCATCAGCATCGCGATCGAGCCCAAGACCAAGGTCGACGTCGAGAAGCTCGGCATCGGCCTCCAGAAGCTCGCCGCCGAGGACCCCTCGTTCCGCATGCACACGGACGAAGAGTCGGGCCAGACCATCATCGCCGGCATGGGCGAGCTCCACCTCGACATCATCTGCGACCGCCTCCGTCGGGAGTTCAAGGTCGAGTCGAACATCGGCAAGCCCGAGGTCGCCTACCGCGAAGCCATCTCCAAGAAGGTGGCCTGCGAGTACAAATACGCGAAGCAGTCCGGTGGACGCGGCCAGTACGGCCACGTTCTCATGGAGATCGAACCCGGCGAGCAGGGCACGGGCTTCGTGTTCGAAAACGCCGTCATCGGCGGAACTATCCCGAAAGAGTTTATTCCGGCGGTCGA
>JAYUKI010000421.1:0-1366 GCA_043764595.1 Myxococcales bacterium | reverse complement strand
GCCCCCGTCTGCGTATGGATTTGCCCCCACCTGGATCGTCGGCGCGACATCCTCGATCGCCGCCAAGGCCGCGTCTCCTTTGAGCCATGCGAGGCGTGCGTCCGAAAAATCGCGGAGGGGTTTGTACGCCAAGAAGAACACCACCGAGAACGGGACGAGGGTCGCGCGTTGGGCGGACGGCCACTTCGAAGAGGCGAGCACGACGAGGACGAGCGCCAGCGCGGCGAGCACTTCGTTCCCACTCGACAAGAGCGCGGCGCGACCGGCGAGCCACGATCCGAGCGTCGCGAGGCGTGCGCCAAGGACTCTCACGCTCTCACGCGCACGCTTTTCGCCGCGATAGACCCGAAAGAGATCCGCGTTTCGCATGGCGTCGTCGGCCGCCGCCAGCAGCGCTTCGGACTCACGAAACGCGGCAGATTGCCGCAGTTTCCATCCCTTTCGGAGCCTCGCCAGGCCAAGCCCGAAGGGAACGAGCACCACCGTGGCCCAAAGCGCGAGCTTGGCGTCGACCACCACGAGCGCCACGGCGACGGGCACGAGCTCCGCGACGGCACGAATCGCCCGGAGCACGCCGCCGTCGATGGCACCCTCGACCTCTCGTACATGTGTGGTGAGCGCAGCGACGTCCCGTGCCGTGGACGAAGGTGCCAACTTGGGTGCTGCCCCATGATCTGCGTGCCCTGCCTGGCGCACGTGCCCCGCAAGTCGCGCCTCGAGCACCTGCTCCCGGACGCGCTCGGCCGTGCGTCCCACGAGCGCAGACCGCGCGCGCGACGCGGCCACGTTGGCGACGAGCTTTCCCACCGCAGCCACGAGGCCCACCGCGGCGAGGCCTATCGCGGAAGTGCCGGCCATCGTCGGGGTGGATCTTTCGTCCATCGCGCCTGAAGCCAGCTCCCGCACCAACGCGCCTGCGGCCACAGCCATGATCCCGTGCGCAACTCCATGCGCAGCCGTGCAAAAAAGGAAGAGTGCCGCCGTGCCTGGCGTATCGAAGGCCGACGACCTGAGCTGCGCGTAGAGGTGCGAGGCGCGGCGCTTCATCGCGCATTTCCTCATCACGACCGGCCTCTGGAGGCGAGCCCTTTCCGTCACGAACGGATGACGCGGGCGTCACGATTCACGGAACGCGATTTGCAATACTTTTTGACGCGTCGCTTCCATTCGGATGGACACGCATCTTCGTTTCTTCTTTGGGCGGCCTGGGCAGCTCTGCTGCACGTCTCGCATGTCTCGCCGGCCCGTCCGGGATCGCCGGCCCCAACCGGGACGCCTGGTGGCTCGCACTTCGGCCCCCCGCTCCCACCCCCGCCCTACCCCGTAGCTCTGACCTCGAACGTTCCGATTGTCAAAGCGCCGTGGC
>JAYUKI010000420.1:0-1367 GCA_043764595.1 Myxococcales bacterium | reverse complement strand
ATGGACTGCGCGAAGAAGAACCTTCAGCGCGCCCTCGCCATCGACGACGCCTACATGCCGGCGTTCAACCAGCTCGCTCTCTTCTACTTCCAGCAAGCGAAGAAGCGCGCAGGCGCGATCAAGTCGTCCCAAAAGGGCGGCCGTGGACGTCAAATCGCGACGAACGCGGCACTCGCCAAGCGCGCCGACGTTCAGCAGCTCGAGCTCGCGGCACTCGTGTGCTCGCAAGCCATCCGAAAAAACCCGAACTACGCGCCCATCCACAACACGGCGGGGCTCATTCAAAATGAGCTCGGTCAAGTGAACAGCGCCGTGGCCGAGTTTGCTTCCGCAGCGAAGCTCGACCCGAAGTTCTTCGAAGCGCAAATGAACTTCGCGGCCGTCAACCTCTCGTTCCGTGGGTTCGAGCAGGCGGCCGGCGCGTACAAGAAGGCGCTGGAAATGCGCCCGAACGACTACGACGCCCACCTCGGTCTCGCCCTCGCGCTTCGTGGACCGATTCAGTCCACGGACGCCAACTACGACCAGCAGGTCGCCGCGGTACAAGCCGAGCTCGAGTCCTGCAAGAAACTCGACCAGAACCGCCCGGACGCCTTCTACAACGAAGGTATTCTGGTCCAGGAGTTCAAAGCCAAGGCTGGAGCCGGAAAGGACGCGACCAAGGCAGCGCTTCGTCAGGCCAAGGGCATCTTCCAGACCTTCGTCGACAAGGCCCAGGGCAAGAACGAATACGACGGTGCCGTGAAGCGCTCGAAGGAGCGCATGCAGGACATCGACGACACCATCCAGTTCCTCGACTTGGACGCCAGCGAGCAGAAGGCTCAAGGCGCTCCCGGCGGTCCTGCTCCCGCCGCGGGGGACGCTCCGGCCGCTCCGGGCGACAAGCCGGCCGAGCCCAAGAAGTAGGTTGGTCGCGGGTATCCACTAGAGGCTCGAGCGTTTCGGGCTCTACGTGGAAAAAAACACAAAGACTGGGAACCTGAGCGTCGAAGGGCTGTCTAGCCGAATGAGACGCTCGCCACGTGCCCTGGGAAGCCAAATAGGCTCCTCAGGGCACACGTATCTGACACGATGGTTTGGTCACCCCTGAGATGCCTCGGTACGGTGACCCTGGAATTTTACCAACTCCTCGAAACGCAAAGGAAAATCGTCCTTGGACGACAAAAATCCCGCGCGTTCGGCTGTAGGATTGGTAAATGGTGCGATTGAGAGTGAGAAGGAGAACGAAAATGGCGAAGCGTCTCTTCGTGGGCTTTTTGGGTCTCGGCGTCCTGCTCATCAGCACCTCGGCATTCGCCCAGGCTGCCGGTGGGGCTGCTGCCGGTGGCGCTCCCGCCGCCAAGGCGAACGGGGACGGTTACGGCTAC
>JAYUKI010000419.1:0-16602 GCA_043764595.1 Myxococcales bacterium | reverse complement strand
CCGAGGGTCGGCACTCCGAGCCGCGCGTTGGTAGGATTCGACACGGTGAGATCGAGCACGTGACCGCGCGCACGCCTTACTGCGAGTGCACGCGTGAGGTCGTTTTCGTCGAGGTCGTGGGCGCTTCTTCGGGAGAACGGGTTCACGTTTCGCTCCCTTTGGTCGGTCGCCACGCCATTCGCGTGCGCCTCACTTTGCGCCTCACTGGCCCGTTCACGGTTCGACGATTCCCACGTTCGGGTAGTGTGCGTGAATGAGCATTCGGGTGGGCACGAGCGGGTTTTCGTACGTGGAGTGGAAGGGGAGCTTTTACCCCGAAAAACTCCCGCAAAAGAAGATGCTCTCCTACTACGCCGAGCGCTTCTCCGCGGTGGAGATCAACGCGACGTTTTACCGTATGCCCAAGCCGACGCTGCTCGAGGGTTGGCAAAAGGAGGTCCCGGCCGACTTCACGTTCGTCCTCAAGGCCCCACACTACGTGGCGCAGGCCAACCCGCAGCGCGCCGAAGAAATGCAGCAAGCGAAGGAGGCTTTCTGCGCGGTCGCACGGACCCTGGGCTCGCGCTTGGGACCCTTGCTCTTCCAGCTCCCTCCCCACATGAAAAAAGACCTTCCCAGGCTCGCGGCGTTTTTGTCCACTCTGCCCAGGCCTGCGCCGGCCGTCATGGAGTTTGGCGATCCGTCCTGGTTCTCGGACGACGTGTACGCGCTGCTCGCCGAACAGGACGTGGCCGTGTGCACGGTGGATTCCGAGGGGACCGAAGGCGGGGCCGCGCCGCTCGTGAAGACCGCGCGGCACGGCTATCTGCGCCTTCGCAAAGTGGATTATTCCACTAGAGATATAGACGGTTGGGCGAAGAAGATTCAAAAAGTCGGCTGGGCGAGCACGCACGTCTTCTTCAAACACGAGGACGCGGGCACGGGCCCCGTGCTGGCGCGAAAGCTCTTGGACGCGCTCGGTCAGACGCGTTGAGCCACGCTTCGACGTCGGCCAGGGACGGGTTTCCCCACCACGCAGGAATCAGCGCTCGAGGCGCACTGCGGTGCCATAACAGAGCACTTCGGTAGCGCCTTGGGAGAACTCGGTCGCGTCGTACCGCATGCCAATAATGGCGTGTGCGCCAATCTTCTCGGCGTGGGTCACCATCATCAGATAGGCCTCTTGGCGCGCGGCTTCGCACACCTCGACGTACTCGGCGATGTTTCCTCCGCCGAGCTGCTTGAACGCGCCGACGAAGCCTTGTCCGAAGCTCACGCTGCGCACCACGATGCCGCGGGCAATGCCGAGGTAGTGGGACACGCGGTAGCCCTCGACGGTCGGGCCCGTCGTGACGATGACGGAGGCTTGGGCGGTGGGAGCCGTTCGGTAGTCGGGGTTGTCGCTCATGGCCGAAGCGTAGAGCGCCAATCCGGTCGAAAGCCATCGCTTTGGTTGCGATCCCGCGGCGTCGGCCTATCTCGGCCCACTAGGCCCCTCGGATCGGGCGTTGGAGGGTCACGGGCGGACGGCCGCCACGGAGGAAACGGAGCCGCAATCGATGCTCTCGTCGGCGTGGAAAGTGGTAATCGGATGCCATGACGCGTTTCGCCCAAGGGTTCTCGGTTTTGCTTTCGTTGGCCGCCGTCGCCGCGTGCGACAAAAAGGCCGAGCCCCCGCCGTCCCCGAAATCCGAGGCTCCTGTCGTGTCGGCCCCGGTCGCGCCCATGGGGACGGCGCCTGCGGTCGCTTCGAGCCCAACCGTCGCGCCGGCCCCTGCGTCCGCACACAAAGAGCTCACGTGGCAGGCGCCGGCTTCCTTCCAGACGGCGCCGAATCCGAGCACGATGCGCAAGGCGACCTACAAAATTGCCAAGGCCAAAGGCGATACCGAGGATGCCGAGCTCAGTGTGATCGGAGCGGGCGGTGGCCTCGAGCCAAACATCCAGAGGTGGGCCGGTCAGTTCGAGGGAAAGCCCACGCCGAAGCGCTCGACCAAGAAGGTGGGAGACCTCGACGTCACTCTCGTCGAGCTCGACGGTACTTTCAGTGGTGGTGGCATGCCCGGAATGGCGCCTGCGGCCCCGAAGGCCAAATGGAAAATGCTCGCAGCCATCGTGGAGCTTGGCGACGAAGCCACGTTCTTCAAGCTGACGGGGCCAGAGGCCACGGTGGGTGCGACGCGCAAAGACTTCGAGGCGCTCGTGGCCAGTCTCAGGGTGAAGTAGGTCGGCGTCGGCGCGAGGCCCTGGGAGTCTCTTCCCCCTTGGTCGCCTTCGCCGCGGCTCGCGCTTCTTTTGGCGCTTCTTTTGGCGCTTCTTTCGCCGCGCGTTTTGCCTTGGACTTCGCGGCCTCTTCGGCCACGAGGAGGTCGAGAGGCTTCGGGCAGAGGCGGCGAAGCTTGCAGGATGCACACTCGGCCCCGCGCCAAATGCGATCGAAGCGCTCTTGCGCGGTGTCGAGCAACACGTCGTCGGTCGTCACGATCCCGAGCTCGAAGTTGCGGCGTCCGTCGCTCTTTTCACCGAGACCCGCGCCAGTAAAGTTCGCACTTCCAAGATAGAGCTTTTCGCCGTCGGCGGCGATCATCTTGAGGTGCACGCGCGGGCACGAGCGCACGCTCTTTCGCAGCTCCGGATGCGCGGCGAGCACGGCGCGGAAAGGTCGCGACGGAAGCCCTGCGTGAAGGAAGCGGAGCTCGAGGCCGCCTTTCACCTTCTCTGCGAGCAGCGAAGCGAGCGACACGAAGCGGCCGCTGGCCCGGGCGCGCGTGCCGACGGGCGCCGGAACGCGCAGATCTTTGGCGTTCGCGGTCGACAAGAATAGGGAACGCTCGGCCCGGAGCACGAGATCGTGGACCACTTTTTGGGCGTGCTCTTCGTCGCGTACAAGCTCGAGCCGGACCGTTCGCATCGGTCCAGGATGGCCGTCCCCATCAAAAACTGCCGAAAATTCGCCCAAGGTGCCGATGTGTGCATTTGGGGTTGCATGTCGGCGAGAACGGGCTAGAACGGGGCATCGCGTTGCTGGGGAGGGCCTAGCGACCAAGGAGACTTTTCACCATGAGCATCGCTCGTACTCTTGCCGCGCTCTCGCTGGCTGCTTCTGCGTTCGCCTTCATGGGCTGCGCCGCCGATACGTCGGTCGAAGACGAGACCGCGAACGACTCCGCCGATGCGGAAGACGTAGGCACGAACGAAGAGGCTCTTACCGGAACGGCGAAGCGCTTCGCCGGCACCTGGGTCGACGGCACGGCCACGGGCACCGACTTCAACATGTACTACTCGAAGCTCGTCTTCGGGGCTGACGGCCGCTACACCGGCGAAATCGCCGATCCGCGGATTCGTTGCGTGCGCGCTCCCTGCGTCCTCCAGGACAGCGGAACGTGGAACGGATACACGTACCACGGCGAGTTTCGCATGCGCCTTACGTCGCCGCGCTACGGCCGCAAGATCTACGACGCCCGCATCGTCTCGGCGCAGTCCTCGCTGAACGTGCTTCCCCCGGAGCGCCTCACGCTCTCGCGCAACGGCACCACGGTGTCGCTCGCGAAGCAGCGCGTCGTCGGATGCGAGGTCGTCAAGTGCTCGGCCGGCTACACCTGCGATGACGCCGGTCGCACCAAAAACGGTACGTGCGTCCCGAACGTCACCTGCGCCAACGTCCGCTGCGCCGCGGGAACCCGCTGCGAAGACGCGAACGGCACTCAAACGGCCCAGTGCGTTTCGCAAGCCGCTTGCCGCAAGACGGGCTGCAGCAGCCACATCTGCGCCGACCGCGACATGATGACCACGTGCGAGTTCCGCCCCGAGTACGCCTGCTACCAGACGGCCGTCTGCGAGCGTGGCACCGACGGCCAGTGCGGCTTCCGCAAGACCGCGGCTCTCACGAGCTGCCTCGCGGCTCCCCCCGGCCTCTGATTCGATTCTTCCTCCTGCCGAAAGCGCGCTCCCCGATTCGTCGAGGGGCGCGTTTTTTCGTGTGGGTCCAGCATGGGCCGCGGCTAGGCTCTCGGCTCGGGTTGCTGGAGTGTGTCGATCCTTTGCGAGGGTATCGAGTATGTCGTTCGCATTCTGCCCACGCGCCCGCGGCGTACGCACGCTGTCGATGCCACTTCGCTTCGCGACGGTCGTGCTGAATGCTCTCGCCACGGCAGATGCCTTGGACGATGCCGAGCCCCCGGATGGCCCCTCGTGGCCGCCAAAAGGCGCGAAGATTCGCGCGGCGCGTGCGGAGGCGCTTTTTGCCCATTTCGAGGGAGAGGAAGCGCTCGAGCCTTCGCCCACTCCCAAAGAGCGCGCTTCGTACGATTCGTTTTGCAGGAACCGCGACGTTTGGCGCGCCACACCAAGCCAAAAGCCAAATAAGGTGCCGGGCTTCAAATTTGGCTCGAACGACGGCTGGATCGTGTCCAAAGAAGAAGCCTCGGTCGTCGCCAAGGCGTTGGCGGAGGTTCTTGGTGACGACGCGTCGTTCGCGCTTTTGCGCGACATTCTGGACGTAACGCGGGGCGAGGATGCGGCAACCCGCGCGGCCCTCGAGAAATTTCGCGCGTTCAATGCGAAGACCGCGAAGGGAGAGGGGTATGCCGTCTTCTGAACTTTAGCGTCTCGGGGCCCGCTCAGAAATAACTTGCCCATATCGGCGAGGACCGGGCGTCGCAGGCAAGGCGCGGCGACGACGAATACTGCTGTATTTTGAGGAGCCGCAACGCCGCATCCGGCGCGCGGGACCGGCGAGACGGGCAAGTTATTTCTGAGCGGACCCTCAGTGACCTGGGCCGCAGCGGGCTGCGCCAAAGTCCTGCGGTTGCGTGCTCATCCAGGAAACTAGGCTCTGCGGGCGGGCGACGGCGCCTCGGTCCGGGGACTCATCCCCCGGTGGACCAGGATCCGGTAGAAACCGACTCCGCTCAGAGGACCGGAGTTGGAAGCACGTGGGCTTTACGCGGCTATCGCCCGGGCGCCGTCGAGAATGGCCAGGGAGCCTTCCAACGAGTCGCACAGATTCAGCTCTTGGCGGAGCTTGGACGCTCCTGGGAGGCCGTGGAGATAGCCCGACAAGTGCCGGCGTGTGCAGCGGACGCCGTAGGGCTCGCCACGCTCGGCCACATTGGCCATGAGATGGTCCCTGCACAGCTGGATCCGCTCTTCGGGGGTGGGGCCAGCCACGTCGCGGCCTTCGCGGATGCGGCCATACGCCTCGCGGAAGATCCATGGGTGCTCGATCGCGCGTCGGCCGACCATCACGCCGGCGCAATCGGTTTCGGCGAGGGCGCGGGCGGCGTCGTCGGCCGAGCGCACGTCTCCGTTGACGATCACGGGGATTTTCACGCCCTCGCGTGCGCGGCGTGCCCACGACCAGTCTGCGGGGCCGGAGTGGCCCATCTGTGCGGTTCGGCAGTGCACGGTGAGGGCGCGAACGCCGACGTCCTCGAGGCGCTTGGCGAGGTCCACGATGGGCATGTGCGACTCGGGGCCGTAGCCAATGCGCGTCTTCACGGTGACCGGGATGTCCACGCTGCGGACGACCATAGCGGCCATTTCGACCATCGCTGCAGGGTTGCGAAGCCAGCCCGCCCCGGCGCCTCGCCCGGCGATCTTCGGGACCCAGCAGCCGCAGTTGATGTCGAGGTAGAAGGGCTCCGCCTCGGCGGCAAAGCGGGCCGCTTCGGCGAGCCGTTCGGGGTCGGAGCCGTAGATCTGAATCGAGGTGAGGCTGTCGTCGGGGGAGAGGCGAATCTTGCGCTTCGCGTTGCGGCAACCGCGCAAAAGGCCCTCGACGTTCACGAACTCGGTGACGCACACGTCCGCGCCGAGCGTGCGGCAGAGCCTTCGGAAGACATCGTCGGTGATGTCCTCCATCGGGGCGAGGATGACCGGCTTCGAGGCGAAGACGGCGTCGAACGAGGGCTTTGTAGAGGCCGAGGAAGTCACGGCGCCTGCGTAGCGCAAAGTCGGCCATCCCGCACGGTCCTATCGATGAAAATGCGCTTCGGGGCCCATTCCGCCACGAACCGTGGCCCGCCATCGCTCGGCACGACCATGCCTCGACCGGTTGGGCCGTCCATCGCGTGAAGCTTGCGCGGGGTCCGACAAGACCGTGCCCCTCACGGGTGGATTTCCGGATGAAACCGTCCTCGCTGCCGGCGTACCTCCGGCGCCGAGCGAAATCCAGGCTCAGGCTCAGGCTCAGGCTCAGAAGAAGATGGGATTCGATACGGCAAAGGGCATTCGTCCGGGATGAACCGGGGCGAGGTCCTTTTTGCCTTTTGCCACGAACACCACGTAGTGCCTTGGCCGACTGGCGGTCGCGGCGACGTCGATGGTGTTTTCGTACACCTTGCCCGGGCCCGGGACGGTCGTGACCTGCGCGAGAGGGACGGTCTTCGAGGTCTCGCCGTCGATCAGGATCTCGAGGTCGTTCGCCTCGACCCAGCTCGGCGTGCGAACCGTGATTTTGTAGGGGCCCGGCGCTCCCTTGCCACCAGGACCCACGCCTCCGGGACCTTCGACGGTCATGGACAACCCACCGGAGATGATCGATTGGCCCCCCTTGATGAAGTCCCGCACGCCCTCTGGAGTGACCTTCTGCGGATCGTCGTGTCCGAACTTCATGCACGTTCGGGGGTACCCGACCGGAGAGCTTCGCCAATGATGGCTGTCCGAGCTGCCGACGGCCCAAAAGGTCTTCCCCGCGTTCAATAGGGAAAACCAGGACTTTACCGAGGCATTTCGGTTCTTGTCGAAATCCGAGTCGTTGAATACTTCGATGGCCTCGAAATCGTCGCTCCAGAGGCCGTCTCGACCTTTGGCCGTCGTGTAGTCGTAGTTGGTCGACGAAAAGTATCCTGCAAACCCTTGGCTGTTCGGATGGTTCACGATGAGCACGGGCTTCTCCGGGCGCTCGTGAACTTGCTTGAAGAACTCCGGCGGGGTCTTTCCGACCCAATCCACCGCGCCGTTGTTCACGGCATTCGACGAGGGACTCGCGGGAATGACGCCGAAGTGTCCGTACGAAAACGTGGTGAGCTCTTGCGAAGGGAAGCTCGAGGCGAACTTCTGGACACCGAGTTTCTGGATGGTGGGGCGAAAGTCGATGATCCACTCGTGCTCGCTCGAAATGGGGAGCTCGAGCCCGTCGGCGACCGAAGCCTTCACCTTTTCGACGACCGTGTCGTCCGAGTCGGCGGAAAAGTTCGCGTGGATGTGGAAGTCCGCACACATGATGCCGGTCGTGTCGACGCTCCGCACGAGCGATACCGGAACGGAGGTGACCTTCCCGAGCTCGGCGGTCACGGTCTGGTCGAAGAGCTCGTATTCGTAGCCTCGGGACACGATTACGCGGTGGGCTCCCGGCGGCACGGGCAGAGTGGCCACGCCGTCCATCGGAAAAGCTTGGTAGAGGCGTCCGTCGCTCTCTTGGGTGAGCCCCCACTCGGGCGGTGCCACGGCGACCTTGTCTTGTGGAACGATCTGCACGCGAACGGGCAAGGATTCGTTCGAAGCGGAGTCCTTCACGGTGATCGAGAGCGTGCCTGTCGGGGGCAACGTTATCTTGGTCGTGGTTTCGGCCGCGCCAATGGAGACGCTGCCTGGGGGCGTTCCGGGAGCCACGGCGGATAGTGTTGCGCCTTCGGCGGGCAGGTTGAGCAGGAATGCGCCGTCCTTGTCGGCGCGGGTTCGCGAGAGCACCTTGCCCGTGCCGCCCAAGGCGACGACCACGGCGTTGCCGAGCTTGGCGCCGTCCGCCGACTCCACGGTTCCTTTGACGGCGCGTGTCGTTGGGCCGCCAAACGCTGCGCGGACGCCTTGGCGGAGTCCGTCCAGCTCGGCACCCCCCGCGGCCACCTCGGCGTAGTCGGTTTCGACGGTCTTGCAGGCTTCGGCCGAGAGCCCCGAACCTTGGAAGTACTGGAAGCCGGAGACTTCGAGCCCGAACTCGAGCTCTTTGCCCGGCTGAGCGATAGCGAACGAAGCGCGCTCGCCGTCGTAGCCCACCCACGCGTGTTTGCCTTTTGGCTCGCCATAACTTGCGCGGTCGGTGAAGAGCTTGGAGCGGTTCGAATGGAAGAATCCGAACATCTGCTTGCCCGTGAAGAGCACGTCTTCGGGACGGGTGTTCATGAAGGAGAGCTTGAGCTTCACCTTCTCGGCGCCGGGCTCCAGAATGTAGTCGAGGGCGGCAGGGAAGCCATATTCATCCGGGAAAAGGCCACGGAACGTCTCCAGGAAGGGAATGTTCTTCAGGACGCCGGACGAGCGCACGACGGCTGCTTTTCCGTCCGAGCCGTCGGACAGTACGGTGACACTCTCGGGGGCGACCACTTGCCGGGAGAGCGCCATCAGCATCTCGCCGTATTGGCTCACTCCGGTGGATTGGCCATCCGGTCCGACGAGCTCGATCGCGTTTATCTCGCCTCCGAAGGGGTTGTAGCCGTCGCTCGGGCGGGCGCTCTCGACGAAAACGGCGATCTTGTCGTTCGCAAGCACGAAGTCGGTGTCGAGCAAGCGGTTTCGCGCGTCGTCGGGGCGCTTCACTTTGGCGAGATCGCGAATGCGGCCCGCACGTGCTTGGCCGGCGGCTTTGGCGCCGAACGGATCCGGGTGGCCGTCGGCATTGCCGGTCGGGAAGCGCTTTTGCTCGACTCCAGGACCGCAGGTGGGCTCGGTGGGCTCGGGGGGAGCCGGATCGATGACGTCGCTGCTGCAAGCGAGGGCGGCGAAAGGAAGCGAGGCAAGGGCGAGGAGCAAAGCGATCCGCATGCCCTCAGTTTGCCAGAGATTGGGCGCCACACCCGTGTGCTTGTGCCCACGAAAACACCCGTTCGCCGTTCTCACGAAAGAGCTTTCGTAGCTCAGCCTCGGAGAACCCGTTCGACGCAAGGCGTCGTGCGAGCTCGGGCCAAACGGCGGCACCCTCCACGCCGGTCGGGAGCAAGATGTCTCCCTCGAGGTCGCTGCCAATGGCCATATGGTCGATTCCGGCGATTTTTCGCAGGTGAATGGCGTGGGCGACGACGTCGTCGAGTGTGGCGGGCTCGCCGGGGCGCTGCGAAATGTGGCCTGAATGAAGGCTCAGGGCGACTACGCCACCTGTATGCGCGACTCGGACCATGTGGGCGTCGTCGAGGTTGCGATCGATATGCACCAAAGCTCGGGCTCCAGTGTGCGAATCGATGACGGGGGCGTTCGCACGTTCGGCGATGGCGAGCAGGTCGTCGGCGGTCTTGTCCGAGGCGTGCGCCACGTCGAGCACGGCACCGTGGGCCACGAGGCGGCGCGCGAGATCTTGGCCTACCGCCGTGAGGCCGAGCTTTCGTTTGTCGCGGCTCGGATCCTGGCTCGAGCCCCCGAGCGCGTTGGAGCGCGAGTGCACGAGGCCAAAAAGGCACACGCCGCGGGCCACCCAGCGCTCTGCGGCCTCGGGCGCGTCCGCGAAGCCATCCGCCCCCTCGAAGGACACACGCACTCGTATCTTGCCGGTGCTCTCGCCACCCGCGAAGGGCTCGAGAATGGTCCCGTTTCCGTCCCGCGCGAAGAGCGCGGCGGCGTCGTCGAAGGTGCGCTCGTACTCGCGCCGCGCTTCGGCCGGGGGCATGGCGTAGGCACCCGACACGTAGAGCGGCACGACCAACGTGCCGACTTCGCCCCGCACGAGCCGCGAGAGACTCGCGTCACGCTTCTCGTCCGAGAGACGCGCAGATTTGGCGTGTGCGGCCCAACCTAGATCGACATGGAAGTCGACGACTCCGAGGGGTCGGAGCGATGGTTCGGGCGCCGCGTGCGCTGCGGCGTCGTGCGAACCAGGCGAGGAGGCAGCCGTCGTGGCACGATTGGAGTCGACGCTTGGTGGTGCGTGGGTCGGATTCGAGCGGTCGCACGAGGCCAGTAGGGTCAATGTGGCCATCGCCGCGAGTGTCCTCATGGCGCGTTGTGGAGAGTCGGGACATAGTAGCCAGTCGCCGAAACGGTCACGGTGACCCAGCCGTTCCGTACCAAAGCCCCTTTTGGAAGGAGATACGATTGCTCGATGCGAGTGCCTTTTGCGAGCACGACCTCGAGGCCATCGTCGGCGGAGAGCGCGAACTTGGAACTTGGGCGAGTGTCGGCGAGCAGTGGCGAAAGCGCCACTCCGTCGAGAGCGACGGCGAGCGCGTCGAGGTGAGTCACTTCTTCTTCGTGCTCGGACACGATCACGCGGACTTTTCCATCCACGGCGGGTACACGGAGAGTCTTGCGATCCGTTCCGCGCTCCCCGCGCGAGGCGCGACGTGCGAGGAGCACGAAGGGCTCGGTGCTCGCGCCGTCGATACCCTCGAAGTGGACCCAAGGGCAGCTGATGCACGGGAACGTGCGCACGAGATCTTTCGTGGTGACGTCGAGGCGGACATCGTCGCCCTTTTTGAGCGAAACCTTCTTGAGCATTCCATTTCGGGAATACCGGTTTCTTCGCGTGAAGGTGTCGGCTTCTCCGACCAAGACGAAGACATCGCCCTCGGCTTGTCCGAGAATCGTCGCCGTCGCGTCGCACTTGACTGCCTTGTAGGGTTCGAGCGCGGCATATTCGGATTGACCTTGCCAGAAGGTCGGATCGTCGGAAAAGCCGATGAGCGCCTGCATGACGTACTCGTCGTCCTTTGGATAGGCCCGAGCGGGAACGACCGCCACCCAGCCATTCGAGAAGCCGCACGTGACGGTAAGCTTGGCGTCCGAAGCGCTTTCTGTCGCGGCTGGCATTGGCGTGGGCGGGGCAGGCGCGACGGATGGCGGAGGTTTGGCCGTCGCGAGTGTGGGCTCCGCGACACATCGGTTTTCGCTCGAGTGGAACGCGGAGCCCGTCGGGCAAATCACGATGTCGTGTGGAGTGGCGAGCACCGGCGCGTCGACCGCGGCTCGATGGCACGACGAAAGGGTCGCCAAAGCACACGCAACGGAAGGCACGAAGGTCAGGACGCGCCACGGACGGGGCGGAAAGCGGTTCGGATTCACCCGAAGGAGTCTACTGGCATTTCCGCTTCGGTTGCGTTCTTCAGGGGAGCGCGAGCACGACGCATTGCGTGCGCGGGCCGTCGGTGCTGACGTCGTTGCAATACAGCAGGGACGTGGCCGTCTGGTTTCGCACGACGAATCCCGTGTGAAGCGAGCCGCCGGTGAGCCCGAGGTCTGCGGGCTGTGTGAGCTTGGGGGTGGCACTCTCGGCTTCGCGCAGGCCGAGTGTGGTCGGCGGGGGGCGCGGATCGACGTTGGCATAGCCGAGATCGTCGACTTGGGAGGCGTCGGTTTCCGCGCGGAGCGGGCCGAGCGGGTCGAGCGTGCCGAGGGTCGTCGTGAGCGTGGAATAGAGAGTGGCCGTCAGGCGGGGGAGCGGGCCCGCAGAGGCATGGATAAGGCGAATTTTGGCGCGGTTCGGTGTGACCTCGGGGGCATCGTCGAAAGCGGCCACGCCGGCCGCGCGCCCCGCATCCTGAGGAAGCCCATAGACGACGACGGTCTTGAGGCGTCCGGGCTCGAGCGTCACTTGGCCGAGCGCGAGCGGTTGGCCGCACGAGCCGGTGCCTGCCGGAACGATGGCCAACTCGAGTGTTCCAGAGCCCTCGACCGAGACGTATTGCGAGGCGCTCGACGGCGCGACGCCAAGCGAGGCCTGAGCGTCGGCTTGGGCGTCCTGAGGGGCCCATGCGTCTTGGGCCCCGGCGTCGTCGATGCTGGCGTCGGGGCTGGTTGCGCCGTCGGGGCGCGGGGCATCCGAACCGCCGTCCCGTGGGCGATCCCGTCCGAGCACGGGCCCCACGAACAGGTCCTGAGGCCCGGAACGGGTGCAGAAATCGATGGCGGGAAGGCCTGGCGCTGCGTGCACGAGCCGTAGCGTTCCCGAGGGAACGCCACTGTCGAGGCGATTCGGAGCGCCGCCATCCTTCGGGAGGGTCGGGTTGCCGCTGTCCGCGCCGAGCAAAATGGTGGGCGGGTCCGACGTGCCCCCGCACGCGAATCCGGCGCCAACGAGGGCACCCATCAAGGTAACGGCAAGGGCCAGGGAAGAGCGGCCAAGAAGAAGCTTAGGTACAGCCAAGGAAGTGGGGAAAAGGTAGCACTTCGTGGATCTTCCGACAAATGGCACCGAGCTTGTCGTTCCTGTGCTCCTCCTGGGCGAGGCGTCCGAGCACGAGCTTCATGAAGCCACTGCGATGCAAGAGCGGTAGCCGAACGAGGAGCGCTGACTTAGCGTGCCAGCCATGAGCCCGGACGACTTGAAGGCCCTTCGCAAAGAGCTCGCGTGCACCGCGAAGGAGCTCGCCCTCGCGCTCGATCTCGAGCAAGGCACCGTTCTCGCTTGGGAAAAGGGCGAGCTTTTTCCGACCAAAGCGTACATCGACAAGATGGAAGGGCTTCGGAAGAACCCCGGCGCCATTCCAAGAAAAGCGAAGGGCCCCGATGCCATGAAGGTGCTCGCGGATACGGCTTTCTGGGAGCTTTTTCGGAAAATCGCGGCCCACAAGAAGCTTCGGGACGAGGTCACGAAGCTCGCGCAGGCCTACACCGATCCGGCTCTCGACGACTGACACGACGCCGAGAGCTTCGAACCGAAGCTCCCACCTACTCGTCGTCGTCGAGAGGACCGTCGTCGTCGAGAGGACTCTCGTCGTCGAGAGGACTGTCGTCGTCGTTGAGAGGGCTCTCGTCGTCGTTGAGAGGGCTCTTGTCGTCGTTGAGAGGGCTCTCGTCGTCGTCGAGAGGATCTTCGTCGGCGACGTCCTCGTCCGCCGGCGGCTCGATCTCTTCGGCGGGTACGGAAGCGTCGTCGTCGTCCGGATCCGTGCCGGCTCGTTCGATCTCACGAAGAGCTTCGTCCAAGCGAGACTCGGGCGTTTCTGCGGCGGGCTCGGTTTCCGCTTCGATTCCCGGCTCGAACGAGCCAAGCTCGTTCGTGGGGGCAAGCTCGGAGGCTTCTTCGGCGAGGCCTGCGGCAACGTCGTCGTACGACTCGCCGAGCTCGCGCTCCACGACCCGCTTGGAATCGTCGTTGAGCTCGGTGAACTCGCGCAAGGTCGGCAGATCCTTCAGCGAAGGAATTCCGAAGAACTCGAGAAACTGAGCCGTGGTTCCGTAGAGAATCGGACGGCCCGGCTCGTCCTTTTTCCCAAGGATCTTGATGAGATCCCGCTCGAGCAGCATCTTCAGCACGGGGCCGGAATCGACGCCGCGAATGTCGTCGATCTCGGGACGCGTGATGGGCTGGCGGTACGCAAGAATGGAGAGCGTCTCGACCTGCGTGCGGGTGAGCTTCACGGGCTTCTGGCCAGTGAGCTCGCGAACGAACGGCGCGTAGACCGGGTTCGTTCGGAAGACGAACGCACCACCGACCTCGTCGAGCTGGACGCCACGACCCATGTAGAATGCACGCAAGTCGCCGAGGATACGCTTGATCTCTTTGGCCGGTGCCTGCGCGCGTCGTGCGAGCTCGCCGGGCCGAACGGGCTGGTCCGAGGCGAATACCAGGGCCTCGATGAGGCCACGAAGGTGTTGCTCGGTGACCTCGCCTTCGGCCCGCGCGTCGGCCTCGGGGTCCGCCTCTTCCGCCGCCTCCGGTTCGGGAAGCTTCACCCGGGTGACGTCTTCGGCATCGAGGATGAGCACGTCGTCCGAGAGCGTGGTCCGAGTGGGCTCCGAAAGGTCGTCTCGCTCTTGCACCGGGAAAAGATCCCCGGTGAGGTTCACCGTCACCTCGAGATCGTCGGGCAGCTCCCGCGACCGCGCGCGAAGTGCCGACACGGAGCTGACGACCGCGTCGTCGTCGTCGCCCAAATCGAGCGTCGAGTCTCGTTTCGCCGTGCCGGCCCACACCACCGTTTCGGTGAGCTCGCTCTCGTCTTCGCCGGCGGTTTGCCCACGCTCGAGAACTTCCCGGAACCGAGGACTTGGCTCGTTCCCGCCCTGGTTGCGCCCGTGAATCGTGCTCGAGCTCTCGCTCACCACGGCGGGAAACTCTTGGGTTTCGTCGTCGAAATCGTCGTCCGTGCCGGCGGCTTCGGGCGCGCTCGTCTCGACGTCCCCGCCTTCGTCCTCGTCTTCGTCGCTCCTGTCCGTATTCGAGTCGTCGGCCAGAGCGCCCGATGCCCGCGCGTCTTCCGCCAGCGAAGGGGACGCTCGGTCGTCGAGACCGTCCACACCGGCTTCGGGCGAAAGCTGCGCGACCTTCGCCTCCGGCCCTTCCGAAGGTACGGGAGCGGGAGGCGCCACGGACTTCGGCTTGGCCTTTTTCGGAGCCTTTTGCTTCGGCGAAGGCGCGGTTTTCTTCTTCTTCTCGGTGGGCTTTTTTCGTTTGCTCACGGGGTAGGCTCGTCCGGACCCTCAGGATCGCTCAGAAGAGCGCCGTCGGCATCTTCGTTTTCGTGTTCGGAGAAAGAAGCCAGGCTTTCCGCGGCGGGAACGGCATCTTCAAGCTCGGCTTCGACGCGCTGTCCCCATTGGACCGCTGCGGTACGCGGGGAGGAGCCCAGAGAGTCGGGCAGCTCTTCCGGCCCGAGGGCCGCGGCCTCGACCGACTCGGCGTGGGTCCAGTCTTTTCTTGGCTCGACGTCGGTCGTTCGTGCAGGAGGCGCGAGCTCCGAAACGGGGTCGGTGCTGGCTATTGGGACGAATTCGGGAAACGTCGACGGTTCGAATTCTGGAGTCGCCCGGCGCGTGTCGGGCTCGATCTCGGGCCGCGTTCCGGGCTCGATCTCGGGCGCACCCGGTTCAGGAAGGAGCTCTGGGTACGTTGCCGGCTCGAATTCTGGCGCCGCCGGGCGGGTGTTGGGCTCGATCTCGGGAGCGCGCTCCGGTTCGGGGACGAGCTCTGGAGGCGTGGCCGGCTCGAATTCAGGGGCTCTATGCGGCTCGATCTCCGCGGGCGTTCGTGGCTCGATCTCGGGAGCGCGCTCCGGTTCGGGGAATTCGGGGAACGTCGCCGGTTCGAATTCGGGAGCTCTCTCTGGCTCGAGCTCGGGAGCAGGCTCCGGTTCCGGAACGAATTCGGGGGCCTTTGCCGGCTCGAAATCCGGAGGGCTCTGGGGCTCGGGAGCAGGCTCCGGCTCTTCGACGAAGTCGGGGGACTCTGCCGGTTCGAGCTCGGGTCGAGATGGCGGCTCGATGGCCGGCGGGGCCGGGTCCGGATCGGCCTCGGCGTCGTAACGTGGCTTCGACGCGATGGCGCTGGGAAGAGAATCGGCTGCTTCGCGGATTGGCTCCGACCCCGATCCCGAGGCCGAACCTTCGGAGGCGTCGGTCGTGTGCATGTGGGTCACGGTTTCGTCGCCGCCCGTCACCGCCTCGAGGCGCACATCGTTGCTGCCGACGGGAGCGCTGGCAGGGCTGGCAGGGACGTCGGAATCGTCCGACCCGAGGCGGGGCTCGTGTGCCAACGCGGGAGATTCGTCCGCCTCGCCGACCTGCGTGCGAGGGACCGCATTCTCGGACGCCTTCGCGTCGGAGATCGTGGCCGTGACGGTATCTGCGACCTCGCCGGCGTTCGGGCCGCCGTCCACGAGGGCAACGTCCGTCGTCCACGCGTCGTCTTCCGAAGCTTCATTCGCGGCCTCTTCCTCGAGCATCGCGAGCTCGGGATCGTCGGAAATCTCGAAGTGCTCCGCATCGTCGGAGGGGTCGGAAAGGCCGTCTTCATGCAGATCGTCGGAAAGGTCAGGAAGGTCGTCCTGGTCCGCAGCGTGAGAATCGCGTTCGAGGTCGGGACGCGGGCCCACGTCGGAGAGTGGCTCTGCCGGAACCGGAAGAGGATCGTCGACGTCGGGCGTGCTCGTCTCCGAAGGTTCGGGCTGACCGTCTATCCCTTCGGCAGTTTCTACGGCTACCGCGTCGCTTACAGGAGGTTCGGCTACCGGCTCCTCGGGCGGAAGGGGCGGGGAGGGCTTGAGTGGGGGCGTCGGGTCGGGCGCCTT
Source organism: Myxococcales bacterium (assembly GCA_043764595.1). GTDB lineage: Bacteria > Myxococcota_A > Polyangia > Polyangiales > Polyangiaceae > JAAFHV01. The sequence goes on along the minus strand of JAYUKI010000419.1, from coordinate 688 downwards.
CGGGCGGGCCCAGGCCGGGATGCCCTTCGCTTCGAGGCCGTCGGGAAGCGGATCGCCCGCGGCAGCAGTGTATTCTACATAGAGCGGCGAGTACGCGTCGGTCTGGAAAAGCCGCGTCATGCGAAGACGCGTCATCTCGAGGAGCGCAAGGAACGTGATCACGAGATCGAATTTGCTCGTGAGGCCCTCGAAGAGATCCTCGAACAAAGTGTGCCGCTTCACTTCGAGGATGGCCGCCAGCTCGTGGATGCGATCCGTGATGCTGATGCGGTCGGCGACGATGTCGTGCGTGATCGTGATTTTGCTCTTCGCGAGCACACCCTGGAACGCTTCGATCAGGCGGAAAAGCGGGATCTGAGCGAGGGGGGGCACACCCGTCTCGAGCTCTTCTTCGATCTTGCCGCCGCGCAAGAAGACGTTCTGTGCGGCGATGCCTTTGGCCTCGAGCTCTTGGGAGGCAAGCTTGTACTTTTGGTATTCGAGGAGGCGCCGAATCAGCGCTTCGCGGGGGTCTTCTTCCTCTTCCTCGATGACCTCGTCCTCTTGGCCAGGCGGCGGCAAGGGGAGGAGCATCTTGGACTTGATGTGGGCCAACGTGGCCGCCATCACGAGGTATTCCGCCGCCACATCCAGGTGGATGAGCTGCATCACGGAGAGGTACTCGAGGTACTTCTTCGTGACGAACGAG
>JAYUKI010000418.1:0-1369 GCA_043764595.1 Myxococcales bacterium | reverse complement strand
CTGGGGATACGGCTGCTGGGGATACGGCTGCTGGGGATACGGCTGCTGGGGATACGGCTGCTGGGGATACGGCTGCTGGGGATACGGCTGCTGCTGGGGATAGGGCTGCTGGGGCTGCTGAGCCCGAGCGTTTCCTTCGAGGCCGACGCCGAGCGAGGAGGCCACGGCGACCGGAAGGAGAGTCTGCGCACAGCGACGAAGGAAAGTCCGTTTCATGAAGCGCCTCACCGAGCTACCTAAAGCACCGAATAGTTTGAAGAATCGAGGATTTCGCCGGGTTTGCAAGCATCGTTCGGAGGGACGACGACGGACCTACGTTCCGTCATGAGTCGAACTCCGCGACGAGGTCACGGGCCATCAGATCGCGAACGGCCTGGGCTGCGGGTTTGTCATCGTAGAGCACGGCATACGTCTCTTGCACGATGGGCATGTCGATGCCCAACTTCTTGGACAAATCGAACGCGCTTTTGGTCGTCTTCACGCCCTCGGCGACGTGCCCGAGATTGGCGAGGATTTCCTGGAGCTTCTTTCCACGGCCGAGCTCCACGCCCACGGTCTTGTTTCGGGACAGCTCACCCGTGCACGTGAGGACGAGGTCGCCCATGCCGGCAAGGCCAGCGAGCGTGAGAGGCTCGCCGCCGCGCGTGGTGGCAAGCCGGACCACCTCCGCGAGGCCGCGCGTGATGAGCATGGCCCGAGTATTGTGGCCGAATCCGAGGCCTTCGGCGATGCCGGAAGCGATGGCGACCACGTTCTTCAGGGCGCCTCCACATTCCACTCCGATGACGTCTTTGCTGCCGTACGTGCGAAGATGCGGGGCGTGAAACCTTCGCATGACGGTCTCGCGGATGGCTTCGTTTTTCGAGGCGATGACCACTCCCGTGGGAAGGCCCGCGGCGAGCTCTTTGGCGAAGCTCGGGCCGCTCAAGAAGGCGAGCCGCTTTCGGCAGTGCGGAAGCTCTTCTTCGAGGATTTCGTCGATGAACATCAGCGAGTCGTTTTCGATGCCTTTCGTGGCGCTGACGACCGGAATGCCCTCGGGGATACTTGCCGCGGCCAAGCGTGCGACCTCGCGGGTGGCGTGGCTGGGCGCGACGAAGAGCACCATCGAGGCGCCCTCGACGCACGCGCGCAGATCGTGCGACGCGGTGAGCGTGTCGGGCAAGTGGGCCGTCGGCAGGTACTTCGGGTTCGAGCGTGTCGCGTTGATTTGCGTGGCAAGCTCGTGTGCCCGGCACCAAAGGGCCACGCTGTCGCCCTTGTCCGCCAAGACCTTGGCGAGGGCCGTGCCCCATGCGCCTCCGCCCAAGACCGCCACTTTGCCCGCGTTCCCCGGGTTCCCCGCGTGTGCCATGGGCAAGTACAGTAC
>JAYUKI010000417.1:0-16629 GCA_043764595.1 Myxococcales bacterium | reverse complement strand
GCTCGCGCCTCGCGGCATCGTCGTTCACTCCATGCATCCGGGTTGGGCGGAGACTCCAGGCGTGGCGCGCTCGCTACCCACGTTCCGCAAAGTGATGGGGCCGTTCCTTCGCACCGCCAAAGACGGCGCGGACACCTTGGTCTGGCTCGCCTCGAACGACGGGGAACCGCTCGACCAGAACGGCCGCTTCTGGCTCGACAGGCGCCCGCGAGAACTGCATCGGCTTGGGCGCACGAAAAAGAGCGACACGCCTCGTGAGCGCGAAGAGCTCGTGAAGTGGCTCGAGTCGAGGAGTGGCGAAACGTTGACGCGCTCGTCTGTAGCTTGAGCGTGACGACTTTGCTTGGGACCAAGTCGTTTGAGCTCGGCCAGCAAACCCTGAAGCCTGCGCCATACGAGCGCGTGGGGCGTGTTCGTGGAGCTGGACTCGCGGTTCGAGGAGATCGCGGACGGCGGGAGCGAGCGGCTTGGGAGAAGTGGATAGCAGGTGTGGGAATGCTTCACCCGCACCGAACCGAGCCGCCGCGCGACGGGACCGCATGACGCTCGAAGTCGTCGCGACGTGGCAACCAAAGCCACCTCCCTACGCGGACAGCACGCCCGAGGAGAGGCTACTGCGCGATTCCCCGATCGGCTTGGCCAGGCCACACCTTCGTCTCCGGTGAGGAGCATGACTAAGCATCCATAATGCTCGACCAGGTGTCCGACGCGACCACCGCTCCGCTCTGTCCGCGTGCAGGTCCACCACCGCGTTCGGCTCTCAAGGTGCGCGCCGACGATGGCCTTCTCGCCATCAAGGTTCCCAATGGAAACTACAATCACCTCAAGCAGAAGCTCGCGCTGAAGCTGAAGAAGGAATCGTCATTGAGGTGCCCCCTCTCTCGGGAATAGTAGCTAAGGCTCGGTTTGGCATGCATGAAGTACGGCGCTGGATGCACGGAGCTCGGTCGCAGTTGCCAGCACGCTCAGCGTGCGCCCGGCGCAGTCCCGTCCGCGAGTTGGCTCCTCCCGGCGAGCACGTCCTCTCGCAAGATCCGGTTCATCGCAGCCGGCTCCTCGAACAGCGGGCTATGGGCCGACGACTCGAACGTATAGAAACCCTTTACGGGCGCATCGATCCGTTCGAGGTAGTCCCGGGCGAGCGCGTAGCTCACCGTGTAGTCGTGCTTGCCGTGGACGAAGTAGACCGGCGTGCCCACCTTCGTCACGCTCTGCCGCAGGTCCGTCGCGACCATGGCGTCCCACACGACGCTGATGCCCGAGCGGGATTTGGCGCGCCATAGCGTCACCTTCTCGGAGATCGTGTACTCCCGGAAAAGAAACGACGGGATGAGTAGCCCGGTCAAGAGCGATCGCATTTCGTGCATCGTGCCGATGCCAAGCTCGTGCATGGCTACGTCGCGAATCGCGACATAGTCCGTCGGCGTGCCGCCGCTCAGCGTGACCGGAGCCGCCTCGAGCTTCTTCACCATGCGCGCATCGCTCCGCGCTCGGAACTGCTCGAGCATGTAAAGGTATGCGAGCCGCTCCGATTCGAGCTGGTAGGTCATCTGCGCCACGCCGACGTACGCCTCGTAAAGCTCGGGGTGCCGTTGGGCCACCTGGAGCCCAATGAACGTGCCGCCGGAGTGGCCCATCAAGTAGATCTTTTGCTTGCCGAAGCGTGTGCGCAGGTACTGCGTCACCGTCACCGTGTCGGAGATCAGCTGCTCCACGGTCATCGTCGCCAGTGGGGTGTCGGCGCTGTACGATATCCCGGAGCCGCGTTGCTCCCACCAGACGACGGTGAAGGCGTCGTCCATCCCGGTAGGGTGCTCCTGGGTCAAGAAGTAGTCCGGCATGCCTCCGTGCAAATAGAGAAGCACCGGATGCGTAGCGTCCTTGCTCTTGATGAACATGCCCTGGCGCGTGCCGTTGATGTCGACGTGGATCTTCTCGGACACACTCCCCGGCAGGGGCTTCCCCGATGCGTCGAGGAATGGCACGGCCTTTCCCGGGCTGACGAGCAGGAGCCCGCCCAGGAGGAGCGCGAACGAGGCCAGGAGCGCAAGGAGAACGGTCAGCATGATGCGTCGCCGCTTCGGGACCCCTTGCCCGGTGGCCATCGCTTGCACCCCAATTCCAATGGAACCGGCGAGCAGCACCAGATCGATGCCGACGCCAAGCCGCAAGACCCCGAACAGCGCATAGAAGACCCCAGTGCCCGCCAGGACGAACGACCAACTTTTCGTGCTCGGTCCGTAGCCGATCAAGGCCATACCGATCACGAGCGAAAGCGTGGGGCACGGAATGAGCCCCATCGGTGCCCCATAGAGATAGGCGAGCGCGGGCTGCCCGACGAGGAAGTGCGGGTACGACCACGCGAAGGCGACGAGCACGCCGCCGAGAGCGGTCGTCCACGGTCTGGAGCGTCGCACCTCGCTTCTTGGGGCGCGCCAGGCGAGCCAGGCCAGCAGAACCGCGACGAGCGCAAATGAGGCGCCATTGAAGGGATTCCCAAACGCCCACGCAAACCCGCTGACCGATAGGAGCGGCAGACAGAGCAGTTTGCCCGCCAGACGCGACGAGGGGCGCCACCCAAGCCAAAGCCCAGTCGAAATCGCGCCGACGACGAGGTGCCACAAGACGGCGCCCACGAAAGCTTCGTTGGCGATACGACCGAGGCCGGCAAGAATCTCGGCAGCGTTCAGCATGTGGTCCTCGAGAAAGCCATGGGGTGGTTGGCACGGCGTCAGAGGTCGGGGAGGAGCACGATCTTCCCTTCGAGGCCCCCGCGTTCGAGACGGAGGTGCGCGTCCGCCACGGCGTCGAGACCGATGCGCTCGGCGACACGCGGTTCGATCTCACCACGTGCGAGCATGCCGAGCAACGTGGCGAGGTTGGCGACGAACCATTCGGGGTGCTTGTCGCGCAAGAGCGTAGGTGAATCAAGTCACTTTTGAGGGGTTTCGGCTGGGCTTGCCGGCGTGGCGTTGGGCACCTGGCGGGTTCCTGACGGCCCCGCCGAGGCGGTTTCGGCCGTGGCAAGGAGGTTGTCGAAGCTCGTGCTCGAGGCGGCGGAGCTGTTGCTCGTCACGCTGCATCGGCTCGGCGTTGTGGTCGAGGCGCGGCTCGTTCGTGCTGGCGCGCTCTTGCACGACGTGGGGAAGATCGTTCACGTCGCGGAGCTCGACGTTCCCGGGGCGCGGCACGAAGAGGCGGGCCAGGAGCTTCTCCTCCGTCACGGAGCGCCACCACCAGTCGCGAGGTCACGCATGCACGTTGGAGGGGAATGGCGTGCTCGCTCGAGGAGCTCCTCGTCGCTCTCGCCGATGCCTTATGGAAAGGCGTTCGTCGCGCGGAGCTCGAGGAGAAAGTCGTCGCGGAGGTCGCGCAGCGACTGGGCAAGAGCGCGTGGGACGTGTTCGTGGAGCTGGACTCGCGGTTCGAGGAGATCGCGGACGGCGAGCGAGCGGCTTGGGAGAAGTGGATAGGAGGTGTGGGAATGCTTCACCCGCACCGAACCCAGGATTCGGGCTAGCCATCCGCGAGCTGGCAGGCGCCCACGGCTCGCCACCGTCGACGTACGCTCACGACCTCAACGTGATACCCTTTTTCCCATGATCAGCGACGCCGAAGCCCGCAAGGCGAGCGCCGCCGCGCGACGGGGCCGCATGACGTTCGAAGTCGTCGCGACGTGGCAACCAAAGCCACCTCCCTACGCGGACAGCACGCCCGAGGAGAGGCTTGCCGCTGCCGTGCGTCTTATCGACCATCACCAGGCGCTGCGTGGCGGCTACTGCACAATCCCCCGCTCGGCTTGGCCAGGCCACACCTTCGTCTCCGGTGAGGATCAGGACTTAGCTCCCAGGGCTTCACTGAGGCCCTCGACGCACCGCCTTCCCTCCGCCCGCGGCGAGTGCCCGAGAGCGAGCCCCAGTGCTACGCTGTTCGGACGATGAGCCACGTGCCGCAGCGCCCCCACTCAACCCCGCGCCCGGACCTCCGGTACACGCGTGCGCCGGTGCCGCTGCATTTTCCGGAAGAGGCCGAGATGCCGGAGGGCAAGACGCACCTGACGCTGCGCACGTTCTTGTATCAACTGCTGAAGTTCGGGTTGGGGCCCTCGCATAGCGTGGGGTCCGAGCAGTTCGTGTACTTCAATGCAGCCGATCCCAAGAAGTGTCTGGCGCCGGATGCTTTCGTGAAATTGGATGTACCGGACACGCAATTCGGCACCTGGAAGACCTGGGAGCGTGGCGGTCCCCCGAACCTCGCGGTCGAGATCGTGAGCCCGAACGAAGACGCGGAGAAGGACTGGAGCGACAAGCTCGCCAGGTACTTCGAGTGCGGAGTCTCGGAGGTCGTACGCTTCGACCCCGCCGCGCCCGAGGGCGCACGGCTGCGCGTGTGGGACCGAATCGACGACGACTTGGTCGAGCGCGTGGTGACCTTCGACCGAACGACCTGCGTGACACTGAACCTTGGCTGGGTGGTCACGCCCATTGCAGAAGAGCCCGTAGGCCTTCGCCTCGAGCGCGCCAACGGCGAGCTCGTGGAGACCGCCCATGAAGCCGCAGAGGCGCGGGTCCGGGAGCTCGAGGAAGAGCTGCGTCGCTTGCGGGGTGGGTGAACGGCGCTCGAGGAGCTCCTCGTCGGTAGATGCGCTCCGGCCGCGCACCAAGGAATGCCATGAAAGCAGTGAAGCTGGCAGCATTGGCGCTGATGACGGTCGGGCTCTCCATTTCGAGCCCCGCTTGGGCCGTGCTCTTGTCCGTCCCAGGGTCACCGCAGATCGCGCTCGTGGCCGTCGCGACGGTCGGCGACGAGAGCTGGGTCGCCGTAAGTCGCTCCACCAAAGACAATTGGGTCGCCGCGGTCCTCGTCGTTCCGCTCCCCGAAGGGGCCACCGATGTTCGCGTGGTGGGATCGGTCCATGGACTCGACACGCTCACCTCGCCACGGCGGTTCAAGGTGGAGCGTCCGCCAACGTGCGATACGACGTGGTCGTGCGACGAGCCCCGCCCCGCCATCGAGCCCGGCCCGCGCTTGCCGAAGTCGACCACGCCCGTGGTCTCCAGTCCGTGGAACGAAGTCGGCCCGCGCTACTTATCCCCCCATGTGCAATTCGATTGCTTCGACGTGAACCCGTCTAGAGCGCCGGCTGCGCCCGTTCTCGCTGCTCCTCCCGTCCTCCGCATCGTTCTGCGGGGCGAGGTGGCGAAAGCCGTCCAAGAGGTCGGTTTGCCTCCGGGCAGCACGGTCCCATCGAACCTGGCCGCCGACCTGCCCAACGTCGCTCGCTTTGCAGTGCTGGACGGGCAAGAGACGCTTGGCTTCCGCGTTCGAGGCCCCTTCACTTGGCCGGCCATGCTTCCTCGCCAGGGCGGGCCCACGGAGGTCGTCATGGTCGTCGTGGCGGCAGAGCCTGGTCCCTCGGGCGCGATCCTCTTCCCACGGCAGCTCCTCCGCGCCGAGCCTCCTCGCCTCTACGTCTACGATCGCGGAAGCGATATCTCGGTCCTCGCCGGGCGTTTGGCCACACAGCTCGCGAGCGAGGGAAAGCCCATCCAACTCGAGCGCGCGATGCCGGTGGCGCCGAAAGATCCATTGTCCGACGCGCTCGGAATTTCGGTGCTCCCTGGGGCTTCGTCGAGAGCTTTTCGTCTCTTTCGGTACCGGTTTCGCAACGTGACCGACGCAGGCCTGGAACGCACCAACGTGGTCGAGCTTCCCCACCCGCGCGAGCTCGCCACGGGATTCGTCGACGTGGAAGAGCACCTGACCGATCCGGGCGATCCGCGGTGCCCACATTCGTTCCAGGGCTGCTACCGCCCCTTCCGCCAAGATCGGGAGTGGTACGCATTCCTCGGGTTCAGCGCCGCAGCCGAGACGGGCCCGCGCCTCGTCGAAGCGCCGTTCAGCCTCGCAACGCCGGTGACGCGAGATCCCTCGCCCCCCGCCACCCCGGCTGCGTCGTGGGCCGCGTCATCGTCTCCGTCTCCGTTGCCGGCTTCTACCCACGAGTCCGCGAAAGCCGCGCCTGGATCCCACGCCACTCTTCCGCCTACCACTCCTGGCCCACGAGGGTGCTCGTGCGACACGGCAGACACCGTACCTTCGACCACGAGTACGGCCCTCGCTGCGGCGCTCGCCGTGCTCTTGGTCGGATTGGCTCGACGCGAGCGAAAGCGAAAGTCCCGCTGACACCGTCGTCCGACGAACGGGCCATCCTCTACAGCGCGAACCTCGAGCTCGAGCCGAAATACTGGGGGCCACACGCGCGCAGCTTCAAGCCGGCGGAAGTAGATCACTCTCGCTGAGCGTGTAGGAAATCGGCGGGTACTCGAAGTCCATTTCGTCGTTCTCGCGTCGCCTCATCTTGAAAAACTCGCGACGCTCCTCTTCGTTGGCGAGCGTCAATCGCGCTCCACTCGGGAGTGTTGCGTGTCCCTCGACCAAGCGCACGAACGTCTTCGACGTTCGAAAGGTGATCCCGAGCCAATCGTTGTCCGGAGCGTTCGCACGCAGTGTGATCGCGTGCGAAAACCGCCGGTTGGTGTCGAGCGAGAACGTGACGACAGAGCCGTGTTCCAGTGGGACCTCGAAGGCGGCGCCGGATTCCTTGGAGCGAACGAGCAATCGACGCGACGGCTTTTGGGGATCGCGGTAGCAGGAATAAACCGCGATGGACGACCCCTCGGCCAGGTCCAGGGCCTGGTCGGAGTGGCGCTTCATATTCGAGTAGGCGCTCGTGTAGTGCTCGATCAGCGCGTTGTTGAACGGGTGCGCGATCGAGGCGTACTCGCGAATCTCCTGCGCCAATCGATCGTGGATGGGGCGAAACGGCTGTGCCGCAACTCCGTACGACGTCGTGGTGCGGACGATCGGGATGCCGCTCGTGGCGACCTTGACGAGCACGGCCCCACGCCTGCCTGCCGTCACGTCGTCGAACCGGACCTGTGTCAGGAGGTCCTCGAATGGACTGCCCGTGGCAGGCAACGGCCAGGATCGGAATTCGTCAGTCATGTTTTGGATGGGGGGCTTTGTAGTCGCCCTCGTTCATACTGAAACGGAACTTGTCCCCGTAGTCGATGAAGGCGTCGGATCGGTTCTCTGCAGCATAGAGCTCGCGGAGCGCGGTCATGCCTTCTGGCGTCGGGGGCTCCAGTTCCACGAGCTGTCCGTCGAGCTTGAGAAAGGTGCCGCCGCTCTTGTGCACGGCCTCGGTCTTCGAGCACCGCACGACATAGCCGAGGCGCGTGGGGAGCATCTCGGCGTTGAGCATCGAGGACTGAATCTCGTGGGTGTAGAGCCGATTGGTGGACAGCGGCATGAAGAACACCGAGCTCGGGTACAGGGTCAGCGAGAACTCGCGGAGCAAACCCTCGCGTTGCAGCGCGGGCTCCTTCAGCCGGAAGTGGAGCCGCGTCAAACCGCTCTTTCCTTTGTAGCCGTAGTCGAATGGGTCGTTGGGCAGTGGGCCAAGCTTGCCGAGACCGTCGTAGAACGTGCAGAACGCCATGATGCCGTTGACGGGCATGTCTTTGGTCTTGTCGGCGTGAGCCGCAATCTTCGCCTTGGTCTGCTTGCCGTCCGTCGCCGAAGTGTTCGTGTAGATCTGCGCCAGCACGTGATTGAGCGGCGCGTGGTCGCGAAAGACCGCAGAAGCCTCGGCGTTCAGCGCAGTCACGATGCGCCGATCGGTCGCGCAGAAATTCTCGGTGGGCCCCGAGAGGTTCGTGGAACAACGCAATAGGCGAAAGTGCAGCTCGTCGCCGTGATGGTTCACCGGCGTCAGGTAAATGCCCAATCGATGCGCCTTCGACGGTTTGACGGACTCGGTGAGCGTTTGGAAGGTGTGCTCCGACGAGATGCGGTGAAACGAGTCGTTGCCGTCGAAGAAGCGCCGATAATAGACGCCGACGCCACCCACGCCACCCACGCCACCCACCTGGACGGGCACTTGCCCGAGACTGACGAGCTCGAGCGAGTCGTCGTAGCCGTGGGACAGCTCCTCGACCACGAAGATCCGGGCTGCGCCTTCGAGGCGTCCTCGAAACCTCGAGATGTCACCGGTCAAATACAGCGATTTCCCCAATACATCGGCGGGCAGCTCGCTCACCACCGAGCCAAAGAAGTCGAAGCCGAGGTGTTGGTCGGGAGATGCGACGAGAAGGTTGCTCGTGTCGACGAGCGTAGCCTCGATCCGTGTTCCAGCCATTGGTCCATGGAGAGTAGGCCGAGCCAAGGCACTTTCACAAGGCATCGGCCGGCCGCGAGTCGGGTGCCGTCGCCCTCCAAAGCTCGCGACCCTCATCGTTTCGTTCGCCGGCCTCGGCGGATAGCTCGGGAAAGGCCAGCCAAACAAGGGCTCGCGGCACGAATAGCCGGCGCCTATGCGTCCCATTGGCGCGCCTGGGGGTTCCGCGTCCACGCCGCGCTCCGTAGGTTCCGACGCGAGGGAGGGCGAACGCCGATCGTGCTCGTGCTCGCGTCCGCGCTGCGCCCTCCTTCCCTTTCCAGGAGAAACTTGATGAACGAATGGGGAATTGGCAGCCGCCGTGTTTTGGGCTCGATCGTGCTCGTCACGACGGTCGCCGCGTTGGGGATCGTGGGGTGCGCTTCGGACACCGCGCCGCAGTTGGGCTCTTCGAGCCAGGCCGCGACGACGAAGGAGCTCTCCCTCGGTCCCGACGGCGAGCTCGTGCGGCCCAAGGTGATGCACCCGAACGGCGAGATGCTCGTGCGCGTGCTCGTATCGTTGAAAGGGGATTTCAAGCATGAGGGAGAGATTGGCGAAGGCGCGATCAAGGCACAACGAGAGTCGATAAGGCTCGCGCAAGAGCGGGTCATCAAGGCCATCGGCGCCCATCCGGGGAAGCCCTCTACCGCGTACACCGCGCGCATCATGCAAACGTACGCCACGCTCCCCGGGCTCGCGCTCGAGGTCTCGGAGAAAGAAGCCGCCGCCCTCGCGCTCTTGCCCGATGTCGCCCGCGTCGACGAAGACACCCTCGCCGCGCCCGATCTCACCGAGTCGACCGGCAGGCTCCTCACCGACTCGCGGCGCGCGAACTTGGCCGTGCAAGGCGTGCGCGGCAAAGGCACTGTCGTCGCCGTCGTCGATACGGGCGTCGACCGCGATCACCCGTTCCTCGGCACGAGCCGGTTCGTCGCGAGCGCGTGTTATTCGTCTGCCGGCTGGGGCGACGACGAAGAGAGCCTCTGTCCCAACGGCGAGTCCTCTCAAATCGGCGGCAGCGCGGGCGAAAACTGCACTGGCATCTCGGGCTGCGATCACGGCACGCACGTGGCGGGCATCGTCGGCGGCTTCATCGACGACGATGGCACCTCCGGGCTCAGCCTCGGCGACCGCGCCGGCGTGGCCCCCGAGGTCGACTTCGCCGCGTTTCAGGTATTTCACCGGGAGAATAGGGGATCCGTTTGCAGCGGGGGCGCGCCGTGTGTGCTCTCGAACAGCTCCGACTACATCGCAGCGCTCGATCGGGTCGAGCTCCTCAAGACCGACTTCGACCGGAATATGGTCGCCGCGAACCTCAGCCTCGGGAGCGGGAGCTTCACCAACCAGGGCAGGTGCGACGACAACAATTGGCTCGCCAAATGGGCCATCGACGACCTGCGCTCCCAGCGCATCGCGACGGTGGTTGCCTCCGGAAACTCGGCCGACAAAGGGGCCACGGCGTTCACGCCGGGCGTTGGGCGCCCCGCCTGCATCTCGTCGGCCATCAGTGTGGGGAATACACAAAAGAACGACACGATCGCCGCGTCCTCGCAGACCGCGCCATTCCTTTCGATCCTCGCTCCGGGCTCGTCGATCGAGTCGAGCATACCGTCCACTAGATTCGCCACGAAGTCCGGCACCTCGATGGCCGCGCCCCACGTCGCGGGCGCTTGGGCGCTCCTCCGAGAGCGACGCGCCAGCACCAATGAATCCGGGAGCGTCTCCGCGATCTTGAATCGACTGAACGACACCGGCGTCCCCATCTCCGACAACCGCGGGAGCACCACCGTCACCAAAGATCGCATCGACGTGGCGCGCGCGGTCGGCCTCCCCGCCGTCACCATCCTCGGCCCCGACAGCATCGCGATCCTAGGCTCTGGCGACGTGAGTCGAACGTACACCTTCGACCGGGTGAGCTTCGATGGACCGCTCACGATGCAGGTCTCGGTCGAAGGTGCCGACGCGGGCGACTTCACCTTCACCTCGTCGCCGAGCCCCGTCACCGGCAGCACGGTGAGCCTCACGATCGGGCACGCCCTCCACGTGATCGGTACGCATACCCTTCACGTGCGCGCGCTTGCCAACGGGGTCCGTGTATTCTCCAAGGATACGCAGCTCACGATCGCCACTCCGCAGCCCACCCTCGTGAGCTTCGCTCCCGCGAGCGGCCCCGCCACCACCCAAGTCACGATCGATGGCTCGCAGTTCTCGAGCCTGACGCGCGTCTTCTTCGGGGGCGCGGCGCGTATCCCTGCTATCGGCGTCAGCGTCGTCTCGCCGACCCGCATCCGCGCGACGGTGCCACAAACCGCGACCACCGGCACGATTCGGGTCGAGAACGACACGCGCGGGGCCTCGAGCGCGGCGAGCTTCGTCGTGACGGAGGTCCCGGTCATCACGTCCGTGTCGCCACGCCACGCCCCGGTGGGCGCGCTCGTCACGGTCAATGGCACGAACTTCACCGGCGCGAGCGCCACGCTCTCTGGCGTTCCCGTAGAGGCGCTCATGATCGTGTCCGACACCCGCCTCACGTTCCGTATTCCTGCCGGCGCCACCACCGGAGCACTCCGTATTACGAGCGCGGGAGCGAGTGACACGGAGACCATCACGGTCGGTTTTCCCGTCCCCACGATTGGCAGCTTCGCGCCGCAAACTGGGCACGGAGGTCAAACCCTCACCCTGAATGGCAGTGGCTTCTTCGGTAGTCCGCTCGTCCGCTTCGGCGCGGTGTCCGCGGAGGTCACCTCGGTGGAGCACACGCGGATCCGCGTGACGATCCCGAGCAACGTCCCCGACAGCTCGAACATCTCGGTCCGAACTGCCGGCGGCACCGCGACGAGCGCCGGAGTCTTCCAGACCGACATCTGATTTGCCGCACGAGCCACGACGACCGAACGAGCCCCGCAACGCCTTCACGGCGTGCGGGGCTCCGCAATGCGCACCGTTCTGAGGAAGAGCGAAGCCCGGCTCGCGTATGCTGCTTCTGTGAGCGCAACCCACCGCGTGTATGTCGTCGAGGCCTCCCCTTCCAGCGCAAAGCTGCGCATCACCATTGCGCACGAGGACGAGACGGGTATTCCACTCTTCCGAACGGCCATGGCCGCCATGATGTTCGAGTCCCTCGACGCAGCGGAAGAAGCTGGGCACAAAGTCTCGAGCGCCGCGAAGAAGCTCTTCACCGACGAGCCGGAAGCCGAAGACGCGGCCAAGATCCTCGCCAGCGTCACGCTGCTCGCGGTGGAGAGCGGCAAGGTGAAAGCGCAGAATCCGGCACAAGGAGTGCGCTTCGCGCGAAAGGGCCGGACGAAGTGCGCCGTGCTCGTGGAGGTGAAGGCCGCCAAGACGGGGCTCTTCGGCCACCTCGCGGAGGGCCTCGAGTGGGATGCGGCGCCGCTCTTTCCCGAAATGGAAGAGGAGTGGCCGACCGACGAAGACGAGTGAGCGTCCAGGCTCGAGTCCGTCGGCGACGAGAGCTAGCTCGCCGTAAGTCGCTCCACCAAAGACAGCTGGGCCGCCGCCGTCCTCGTCGTTCCGCTCCCCGAAGGGACCGATGTTCGCGTGGTGGGATCGGTCCGTGGACTCGACACACTCACCTCGCCGCGGTTCAAGGTGGAGCGTCGACGCCCCGGGGCGCGGCGCCGAGGTGTGCCCGCTTGGCGTTCGTCGCGGCGCGCGGTGGCTGAAGCACGGGGTCCAGCTTTCGCGGACGGAGCCGATCGTGATGTGCTCGCGGGACCAGCTTCGGCCGCGCGCTTCGCGTCAGCGTCGGCGACGCGAGCGCGCCCCTCTCCGTGCCGCCGGCGCTGTGGGGGGCCGCGGTGATCGAGCCGAGCGCCTGACGGCGGACGACCGTCGCCGGTGAGCTGACACGAAGGAGCGAGACCGGTGCCCGCGAGCTTGGGCGAGGCGGGACGTGGAACGTAGCGCTGAGCGCCAAGCACCCAGACCGTGAGCGGTCGCGACTCACGGCTTCGGCGAGTCGGCGCACGTCACGTCGAACGGGATGAGCAGACTTTCCGCCGGCGGGAGTCGTCTCGCGTTCTCGGGCGGCAGAGATGGGTAAGTCATCGACCCCGCTCGACCAATCGCCTCTACGGCTGAGCCGAGGGCGTCACGATTGGGTCCAATGGCGCGGTCGCCGAAAGCGGACCGCGCCTTTTGTTCGACGAGGCGCGAGGGCTCGCGACGAGCCCTGCCAGCACGCGGAAGCCGGGTCTCACTCCGACGATCATTGGCATACGCCGTTGATGCAGAGCTTTACACACACGTTTCCGCAGCGGCCGCAGTTTTGCGGATCCATTGGCAAATAGGCGCAGATGCCCGAACTCCCCGGGCGCCTGCAGAGCGTCTTCGTCGAATCACACGCGACACATTCGCCAATGCCGTTATCGATCACCTTGCAGATCTTGTCGGACGGGCACGGCGTACCGCACGCCGCGCAGCTCCGTTCCGCGACCGGCTCGCAATGGTCGCCGCACTCGCGGACGTACGCCAAGGTTTGCCGACAGCGCCACCTCCCGCTTTGGCAGACCGTTCGTTTGTCGCCGTTCCCCTCGCCTTCTCGAGACGCCGCGCAAGGGGTGTTGAGCGCCCCATCTTCCGTCCTCACCACGCCGGAGGGGGCCGGCTTCACGGAAGGTGCGGGTCCGGCGTCGCCTCGGAGGGGAGGCTTTGGCCGCGGCGCGGCGCTCGGAGACGGGGCTCCACTCGCCGGCGCGACAGGCTCGCCCGAGACCGCGATTGCGACGACGGCTGCGTCGGCTCGACTGGGCGCGCGCGCATCGGGCTCGTCTCCGACGCCGCTACCCCAGTAGACGCCAGCGCCCACTCCAACCACCACAGTGAGCACGAGACCGAAGACGACCAAACCGACGACGCCTCGTCGCGACGGTCCCTGCGAGACCGCGCCCGTCCCCTGCATTCCGCCCGTCGGAAGATCGAAATGCGATGTCGTAGGGAGCTGGGAAGGGGAAAGCGAGCCCGGGGGCCGCGACGTCATCGGTGCAATGGCTGCGCTTGCCGGCGGCGCCAAGGATGGGCGTAAGCTCGCCGGAGACCCGACGACCGCTTCCAGCGCCGCGAGCATCGCGCCGGTGGTGGCGTAGCGCTGCGCGGGGTGGCGGGCGATCGCGCAATCGACGACCGCGGCGAGGCCCGGGCTCACATCGGCTCGCAGGGACCTGACCGAAGGGGCAGGCGTGCTTTGCAGCTCGGCCACCAGGCCGGCAAAGTCTACCCTCGCGCTCGGTCGCCGTCCGGTGAGCGCCTCGAACATACAAACGCCGAGCGCGTAGATGTCGGCGCTCGACGTCACCTCCGCGTGATTGAGCAATTGCTCGGGAGCCATATAAGGCACAGTGCCGAGCATCGATCCTTCTTGGGTGAGCGCGCGAGTGGCCTGCGCCAGCTTGGCGATACCGAAATCGAGCAGCTTGCAGACGCGGCCGATGCCAGGCGCCTCGGTAAAGAATATGTTCGCAGGTTTGAGATCGCGATGAATGATTCCTTGCGCGTGCACGACGGCGAGCACGGAGAGGAGCTGCTGCGCGAACCGTACGACCTCGATCTCGGCCAGCGGGCCACTGCGTAACCGATCCGCAAGAGTTTCGCCGGTGAGCAGCTCCATTACGATGAAGGGCACCGGTGCAGCGCTGAAGTCGAGCACCTGCACGAGATGAGGGCTGCTCACGCTCGCGGCGATTCGCGCTTCGCGGACGAAGCGATCGTAGTCCTCACCGCTGCACTGGAGGCCGCGCATGACCTTCAACGCGACCGGGCGCCGCAGATCCTCCTGCAGAGCCTCGTAGACGACGCCCATCCCGCCGCGGCCTAGCTCGCGAACGATGCGGTAGCGACCGCCGACGACCGTGCCGATGTCCATGTGCAGCCTCAGGTTCGCATACTTCGAGCTGGCCGACGCAGTTTCGGCCAAACGAGCCCCGTGCGACGCACGAGGAGGCACGAAGCACGGCCGCGTTTCGTTTGGCTCGCGGCAGGCGTGCCTACCAGCGTTCCATCTGCTGGTCGGCGACCGGGAGCCCCGGGTACCCCCCGCGCCCGTCCCCTCCGCACCCCATCGGGGGGTCGTCGACGTCGAACGTGCCTGCTTTTACGCCGGAGCGAAACCGGATCGTGGCGGGTTTGGGAGCGTCGGCCATGGTCTTGGTCTTCATCGCATTTCCTTGGTTCGAATCTTCGTTTTGGAGGCCCGCCGCAGGCTCACTGCGGATCGGGCATCCTTGGAATCGTCTCGGCGGGCCCGAAGCAGTTCGTGAGCACGCCGGCAGCCAGCCTCGTTCGTAGTCGAGTGTCGAGCTTCGGCGCCGAGCTCGAGCGGGGAAGGATGGGAGCTTTCACTTGCACCTCGTTCAGAGCCCCTCTTCGTATTCCCGCGGCGGCGTGTGCGGCGGGATGTCCATCGGGCGTCGAAACGGCGAGCTCAAGTCGTCAAGCAGGCCGCCGGCGCGCACCCCCGTGCCGAGCCGCTTGCGCGAACGCTCGGAGGTCGCGGGGATGGCGGTCGCGATTTCATTCTTCGTGCTCATGGGAACCCTCTTCCTTGCCGCCGCGACGGGCAGCGTACGAGTCGCCATTGCACCCGTCGTGCCGCCTCGGAGTCCGAGCCGATTCGGCCCAATTCGTGGGGAAAGCTATCGGCGCTCGGCGAGAGTGGCCGCGTAGGCCTCGCCGGTTGGCGCTCGCGTCCACGCACCATGGCCGATTCGTCCACTCGCCCGGCCATGGCGGATGACCACACGCCCACGACATCGCGATTCACTGCTACAGCGTCGTGGAAGCGATGCCGAGCGCGCCGACCCTCTACGGAGCTGCCGAGGGGCTCCGCCCAGAGAGGCGTCGACACATCGCTAGGCATTTGCAAGCTGGTGCGCTGGGCTAGGACCGTGCGAACGAGCACATCTCGTGGCCTTTTCGAGAGCGGGGAGGACGAATCGAACACCTCCTCGCGGTCCCGCCTCCAGAGGCCGAGGAGGCGGCCCGTCCCCGTGAATGTCGCTGGCACGCTTCGCGCAATGAGGGATGCAACGCCAAGGAGCCTCGAATGAAGACCGAACGCGACAGCCACACGACCTTGCACACGGCCCCCGGCAACAAGCGATCGAAGACCAGCGTCCGCGCGGGTGAAGTCGGCGCAGTGGCCACCGCGGTGGACTACTGGAAAGACCGCGGCTACTCGCAAGACACGTTGGGCGACGGCATGGTGGCGAACGGCATGTATACGGGAGCCTGGTAGGCTCGAGGCCTTCGGGAAGCTGACCACGCGCCGCCGAGGTCACAAACCCGGGCGCTGCTTGTGCAACGGTGCAACTCATCGACGCACGTGGTTTCCTCGACAGTGGAGACAGGCGCGCCCACACCCACACGTGAACCTCGATCAACGACGGCGCCGAGTCGCGTAGACTCGCGCGGCGTGGCACGGCCGCTGCTGGTCTTCGCGCGAACCTTCCCATGTACCCACCGTTCACCCAAACGCTCGCGTTCCTCGATGGCGAGGAGCGCAGCCCTCTCGGCCGCCGGCTCGTCGTCGTCGTGCTCCTCCTCGCCGCGTGGGGCGTGTGGCTCCTGTCGAGCCGAACGACGGTCTATGCGGTGAGCGAAGAAGGGCGCCTCTTGGCAGCAGGGGCGGCATCGCCCATCCAGCCCAGCGTCGCAGGGGTGGTGTCCAAGAACCACCTCAAGCTTGGCGCGACCGTCCGCACGGGCGAGGTCCTGATCGTACTCGACGCCTCTGCGGAGCGCTTGCGCATCGCCGAGGAACGCGTGCGCATCGAGAGCCTCGAGCAAGCGGGCGAGAGCCTCGGCGCCATCATCGAGGCCGAGAGGGGCTTGGCGCTCGCCACCGTGCGCGCAGGAAATAGCCGAACAGCCGCCGCCGCGTCGCGCGCGAAGGTCGCGTCCGACGTGGCCCAGCTCACCCAAAAGCAGAACGACGCCATGCAGCGGCTCCGCGAGGCTTCGCTCGTCTCCGGGCTCGAGGCACTGAAGGAGGCCGAGGCGATGCAACAGCAGCGCGGCCTCGTCACTATCAACTCCGCGGACGCGGCCAACGCCGCCGCCGACACGGACCGCGTGCGAAAAGAGACTCAGGTCCGCCTCCTCAACTTGCAGCGCGAGCTCGGAGAGCTGCGCGGTCGCACCGCGGCGTCGAAGGCTGTCGTCGCGCAGCTCGAATGGGAGGTGGGCAGGCGCACGCTGACCTCGCCCATCGACGGCGTCGTCGCTGATCTCGAGGTGCTCCCGACAGGCGCCGCGCTCGTGGCCAATCAGGTGATCGCGACCGTAGTGCCGCAGGCGAAGATGAAATGGGTCGCCTACTTTCCGCCGCGCGAGGCCGTGGGCCGCATTCGTGAAGGCCAGCTCGCCCGCATTCGCATCGACGCGTTCCC